>JBAVKA010000239.1:0-10708 GCA_049688075.1 Gammaproteobacteria bacterium
ATCCCCGCCTCCTGCATGATCCAGTGCGCCACGAGCCGGTCGATGTCATCGCCTCCCAGGGAACTGTCCCCGGCGGTCGCCATGACTTCGAAGACACCGCGGTTGAGCCGCAGGATGGAGATATCGAAGGTGCCGCCGCCCAGATCGAAGATGGCGATGACGCCCTCGGATCCCTTGTCCAGGCCGTAGGCCACCGCGGCGGCCGTCGGTTCATTCAGCAGCCGCAGGACGTTGAGCCCGGCAAACCGTCCGGCGTCCTTGGTCGCCTGGCGCTGCGCCTCGTCGAAATAAGCCGGGACGGTAATGACCACGCCCTGCAGCTCCCCCCCGAGCGTCGCCTCGGCGCGGGTCTTCAGCACGTGCAGGATCTCGGCCGAGACCTCCACCGGACTGACATCGCCGGACACGGTGCGCAGCAGCGGCATGGCGCTCGCGCCCGGCACGAAGTCATAGGGCAGCTGCGTGCCCAAACGTCTGACATCCTCGACGCCGCGGCCCATCAGGCGTTTCACCGAGGCGATGGTATTGAGGGGATCTTCCGTCGCCGCCGCCAGAGCCTCTTCACCGACGACCGTTCCGCCGGTTTTCAGGTAGCGCACCACGGAAGGCAGCAAATGCCGGTCGTCCGCATCCGGCAGGGTGTCCGCCACGCCGCTGCGCACGCTGGCCACCAGCGAATTGGTGGTGCCGAGATCGATGCCGGCTGCCAGCCGATGGGCATGCGGGGCAGTGAACTCGCCGGGCTCTGTGATCTGTAAAAGCGCCATAATGGTTTCCGTGTCGTTTCCCGCTCGGGATCAGGCCAGTTCATCCTCGAGTGCGGCCTCCAGCTCCTGCGCCTCCTGCTGCAGGCGGCGAAAGAACTGCATCTTCATCAGAGTGTCCGCGGCCGCCTGCGGATCGCTGCAGTCGCCTTCGGTAAATCGCGATTGCAGCTCGCCCGCCAGGGCGGTGAAATCGTCGGCTATCCCGTCGATCAGCCTGGCGAGCACCACCAGGGGATCTCCGGCCGTTTTAACCGCGCCCAGCGCCTCGCGCAGTTCCATCTGACGCATGAGAAATTCCGGGTCACGAGTCGTATGGTGCTGGTCACCGAACACGAAACCGCCCAGCTCCAGCAGGTAGCGGCCGCGCTTCAGGGGGTCTTTCAGCGTTTGATAACCCTCGTTGATTCGCGTCGCCTGCTGCATGGCAAGCCGGCGTTCCTGGTCGCTCGCGTTGACGTAACGGTCCGGATGTACGATGCGCTGCAGCTCCCGGTAACGGCTGTCGAGCTGCGCGGCGTCGATAACGAAAGTTCGAGGCAGGCCAAACAACTGGAAGTAGCTCGAGGAAAGATCCGCCGCCATGGTCTACGCTGTCACTGAGTGTTGAGCTGACCGGCCGGCAAGCAATGGCGGCTAGACGTTGAAACTCTCGCCGCAGCCGCACATGTCCTTGACGTTGGGATTATTGAACTTGAAACCTTCGTTCAGGCCTTCCTTCGCATAATCGAGCTCGGTGCCGTCGAGATACACGAGACTCCTGGGATTCACGATGACCTTGATTCCGTGATCCTCGAAAACCATATCGCCTTCCTCGAGCGCATCGGCGTACTCGATTACGTAGGCCATGCCGGAGCAGCCTGTGGTTTTCACGCCCAGCCGCAGACCCATGCCCTTGCCGCGGTTGTCGAGAAACTGTTTAACACGGGTCGCCGCCGCATCTGTCAGGGTAATTGCCATTGTCCTCTACCTGTCTGTCCTGTTGTGGGCCTCGACTGGATTCAGTGCGCCGCCCATTTAACCGAATTGAGATCGACGCCGTCCTTGTACATTTCCCACAAGGGCGAGAGTTCGCGCAACTTGGTCACCTTTTCCCTCACGCGCGCGACAATGTAGTCGATCTCTTCCTGCGTTGTGTAGCGTCCGATGGTAAAGCGGATGGAACTGTGCGCCAGTTCGTCGTTTCTGCCGAGCGCGCGCAGCACATAGGAGGGTTCCAGACTGGAACTGGTGCAGGCGGACCCGGATGAAACCGCCATGTCCTTGAGCGCCATGATCAGGCTTTCACCCTCGACATAGTTGAAGCTGGCATTGAGATTGTGTGGCACTCGCTGGTCCATGTCGCCATTCAGATAGACCTCCTCCATTTCATTGAGGCCGTTCCACAGGCGATCCCGGAGCATCCGGATGCGCCGGTTCTCCTCTTCCATTTCTTCCCCGGCAATGCGGAATGCCTCGCCCATGCCGACGATCTGGTGAGTGGGCAGGGTTCCGGAACGCAGGCCGCGCTCGTGTCCACCGCCGTGCATCTGGGCCTCGAGACGCACCCGCGGCTTGCGGCGCACATACAGGGCGCCGATACCCTTGGGTCCATAGATCTTGTGTGCCGAGAAGGACATCAGATCGACCTTGAGTATTTCCAGGTCAATCGGCACCTTGCCGGCGCTCTGGGCGGCATCCACGTGAAAGACAATCCTGCGGTCGCGGCACAATTCACCGATCGCGGCGATATCCTGAATCACTCCGATCTCGTTGTTGACATGCATGACCGACACCAGCACCGTGTCGCTGCGCATGGCGGCTTCCAGCTTTACCATGTCCAGCAAGCCACTCGGCTCGGGTTCCAGGTAGGTCACCTCATAGCCTTCCCGCTCGAGCTGACGGCATGAATCCAGCACCGCCTTGTGCTCGGTCTTGAGCGTAATGATGTGACCACCCTGTTTCCGGTAGAAGTGCGCGGCGCCCTTGATGGCGAGGTTGTCGGATTCGGTGGCGCCCGATGTCCAGACGATTTCCCGGGGATCGGCATTGACCAGTCCTGCAACATGGGCGCGCGCCTCTTCGACTGCCGCTTCGGCCTTCCAGCCGAATTCATGGGAACGCGAAGCGGGATTGCCGAACTGGCCCTGGCGGGTCAGGTAAGCGCACATCTTCTCGGCGACACGTTCATCCACCGGCGTGGTCGCCGAGTAGTCCATGTAAATCGGAATGCTGATGTTCATAGAGAATATCCTGCCTGCAATTTTAACCGTTCACCTAGGCTAATGTCTTGCTTATCCGGGGCGCCGCCAGGCTAACCCTGCCCTGCTGGCGCTGGATAACTTTATTGACGTCATCACGTTCGATAAAACTCGCCAGGGTAATACCGTTCAGAAAATCGAAGATCTCACTGCCGAGTTTTGTCCACAGCTGATGGGTAAGGCACTCGTCGCCGTCCTGGCAGTCACGGTTACCCTGGCACTGGGTGGTGTCGATGCCCTCGCCGATGGCGGTGATCACTTCCGCCACCGAGATATCCTGCGGGCGGCGCGACAGGCGATAGCCACCGCCGGGGCCGCGCAGACCCTCGACCAGGCCGTGCCGGCGCAGCCGGGCGAACAGCTGTTCCAGATAGGAAAGCGATATGCCCTGATTCTCGGAGATATCCGCCAGCGTAACCGGTCCCTGCTCATGGTGAATGGCGAGATCCAGCATGGCGGTGACCGCGTAGCGCCCTTTCGTCGATAATCTCATAAGGTTGTTCCCGGTGGCCGCCGTGTCCGTCAAACGGATGCGGCGCAATTACCTAGTAATTTACTCAGGTAATGAGTATGCGTCAGACAGGAGCAACTATCAAGTGCCAAGAGGCCCCGGTAATGCGGCGGCCGGAGCAGCAGGATACCCTCAGGGTTCAGCGATTAGAAGAATATCCGCCGCCGATATCGGGGTTTCAGTCGATAGCGGGGATTCCCGATCGGGTGCGAAGCAATGCCCCTGCCGGAGGCAATACCCCAACCATTTATGCAGGAATCGGTTCATGCGCCATTTTTCCGTGAGAGAATAATGGTGGTGCAGGCGGTTGTACTCGGCGTGATGCAATCCACGCCGGCGACCGCAAGCGATCACTTCAGCCACCTGGGCATCGTGGTAAATACGCACCTTGATGTCGGGCGCCGGGAATGCGCCCCCCTCTTCATGGAAAAGATAGGTGAGACCCAGCGTGGTGGTGAACCGGCAGCGTTCGAGGAGCCGCAGGTGAAGATCAAGCGCGCCCGGGACACGCGAAACGGCGTCCGCCGGCATGGCATTCAGTGCCGGCACGAGATTTCTCAGCCGGATGTAATTCGTCTCGTACAGCTCCATGAGGCCGGCAAATGTGTGCGCCCCGACGCCGTGATACGCTTCTTGTCGCAAACAGCATTTCATCGCTGGATCATAGCATGATGTGTTATTAATCCGCCTGTGTACAATAACGGACTCGTGTAGACTTTCGACAACTATCGGCGCTGGCATCCGCTTCCTTGATCACGCAAGCGTAACGCTGCGTACTGGTGATACCTGCATCCACAAACGACTCTCGGGTTCATGCCGGACAATACTGTGATAAATCTGCTGCGCAGGCGACTGCCCGCACAGTGTCTGCTCTACGAGCCGGAAGACCTGCGCCCGTACGAATGTGATGCCCTCTCCGCCTACCGCCGGCTGCCACTGATCGTGGTGCTCCCGGAAACGCCGGATCAGGTGCGGGTTGCGATGCAGTCGTGCGCGGAGTTACGCGTTCCTGTCGTCGCGCGCGGCGCCGGCACGGGCTTGTCGGGCGGTGCGCTCCCGCTGACCGACGGGGTGCTGCTCAGTCTGGCACGCTTCAACCGGATACTCGACATTGACGTCGAGAATCGCACCGCGCGCGTCGAACCCGGCGTGACCAATCTCTCCGTATCGAAAGCGGCCGAACCCTTCGGTCTCTACTATGCACCGGACCCCTCTTCGCAGATCGCCTGCTCCATCGGCGGCAACGTGGCGGAAAATGCCGGCGGCGTGCATTGCCTCAAGTACGGACTCACCGTGCACAACATCCTGAAGCTCGAGATCCTGACTATCGAGGGTGAATCCCTTACCATCGGCGGCGATGCGCTCGACAGCCCGGGTTATGACCTGCTGGCGCTGCTGACCGGCTCGGAGGGGCTGCTCGGCGTCATTACCGAGGTGACTGTCAGGTTGCTGGCGAAGCCGGAGACGGCGCAAGTCGTGCTGGCGGCCTTCGATTCCGTCGAGTCCGCCGCGGCCGCCGTCACGGCCGTCATCGCCAGCGGCATCATACCGGCAGGACTCGAACTGCTCGACAATCCGGCCATCCGTGCCGTGGAAAGATTCGTACACACCGGTTATCCCGAGGAGGCGGCGGCTATCCTGCTGTGCGAACTGGACGGGACGCGTGAAGACGTCGAGACCCAGATCGAACGCACCCGCACGGTATTCACGCAGGCCGGCGCAGTCGATCTGCGCGTTTCCCGCAACGAAGCGGAACGCCAGCGATTCTGGGCCGGACGCAAGGCTGCTTTTCCGGCTATGGGCCGACTATCGCCGGATTACTACTGCATGGACGGCACCATCCCGCGCCGGCACCTGGCGAAGGTGCTCGCGGAAATCGGAGTTCTCTCGGCGGCGTACGGCCTGCCGGTGTGCAACGTCTTCCATGCCGGCGACGGCAACCTGCACCCGCTGATACTCTACGACGCCAACCAGCCGGGGGAACTGGAACGCACCGAGGAACTGGGCGGCAAAATACTCGAGCTGTGCGTGGCGGTCGGAGGCACGATCACCGGCGAGCACGGCGTGGGGCTCGAGAAGATCAACCAGATGTGCGTGCAGTTCAACAGCAACGAGCTGGAACAGTTCCATGCCGTCAAGCAGGCATTCGATCCGCATGGCCTGCTCAACCCCGGCAAGGCCATCCCGACGCTGCACCGCTGCGCCGAATTCGGCGCCCTGCACGTTCACCACGGCCAGCTCCCGCACCCGGAACTCGAGCGGTTCTGAGCGCGCCCTATGGATTCGAGGATGCAGCCCCTGATCGACAGCTTCATCGAGACCCTGCGCGATGCCGGCAGTCGCGGCACGCCGCTTTTTATCCGCGGCGGCAGCAGCAAGGCGTTCTACGGCAGAACAGTCCCTGCCACGGTATTCCCGATGGGCGAATACGCCGGTGTTATCGATTATTCACCCACGGAGCTGGTGGTCACGGCGCGTGCCGGAACGCCGCTCACGGCGCTCGAGGCGGTGCTCGCACAGGAAAACCAGATGCTGGCGTTCGAGCCGCCGCACTTCGGTCCCGGCGCCACCCTCGGCGGCACCATCGCCTGCGGTCTGTCCGGTCCGCGCCGTCCCTATGCCGGGGCGGTACGTGATCACGTGCTGGGGATCACCTGCCTCAATGGCAGCGCCCGGCAGCTGCGCTTCGGCGGGCAAGTCATGAAGAACGTGGCCGGTTACGATATTTCACGCGCCCTCACCGGCTCGCTCGGCACCCTGGCGGTGCTGCTCGACATCACGTTAAAGGTCCTGCCACGTCCGGAAACCGGGCTCACCTTGCGGCAGGAAACCACAGCCGCCGAGGCCATCGCGCTGTTCAACCGGTGGGCCGGCTTGCCGCTGCCGCTCTCGGCCGGCTGCTATCATGAAGGCTCTCTGACACTGCGGCTGTCGGGTTTCGAACAGGGGGTCAAGGCGGCCGCGGATAAAATCGGCGGCGATCCACTCCCCGATACCGGGTCATTCTGGGAGGACTTGCGCGAACAACGACTGGCGTTTTTCGATGACCCGCGGCCCCTGTGGCGCCTGTCGGTAGCGCCCGCCGCGCCGCCACTCCCGCTGGAGGGTGACTGCCTGATCGACTGGGGCGGCGCACAACGCTGGATTAAAACCGGCCTGCCAGCCGCCACGCTGCGCCAAAGCGCCGCTGACAGCGGTGGTCACGCGACGCTGTTCCGCAATGGCGACGGCAATGACGTGTTCCATCCTCTGCCACCACCGCTGCTCGCGCTCCACCGGCGCCTGAAGCGCAGCTTCGATCCCGCCGGCATCCTCAACCCCGGCAGGATGTACCCGGAACTATAACCCGCATGTCTCACCGGGCGGCGGCGGACCGAATAATGCATTCAAGGTAAGCAAAATGTTGCTAACTCGGAAAAATATGTTGTATTTCCTGAGAGAGCCTATCCCGGCCCTGGCTGGTTCGCGCGCGCCCGGACTTGCTCTTCACTCAAGGGGTAGCTACAGCTACCCCTTTCACTCCAGAGCGGCATCCGGACACACGAGCCCTGCGCCAGCATCCGGGATCCCGATGAGACATGCGGGTTAGACCATGCAAACCTCGCTGCAACAAGCTTTCCTCGACACCCCGGCCGGACGCGAAGCCGACGGGGTGCTGCGCAATTGCGTGCACTGCGGGTTCTGCAATGCCACCTGCCCGACCTATCAGCTCACCGGCGACGAACTGGACGGGCCACGCGGGCGCATTTACCTCATCAAGCAGGTGCTGGAAGGCCGGCAGGCGACCGCCCGCACACAACTGCACCTCGACCGCTGCCTGACCTGCCGCGCCTGTGAAACCACTTGCCCTTCCGGCGTCGATTATCACCGCCTGCTCGACACCGGGCGGGAGCTGATCGAACGTCAGGTCGGACGCACGCCCGGCGGGCACCTGCTGCGGCGGATACTGCGTCTCCTCCTCACCCGCCGGCGGACATTCACCGTCCTGCTGCGGCTGGGCCAGGCGCTGCGCCCCGTGCTGCCCCGGGGAATGAGGCAACAGGTCCCCCTCAGACCGCCAGGGCTGGTGCCGGCCTCCGTCAGGAAGCACAAGCGACGCATGCTGCTGCTGGAAGGCTGCGTGCAACCGGCGCTCGCGCCACAGATCAATCACGCCACGCGGCGAGTGCTGGATGCACTCGGCATCACCGCCGTCAGCCCCGCGGCCGCCGGCTGCTGCGGTGCCGTCAGCCATCACCTGGGCGCCGTGGACGAGGCCCGGGGTTTCATGCGCAGAAACATCGACGCCTGGTGGGATGAAGTCACCGCCGGCACCGAGGCCATCGTCATCACCGCCAGCGGATGCGCCCCGCTGGTGAAGGAGTACGGCCGGATGCTGGCGCACGATCCCGCTTATGCCGAGAAGGCGGCGCGGGTCAGCGCCCTGGCCCGTGACCTGAGCGAGGTGGTGGCGCGTGAACCGCTTGACGGCAGGCTCCGCCCGCCCGCCGGTACGGTGAAAATCTCATTTCACTCACCCTGCACGCTGCAGCATGCGCAGCGCCTCGATGGCGTGGTCGAGGATCTGCTTTCACGCGCCGGCTTTGAACTGGCGCCGACGACCGACCGGCATCTATGCTGCGGCTCGGCCGGCACCTACTCCCTGCTGCAGCCGGCGCTTTCCCGTGAGTTGCGGGACAACAAGCTGGCGGCGCTTCAGAAACCGGAACCCGTGGTCATCGCCACCGCAAACATCGGATGTCTCACCCACCTCGCGGGCGGAGCCCGGGTGCCCGTCAAACACTGGATCGAACTTCTGGAACCACTACTTACCGAGGCATCATGACCGACACCACCCCCTCACTGCTGATTGAAACGGATATGCTCGAAGACATGCTGTATTCGAAGGATGTCCTGATCGTCGACCTGGGCAAAGCCGACACCTACCGCAAACTGCACATCCCCGGCGCCGTGTTCGTGGACTACGACCAGATCGTCGCCGTGAGCAAGCCGGTGATGGGCCTGCTGCCCGATGACGGCACGCTGCAGAGGATCTTCTCCTCACTCGGCATCGGCCAGGATACCTACGTTGTGGCCTATGACGACGAGGGCGGCGGTCGCGCCGCACGCTTCCTGTGGACACTGGAAGTCGCAGGGCACACACGTTTCGCCCTGCTCAACGGCGGTCTGCATGCCTGGGCGAACGATGGCCATCCCTATGACGACGTCCCGGTCACGCCTACGGCAGCAACGTTCGATCTGGCGCACACCGACGCGCCGGTCGCCGACAGCGCCTACATCCGCGCGCGGCTGGGCAATGCCGATGCAGTCCTGCTCGATGTGCGCAGTGCGGAGGAATTCAGCGGCGTCAAGCGCTTCGCCGATCGCGGCGGACATATACCGGGTGCGTTGAACCTGGAATGGACGCTGGCCATGGATCAGACCCGCAACCTGCGCTTCAAGCCCGACGAGGAGCTCGAAAACCTGTACGCGCAGATCGGCGTCACCCCCGACCGGGAGATCATCACCTACTGCCAGAGTCATCACCGCTCGGCGCACACCTACATCGTGCTTCAGCACCTGGGCTTCCCGCGCGTGAAGGGCTATCCGGGCTCGTGGTCGGACTGGGGCAACAACCCCGGCCTGCCGGTCGAGACCTGATCTGCGGACCCTTCCCGGGGCGGTGTGCCGCGCCGGTCCGGACCGGCGTCTTCACAATTGGAGTGTGCCCATCCATAAGGAAATAAACTCATCGCAAAGTGCGCGAAGTGTTTAATTGTCTTCGGTAAAGAATTTCTCTGCGTTCTTTGCGTCTCTGCGGTGAAAACAGTGTTTATGGATGAATACTGAAGAGGTGCTCGCGGTAGTATTGCAGCTCGCGGATGGAATCCCTCACGTCATCCAGCGCCAAATGGGTACTTTGCTTCACGAAACCCCTGGCCACCCCGGGCGCCCAGCGCACGGCGAGTTCCTTGAGTGTGCTGACGTCGAGGTTGCGGTAATGGAAATAGTGTTCCAGCTCCGGCATGCAGCGCGCCAGGAAACGCCGGTCCTGGCAGATGCTGTTTCCGCACATGGGTGAGGCGTTCGCCGGCACATAGTCTGACAGGAACTCCAGCGTCAGGCGCTCGGCCTGCGCCTCGTCGAGGCGACTCTCGCGCACACGCTGCGTGAGCCCGGATCCGGTGTGCTGGGTGGTATTCCACTCGTCCATGGCGGCGAGCACGGCATCGGGCTGATGAATGGCGAGCACCGGACCTTCCGCCAGAATAGCCAGTCTGCCGTCGGTAACGATGGTGGCAATCTCGATAATACGGTCGGCCTGGGTATCGAGACCGGTCATTTCCAGGTCTATCCAGACCAGGCTGTTGGCGTCTTGCGTCATCGGACGTTCTTCCCTTCCATCATTGGGGTTGTCAGTCATTGTACCAGAGGCTAATCTGCATCATTAAGATTCACGGAGTCTCTGGCCCTGCATGAATACCTTCACGATCCTGTTTGTCGCCGCGCTCACCGCCGCCACGCTGGTGCAGCTGTGGCTTGCCAGGCGACAGCAGGCTTATGTGGTAGCGCATCGCGCACAGGTCCCGGATGCCTTTGCCGAGCGCATCTCGCTGGACGACCATCACAAGGCCGCCGATTACACCGTCAGCAAAACCCGCCTCGGCATGATCGAACTGGGCTATGACGCCCTGCTGCTGCTCGGCTTGACACTGGGCGGCGGTCTGGAATGGCTCGATCAGGGCTGGCGCGGGGCCGGTTTCGGCGGAATTGCAACCGGTGTGGGCTTCATGCTAAGCGTCATGGTCATCATGGCGGTCCTGGAACTGCCTTTCGGCCTGTACCATACCTTTGTCATAGAACAGCGCTATGGCTTCAACCGCACGACGCCGCGCACATTCGCGGGCGATCTCATCAAGCAGTTCATCCTGATGATCGTCATCGGCGCCCCGATGATCGCGATCGCCCTGTGGATCATGCTTCATAGCGGCGGGCTCTGGTGGCTGTATGTCTGGCTGGTGTGGATGGGTTTCTCGCTGGTCATGTTCTGGGCCTACCCTGCCGTCATCGCCCCGCTGTTCAACAAGTTTTCACCCCTGGAAAACGATTCGCTCAAAACCCGCATCCAGGCGCTGCTCGACAAATGCGGCTTCAGGAGCCAGGGCATCTTCGTGATGGACGGCTCACGGCGCTCCGGCCACGGCAATGCCTAT
>JBAVKA010000240.1:0-17879 GCA_049688075.1 Gammaproteobacteria bacterium
GTACAAAAACGCTGCTTATCATCGCCCATCGACTGAATACCGTGAAAGACTGTGATGTGATACACGTGCTGGAACATGGCAGAATTATCGCCAGTGGGAATTACGAAGAACTCATGAAAGACTGCGATATCTTCCGCGCCATGGCGCAGGCCTAGAATCACTGACAAGCACCGGATGGATTGCGGGCGACTCCACTCTCCACACCGGCAGGTATTGAATCGCGAATCGGTTTAGCGCTGGCCAGGGCTTTCAGACGCATTCTGCAGCGGACGAATCTCGAATATGTAATTATTCGCTTCTCCGTAATACGCATGCAACAGCGTACGTACAGGATAGCCGAGTTCGGCCGCCACCCGGTCCGGACTGTTTTCTGCGGGTTCGCGGTCGGAAAACGCCATGATGACAGCCCCGCCAGGATTCATTCGATATGCAGCCTGCAGGAGGAATCGCCTGGTGATCTGGTATCCGCCATCCGGCCCGCAGCCACACACCGTGTCTCCCTGCCCGGGACCGAAAGGTTGATTAAAAACAACCAGATCAAACTTCACTGTAGATGGAATGTTCTCGAAAAGATCGCTTTGCACAACATGAATCGGTCCGACACTCTCGTTCTGTTCGACATTCTTGCGCGTGCATTCTACAGCCGGACCGTGAATGTCGGAGGCCCAGACCTCCTGCACTCCGCTGCGTTCCAATGTCAGCGCGAGATAGCCGGATCCACACCCCATATCGAGAGCTGATTGAGCCTGATAACTTTGTGCAATCCTGGCGAGGTTTTGAGAGCACTTCCCCATGTCGGGCGGGAACACATCCTTGTCGATTGTGAATATCAACCCGTCCAGAACAACCGAATAGGGCTGTTGATCGATGTAACGCTGGAACTCTGAATGGTTTTGTTGCTTTGGCTTGATATCCATCGTATTGGCTTCTCTGTTAGCTGCTATAAAGATCCCTGGCTGATCAAATGAGTATCGAATGAGGACAGCACATTGCCAATTCGTGATGCCGGGCAGCAGGTACCGACTGTACTTACCAAATCACAGCCGTTAGCATCCCTCTGCGAGCCGGTTCATTAAATCCTCGTATTGTGACACAGACACCCTGGCAACAAAGTCGTGGGCAGCCCGCCTCGATTGCTGCGAACACTGCTGATAGGTGTCTGCATCGGACAACAGCTTGCCCAGTGCTTGCGACCATGGGGCAAGATCCTGAGGTGGACTGACAAAACCACCCTCGCTGAACTTGCCCGGGACGACCGGCAGGACGTAATCGACGCCCAACTTTGCTTCGGGCAAGCCACCAATATCACTGGCCAGCACGGGAATGCCCCGTAGCATTGCCTCGGGCACCACATAACCGAACGTTTCAGGCCATAACGAGGGGACCAGGAGGATACGGGTCTGACTGAGAATTTCCTCGATATCATTTGCAGGTTTCAGGATCCGTATATTGGGCATCTTTCGCAGATGATCTATCAGGTCCTGATCAGCACCCCAGGTCGGAACTGCCGCAAATTCGACGTTCGGGAACATGCGCGCAAGTCCGGTAAAAATACTCACGCCCTTGAGTTCGCAGGGATTGATCATCGTCACGAATCCGCGATCAGATTTTGCCAGGAGGGGGAAAGGACCTGCTCCGTAAACCGGCATCGGCAACAAATGTGCTTCCAGATCACCGTAGTCGTGAATGTACTGTTTCATGAAGTTGCTGATGACAACAATCGCCCGAGCCGCCTTGACCAGTTCTGTATAATCAGCATTTCTGTCGATCGAGAGCGGACCAAACGGAAGCTGGATGATCGTCTGCAGCAACAAGATCACCCGGGATGGCAATGCGTCCATTGCTGCCCGCAACATGAAGCGTCGCTTGTCATCTGTCACGAAGATCCAATCCGGACTCATTGTCCGGATCCGGCGAACCAGATAGTCACGTTGCTGGTCCTGTCCGGTAAAGTTTAACGCCTCAACCTGGACTCCCTCGTACTTGTAGGAAAACACATTCGGTTCGACCTCTTGATAAATCACGCCACGAGATTTCATCTCCGCGGCAAACTGCCGCATATTGCCGGGCCCGTCGGAGGAACTGGTCAATGCCCGCGATAGCACCAGGCATTCGTGTCCATGTCGCGCAAAACTTTCCAGTAAACATCTATTTGCCTTAGTGCCACCACCAAACGAGGGCAAATAGATATCGTCCTGAATGAGTGCGATTTTCATGATCTTCCACGACCTTTACGCTGACACCTGTGAAGGGTTGCAGTAATGCAGCATACGGGTAAATCGATCATCTGGCCTTGCCTCGCACGTGAATTTCATCCTTACAGTAACCATGTCATACAGTTCGTGAGAATTGGCAGTGCCACGGAACATGGCACTGCCATCTTTCGAAATCAGACCGCTGTACAGAACCCGATCCAGCTTGTCACACTGTATTTGTGATTCATGCCGGTGGGCATGTGGTATATCTGAAACATTATTGAATAAGTAGTGCTAACGCAAGCCGTTTTGACGTGTATTGGGTGTTTTCCGGCGAGTTGGGAGAATGCGGTCGGAGATATTGCTCGGCACCACGCACCAATTTCCCGCCTTGCCTCAGACGCCTTATCATTTTCCCGACGAGCGCGTTTCACGGAAAAGTTGTTGCAGCACCTGTCCCTGTTCGGCAGGAGATCCGGATTCGAGCTGCCGATGCCGGTTTGCGTAGATCTGGCGTTGCACGCCGTTCACCGGCAATACCAGATCAAGCGAATTGCTCATCGCCCTGACATAATTTCTCCGCATGCGCCCGGCTAGCTGCCAGACCGTAGCGCCGGCAAGTATCCCGGCCGCCATCAGCCCGACAAGTCGGCCGGGCCAGGCTCCGGTAACCGGCTGCCAGAGGTGTTCGGCGAGCAGCAGGGAAGTCAGGCCGATAACGATCATCGCCCATTCACCCAGCGCCACGAGAAGGCAGGCGACCTTCCATGACCGCAGCCTGCCCGTGTGCAAGGCGTAGCGAGCGCTGGGCAGACACAACTCACTGCCGACGATGTAGGCAACGACAAGCAGTGCTGTAGCGACTAGCGAGAGCTGGATCAGCATGAGCATCTGACGATAGGATTAGCTCCGCCTGGCCGTTAGAAGTGTGACAGATGCACGGCGAGGTCGTCTTGCACAGTGATAAGGAACTGGCCATGAGCACGTTCCAGGATGCGAGTACCGGCACATCGAACATCCGGTCCGGAAACAGAGTGTGCTGCGATCATGGGGGACATGGCCTGCACAGGAAAAAATTCCCTGCCTGCCGGCTACCGTCAATCTGATGTCTTGATGCTGTATTCTCGATGCGGTAACGAACCTTCTCCCGCGTCGTGATACCGGCGGTTCTATTCATCGTAACCCACACCGCTGCCCCGGGAATCGCGCGCGTAATAATCCGTTCTTCCCTTGGGGACTACAACCACACTTCCCGGCGTCACGTCGTAACGTGCCCGGTCCGTCTGCGGATCGAACCCGATCACGGAATTCGCATCGATCTTGTTATGCCGGTCGACAATGACCCGGCGCATTCGGGCACCACGGCAGACCCGCACATAATCCATGATGATGCAGTCTTCCAGTTCGACCCCTGGCTCGATCACCGCCTCGCGCCGAATGATGCTGTTGCGAATGGAGGCATTGTTCACCACTGTGGCGGCACCGAGCAGACTGTTATCTATCGTGCTGTTGAAGACTTTCGCGACCGGCCCCTGATAGTGGCTGGAGAAGATCGGCCACTGGGGATTGAAGGCATCGAACTTCGGCTCCATGCCGAGCACGTCCCTGTGCGCCTCGTAATAGGCGTCAAGCGTGCCTACATCGCGCCAATACCCGACCTCTTCATAGGGATTAATACCCGGGATGTGATTGTCGATGAAGTTGTAGGCATACAACCGGTGGGTGTCGAGCAACCGCGGCAATACATCGTGACCAAAATCCATACCGCCGCGTTCATGCGCCTCCTCGAGCACATCCATCAGAACCTGCGCGCTGAAAAGATAATTGCCCATTGAAGCAAATGCCCGGCGAGGATCCGATGGCATGGCCTTGCCGTGAGCCGGTTTCTCTTCGAATCCGCGTATCCGCTTATCGCCATCCACCTCCAGAATACCGAAACTTGCTGTCTCTGCTATCGGCACCGGCAGTGCCGCGACGCTGACATCCGCCCCGCTTTCCCGATGGATCCGAACCATCTGGCGCACGTCCATCCGGTAGATGTGGTCGGCCCCGAAAACCGCGACCAGATCGGGTTGATGAATCCTCAGGAGGTTGATGCTTTGGTACACAGCATCGGCGGTACCGCGAAAATACACATTGTCATCCAGCCTCTGGGGCGGCACGACGGTTACAAACTGATTCGGCAGCAATTGGGAGATAGTCCAGGCCTTGCGCACGTGTTCGATGAGTGACTGCGATTTGTATTGCACCAGCAGATAAATGGAACGAATCCCGGAGTTGATCAGATTACTGAGGACGAAATCCACAATCCGGTAGCGGGCGCCGAACGGAACCGCCGGCTTGCAACGTTCTGCAGTCAATGGTCGAAGACGCTTGCCCGCGCCGCCCGCCATCACAAAGGCCACAATTCGATCCGAATGCCGTCGTTCTTTCATGCTGTCTTCACCCCGCCATGTGGTAGTCAATTCCATCCCGGGACACGGGCGACAGAATCCCCGGTCGCGACTCGAAAAATACACATCAAATCTTGTTGCGGGAGAAACCCCGGTTTTTTCGAGGCAACCTTAATTCATGCCATCGTTCCGCTGCCAGTACGCCGGGCGTCCGTAGTGCCTGAACAGTCGAGCCTCGTAGTCACGGCTGACTCCGGTGCAAGGATCATAGCCGGGCGCACTGCCAATCGCCATGGATGAAAGACCGATGTTCATGAGGTGATCCCTCCAGCTTACCCGCTCGACCCAGGCCGGGCTGACGAGGGCATGCCTGCCAGAACACTCGCTGTGTATTTCGATCGCCAGGTAGCGCATCACCCAGTACCGGGTATCCATAATCTGACCCCGGACCTGCCCGATTGCGCCGTCAAGTGCCACGATAACACATCCATCGAGCCCGCTGGTTCTATGCAGGCGCAATTCCTGGCATCCGGTGTTCGTTTCTTCCCCGGCTGATGGCTGTGCCTCCGGGGAAGCAGTCGACAGCGGCACACCGCGTCTGTCATTCTCCCAGTAAACCGGCCAGTCGTAGTACTTGTAATACGCCGTTTCATATCCTCTCGATACTGTCTGCCTGGCATCGAGGGGCGGGCTGTTCTCGAGTTGACAGCGCGTCAGCTCAATGAAAATTGACTTCTCGTCCTCCCTGACTTCACCGACAGCAACCGGCGAGATCAGCACCCTCCGACCCGCAAGCCAGTCACCGGTATTGACCAGCAGATAGCGCACTATCCAGTTCACATCATCGAAGTACAACGCCTCCACCGTACCGATTTCGCCATCAACGGCGTGCAGCATACAGCGCATTAGCTTGCCGGCCGGTTGCAGGTGGCTCAGGGTACTCATACCGTTCAGGGTTGCCTGCACAGGAACAGCCAGTCCGGGAATGCTTTTGCGATGTGTTCCGTCATCTCTGCCGGCATCTTGTCAGTCGGTTAAGCGCGTATCGCCGGAAACCCGTGTCTTGGCGCACATGCCAGACCACGATCGTTGCACACATCAGTACCCGGCGCGCAGCCGTTCTGATTGTGTCGTGTTCACTTAGTCGCATTAGATACCAGAAACGGTTCGTGATGCATTGACATATTTCAATGCTGAACGACAGCCCGGCGCGAGCAGACAGGATGCTTGTTCACTGCCCGGCCGGGCAGTGCCATGTATGCCCTGTTCAATCCCGCAAGGCATTGAATTTTTTCAATACGGGGGACCACACCTATCCGTATTCTTGGCATCAATTCAACATTACAACAGTCCCACAGTGTCAAAATGCGTGTATACGTGCCCGACGTACACAATCGTGCTGCAGCGTTCCAATGAGCATGCGCAACTCCGCCATCCTGAAGCCGGGAGATAACTGCTGGCGCATAGGGCACGCCGATCGCGTCAGCCTGCTTGTGGATGGCGCCGAATATTTCCATGCATTCCGGGAAACCGCAAAAAATGCCAGACACTCGGTGCTGATCATCGGCTGGGATGTCGACGGCCGTTTCGTGCTCGAACGGGACCACACCCCTGACGGGTTTCCCACCACGCTCAGGAATTTTCTCAACAACCTGGCCAGACGTTGAAAGCAGTTCCAGATCCATATCCTGGACTGGGACTTCGCAATGATCTTTGCTCCTGACAGGCAATGGCTGTCATCGTACAAGATGGACTGGACGACCCACCGGCGCCTGCATTTCCATCTCGACAACCACAACCCCGCCGGCGCATCGCATCAGCAGAAAATCGTCGTCATCGATGATCGCGTGGCCTTTGTCGGCGGACTGGATTTCGCCCTCGGACGCTGGGACACCTCCGGGCACCTCCCTGACGATCCGCGACGTCGCGATATCAACAGTACGATTCCCCAGCCCTACCATGATGTCCAGCTGATGGTGAGCGGCACCATCGCCAGGGCGCTCGGCGAGCTTGCGCGTGAGCGCTGACACAGGGCGACTGGCAGAATGCCCGTCTCACCGGAGCTGTCCGGGAGCGTCGACCCCTGGCGCGTCGAGATCATCGCCGGGCTCATCGATGCCAGAATCGGCATTTCCCGCACCTATCCGAAATACAACGATCAGGAGGCGATTCGGGAGGTGGAGCGGCTTGTGATCGATGCGATTGCAGCCGCACAGGAGTCGATCTACATCGAGAACCAGTACTTCACGGCTCACACGGTCGGCGATGCCCTGGCCAGGCGACTTGGCGAGAATGATGGTCCGGAGATTGTCGTGATATTGCCACAGCAGACGGTCGGCTGGTTGTCGCAGATCACCATGGACGTTCTGCGCGAACGACTGATCAGGCGACTTTACGAAGCCGATCGCCATGACAGACTGGGAATTTACATTCCTTATGTACCCGGTCTGGACAAGCAATGCATCAACGTGCACGCGAAAGTACTGGTAATCGATGACGAGCTGCTGCGCGTCGGTTCCGCCAACTTCAACAACCGGTCAATGGGTCTCGATACCGAATGCGACCTCGCCATAGATGCCGGAGGCGAGTCGCGCATTTGCAACAGCATTGCCGCCATGCGCAACCGACTCGTAGCCGAACATCTCGATGTCGCTCCGTCGACAGTGGCGAAAGCCCTGACAAAACACCGCTCGCTGATCCGGACGATCGAAACGCTGGCTGGCAACGAGCGCACACTCAGTCCCTTCGAATTTTGCGTGTCCGATGAACTGGATGCACTGGTGCCCGAGGCACAAATTGCCGATCCGGAACAGCCGGTTGACGCCGACCTGCTCGCCCGGCAGTTTCTCACGGAAGAAGACAGCACGCCGGCCAGACGGTCGCTGATCACCCTGGCGTCGGTGCTTGTCATTGCGATCCTGTTTGCTGCAGGCTGGCGCTGGACACCGCTGGGCGATTGGATCGATCTGAGAGAGATGCTCAGCCGCCTGGGTAAACTGCGCGGCGAATGGATCGCACCACTTATTGTCACACTTGTCTACATCGTCGCGGGCCTGATGGTGTTTCCGATCACGTTACTGATCATTGCCACGGGCGTGACATTCGGGGCCGCCTATGGGTTCTTCTATGCCCTGCTCGGCGCGGAGGTAAGCGCCCTGGTTACCTATGCAATCGGACAGCACCTTGGACATGACACCATCCGGAATTTGTCGAACCGCTGGGTGTCCCGTGTCAGCCGGCGACTCGCGCGACAGGGCCTGCTTGCCATTATTACGTTGCGCGTCGTTCCGGTCGCCCCGTTCACCGTCATCAACCTGGTCGCCGGAGCCTCCCACATTCGGTTCCGTGACTACGCATTTGGCACCTTGCTGGGAATCGCGCCAGGCATAGTCGCGCTCACCCTGCTCTCCGACCAGCTGGTCGCCGCCATTACGTCCCCTGAAACGTTCCGGTTCGCCAGTCTGCTGATCCTGGCACTCCTCATTGGCGCCGGCACCTGGTGGCTGAGTCGCTGGTTGCTCCGGCGTCAGCAGCGCGGATCCGGTCACAATCCGTAGTACTCCTGTGATTCACACGAATCATGCTCGCCTCATCTGGACCTCGATAGGCGATATCAGCCTTTGCCCTGACTACATTGATATTTCTCAATGCCCTACGCGATGCCTTCAGGCAGGCTTTGAGCACATATGTCTCCACCAGCTGACAACCGCCTGACCGGGATAAAGTGGCGCAGAACCGGGCGAAGGTCATGCCGGCAGAGTTTCGGCATACCGCCCGGCACCATGCGGGACTGCAGACACTGCGAGCGACTTCTTGAGGTTAAAAATCATGGCTGATCCACACACCGTGACACTGCTGATGAGCGAATTCGTCACCCGTGATGTCAGGCGCTTCCTGGTCAGCCGTCCGCCGGGATTCACCTTCCAGGCCGGACAGGGAGTGGAACTGGCGATCAAACGGCCCGAATGGCAGGACGAACATCGCCCGTTCACCCCGAGCTGCCTGGCTGACGACAAGATCCTGGAATTCACTATCAAGAGCTATCCTGCGCACAAGGGCATGACCCGCGAACTGCACAGCCTTTCACCGGAAGCGGAACTGTTGCTGCCCGAGCCGTTCGGCACCATCAGCTACCAGGGACCCGAGGGGGGTCTCGCCGGCGGCGCCGGTATCACTCCGTTCCTCGCCATCCGGCGCGAGCGGGTACGTGCAGGGGACATCGATCGCCGTGTCCTGATCTTCTCCAACAAAACACCTGCTGATGTCATCTGCGAGAAAGAGCTGCGTCACTATCTCGGCGATCGCTGCATCCTGACCTGCACCGAGGTGCAGACGCCGGGTTATGAATACCGGCGGCTCGACGAGACATCTCTCGGGGAGACGATCCACGATGTCAACCAGCACTTCTATGTATGCGGTTCACCGGGCTTCATGGGTGCGGTAAACGGGGCTTTGAAGAAGCTCGGAGCCGATCCCCAGAGTCTGGTATTCGAACGCTGAACAGGTTGAACCTGTCGATTCCTGCAGCTCATGCAGATAACCCTCGCCACCTACAATATTCACGCGTGTATTGGCGTTGACAGATGTTTCGATCCGGAACGCATCGTGCAGGTACTGAATGAACTGGATGTGGACGTGGCTGCACTGCAGGAAGTGGAGCACAATGCCATCGATGATCACGACCTGCTGGATTACCTGGCAGAAAAAACCGGCCTCACCGCGATTGCCGGTCCAACGCTGCTGCGCGAAACCCGCGATTACGGCAATGCCCTGTTGACGCGCCTGCCCATCGTGACAGTCAAGCGGATCGACCTGAGCCTGCCACAACGCGAACCCCGCGGCGCCCTCGACGTCATGCACGACTGGCACGGACAACGTATACATGTGGTCGCGACCCATCTCGGCCTCCGGCCCGGCGAGCGACGCCAGCAGATCCGCCGCTTGCTTGCCCTGTTCGATTCCGGCGGCGCCGATTTTTCGGTCTTGCTCGGCGATCTCAATGAGTGGCTCCTCTGGGGACGGCCGTTACGCTGGCTGCGCCGGCACTTTGCCCCTACCCCGCACCCGCGCACCTATCCGGCCCGGTTCCCGCTGCTCGCGCTGGACCGGATCTGGGTTCACCCCCGTGCGGCACTGACCCGTATCGGTATACACGACAGTCCGGCAGCGCGATTGGCCTCCGACCACCTTCCGCTCAAGGCGCAACTGAGCAGTGATCGACACCCGGCGCGGACATGATCCCGTAATTGCAACCTTACGACGTTGTCTAAGGGGAGAATGAATGAGTGAAGATTTTTCACTGCCAGTCCTGTAAACAGGTCGTGTACTTCGAGAATACCCAGTGCACGAATTGCGGGACAGTTCTGGGGTTCCTTCCCGGGCACTTCCTCCTGAGCGGACTGGCGCCGGCCGATGTCGACCGATGGAGGCCGCTGGCGCCGCAGGCTGAAGTTCAGTTGTACCGGATGTGTCAGAATTATTCCCGGGAAAAGGTATGTAACTGGATGGTACCCGAAGACAGTCAGGCGGCATTCTGTGAGGCCTGTCGCTTCAATCAGACAATACCGGATCTGGATGTGCCCCGGAACAAGGCACTCTGGCGACGGATGGAGACAGGAAAACATCGCCTCCTGTACAGTCTGATGCGACTGGGGCTGCCACTCGTCAGCAAGCAGGAAGACCCCGACAACGGTCTGGCGTTTGCATTTCTGGCGGATACGGATCCGGTGTTCGCAGAAAGCGCTCATGCGATGACCGGACACAAACAAGGCCTAATCACCATCAACATCGCCGAGGCAGATGATGTCTTGCGGGAACGCATGCGGCAGAATTTAACCGAGCCCTACCGGACTATACTGGGCCACTTCCGCCACGAATCCGGACACTATTACTGGTATCGCCTGGCTTACCATCCCGGGTGGTTGACGGAGTTCCGGCAAATGTTCGGTGACGAGCGGCAGGACTATGCCAGCGCGATGCGCAACAACTACGAACAGGGGGCACCCGCAGACTGGCAGTCCCGCTTCGTGAGCGCCTATGCCGCCGCACATCCCTGGGAAGACTGGGCGGAAACCTGGGCTCATTATCTGCACATCATCGACGTCCTGGAAACCGCATGGGTGTTCCGGCTGCGGGTATCACCCGGTGACGACCAGAATCATCAGATGAGCTCGGCGCCCGATTTCGACCCCTATCGCACAGATTCAATCGACCAGGTCATAGAGCACTGGCTGCCGCTGACCTTTGCGGTGAACAGCCTCAATCGCAGCATGGGTCAGCCCGACCTCTACCCTTTCGTACTCTCGCCCCCGGTGCTTTCGAAGCTCGGGTTCGTACATCAGGCAGTCCGCCAGGCGGCGACGTAACGCCGTGAACATCGGGGAAGCTGCATAATTTCCCGGACTAGGCGTAGCTTTCAGGTCCCTCGTCATGCACACGGATAAAATATGCCTCCAGTTCTGCGAACACGTGCTCGAGCGTACCCGAGGTGATCGATTGCCCGGCGGCGTCGCGCGCGCAAAATGCGTCAAGCTCGCGGTTGCGGCTGATGGATATGGCCAGCGTGTTGTCTGCACTGCCCGGATAGATTTCGAAGATATCATCCCTATTGGCATCCTTGCCCCAATGCCAGCGTGTTGCGCGGCCCCGGGCTATGGTATGCCCGGCAAAGCTTTCCAGTCTTTCCCGATCCTCCTTGCCGATGAAATTGTCAGGTAACCTGATGATTTCGGTCATGTCGCCTCTGTCTGTACTCAGTGATAAAATCGGAATCAACCGCATGGCCAAGGATGCTGCTGCACACGGCGTTATTCTTGCGCTTCCCGCTGCAACCTCGAAGCATCGAGACGGTATATTTCCCGTGACGGATCTGACTGCTTCTGGAGAATATCACGACGTTTGAAGGTAGCAAGGATGCGACTCACGCTCTCCTGCGTGACTCCGAGAATTTCGGCCATCTCGCATACCGTGAGCAGTTCCACCCTGTCCAGCGGTTGGTCGTATTCGAGCTCAGCGAGAAACTCGAGCAGGCGCGCCACGCGCGGCTTGATTCCGCCGGTGGAGAAATCCGAGATCCACCGGTCCGCATGGGCGAGAGCGCCATGCCATTGACACAGCAGTTGACCCAGTACCCCGGGGTTGTCATGGTTAAGATGCTGCAGGCTGTGGATCGAAATGTGCTGGACCTCGACATCTCCGACAGCAATTGCGGTGTGCTCGTAAGGCTGCCCCAGCAATCCATCGAGCCCAATCCAGTGATTGCTTGCATGCAGCCGGACAATTCGTGCCCGGCCGTTTGGCAAATAGCTCAGCAGTTTGACCAGGCCGCTGCGGATCACATAGATCCTGTCGATCCGGTCGCTCTCACGGTAGATGACTTCTTTCGCCAGGTAGCGCTTTTTCCTGCCCGCGGCGTAAAGCGCCTGCTGTTCCTGTTCACTCCAGACACCACCAGCGGTTGCACCCATATCCAGTTGATTCGTCTTACCGAATGCATTGCTGGTTTTCTCTGTCATCGGCCTCGACATTATCAATCTCCTTTTGTGTCAGTTTTTTGTTTCGGGTCATACGCTGCTTCGCACGACCCGGAAGCGACATGCACACAAACGTCATCGAATCCGGTAAACGCTGGCCTTCCTAGCACCGGCAGACGGAACACATGGTCTCTTGTTCCAGAATGCGGTGTTGAAATCAATCGCTCGTATCCGCCAGGCATGATTCATGGCTGGCTACGCAATCCCGTATTCGCATGCGTTAGTTGCCGGCTGCGTCGATACCTGCATGTCTTTTCCGACATTCCTGCCGGCCGCTGGTTCCGTCGCCGGGGACCGTCTGGTCAGGCTGCCTGATATGCTTCACCCTGACCGGATCAGTCACAGTCAAGTATAGTCAAGCGGTTCTGACATCAAGGTTTCCAGAGGTGTTCAGGTCGGGCAGGCTGGCCGCCTGACGGAGAGTAACGCCAGCACTGACAGGAGCTTGATTTCCCGGTAAAAAATGGGTTTTTTGCGACAAACTTCCACGGCGCGCCGGCTCGGCTGTTATGATGGCAATGATTGACAAATCGCAATGCAACAACCGGCTGAATACATCACATTGATGTCACCTGGCTCAATGATGGACCCGATCAGTCACAGAACCCGATGGTGCATGATCGATGTTTCAAAAACGAAAGCACGACGAGCGCGGAGAACGGCGGTTATGATCAATGCGCAATTACTGCGTGATGAAGGCATTCTCGTGGTGTCACCCGCCGAAAAGCTGGAAACCACGGACTTCGAACGACTCCGGTTGCTGACCGATCCCTACATTGAGAAACATGGCGATCTGAATGGTCTGCTGATCGATGCGGAAGCGTTTTACGGCTGGGAAGACTTTTCCAGCATGCTTTCGCATATCCGCTTCGTACGCAACTACCATAAGAAAATCAAGCGGGTTGCCGCAGTCACCGACAATGACTTTCTCGCGATACTGCCGAAGGTCGCGGACCACTTCGTCGCGGCCGAGGTCCGGCATTACGACTACCGGGACCGCGACCAGGCGTTGAACTGGTTACGCAGCGGCTCCGGCAGCGAACAGTAGCACAGCCACCGTACTGCATCGCGCCTTCGGCGCTTGCAGGGTTCTCATCCATGAAAGCGCGAGGAACAGCACGTGACCGGTTGTGTCTACCGGTATCTAACACACCGGTATCACTCATGATCCAGCTTGCCGATGATAGTGATATCTCGTCACAGCAATGCGCACCGGGTATCGTGTCTCGGCTATCTGTGCTGATGCGGCAACGCGCTGGCCATGGTGTCGCCATACGGTAATTTTCCGCCTCATGCCAGACAAACACGAAGACAGTCAGCGGGAATACATGGGAACACCCCTCGAGAGGAAGCTAGAGAAAATCATACCGCCCTTCCAGCGGTTCACCCATGATCAGGCGACGGGAAGTATCCTGCTCATCATCTGCACACTCACCGCGCTCCTGGTCGCAAATTCCTCTCTCGAACCCGACTATGAATCGCTGCTACTGACCCGGACCGGACTGGTCTTCGGTGACTGGTCGCTGACAATGAGCCTGCGCCACTGGATCAACGAAGGGTTGATGAGCCTGTTCTTTTTCGTGCTTGGCCTGGAAATCAAGCGCGAGCTGCTGGTAGGCGAACTGAAGGGCCCGCGCCAGTCCATCCCGATGATAGCCGCGGCCCTGGGCGGCATGCTGATACCGGCGTTGATATACACGGCATTCACGGCGGGGACGCCACTGGTCCACGGCTGGGGTATCCCCATGGCAACCGACACCGCCTTCGCCGTGGGCGTGCTCGCCCTGCTGCACAGACATATCCCGATCGGTCTCACGGCCTTCCTGACTGCACTGGCGATCATCGACGACCTTGGGGCAATTCTGGTGATCGCCGTGTTCTATACCAACAACATAAACCCGCCATTCCTGGTAGCGGCTGCCCTGCTACTCCTGCTGCTGATTACCCTGAACGCGGCCGGAATCCGCCGTCCCGGCGTGTATTTCCTGGTTGGCGGTCTGGTCTGGCTGGCCATGTTCGGCTCCGGTGTGCACGCGACCGTAGCGGGCATCCTTGTGGCACTGACGGTGCCCGCCCGGCCCAAACGAAGTCCGGGCTGGTTTGTGCGGCGAACCCGCCGGCTGGCCAATGAGTTCGAAACCATGGAGCAAAAAAGCGACAAGCCCCTGCTGGGTGAGAAGACACAGCATGCAGTCGCCGAGAGTATCCAGGACACGGTCGAGAAAGCCACGACTCCACTCCGGCGCTGGGAACGCTACCTGGAACGACCCATTGCCCTGGTGGTGATGCCAGTATTTGCGCTGGCCAACGCCGGTATCCCGATTGACGTGCAGGCACTTCCCGGACTGTGGTCGGACCCTCTGACGCTGGGAATTGTCATCGGGCTGCTGCTTGGCAAGGTGTCCGGTATCACGCTCATGACCTGGCTCAGCGTGCGGCTGGGACTCGGACAGTTGTCGACGGGCATACAGATGCGCCATATCGTGGGTGTCGGGCTGCTTGGGGGCATGGGTTTCACGATGTCGATCTTCATCGCCAGCCTGGGATTCACGACGCAACCCGAGACACTCATCGCGGCCAAGACGGCCATTTTGCTCGCCTCCCTGTGTGCCGGCATATCGGGTTTTATCTGGCTGCGCTTTCGAGGGCGCACCTAGGACGATGAGCTTGTCTGGGAAGCGCGTCCGCTGGGCAGGAGTCAAGGCCGGAATCACGGTTATTCCGGCGCGGCTCGTGCTGAAGTTGCGTGAGTCCATAACATGGCAACAACTCCCGGCAGCAATTCCTTAATGCAGGCAGGCAGACGCTTTTTTCTTTAGCAGTCTCTCAATCAGCAGGCATCAAATACAAAACCCCCAGTGGCGGGAGGGTAAGATAAAGCGAATGGTACCTGCCCTGCGCAGCTACCGGCACACTGTCAACGCCGCCTGCATTGCCAAAGCCGGCGCCGCCGTAACATTCGGCGTCGCTGTTCAACAGCTCAAGCCAGCGGCCGCCCCGTGGTACGCCCACGATGTAATGCTCGCGCGCTAACGGGGTGAAATTACATACCACCAGTATCATGTCGTCCGGATTGCTCCCCTTGCGGATAAACGTGAGAACGCTCTTTTCCACATCGTGAAAGTCCACCCATTCGAAACCGCCGCCCCTGAAGTCCAGCTGGTGCAGGGCGGGCTGTTCACGGTAGAAATGGTTCAGATCTCTCACCCAGTCCTGAATACCCCGGTGCGCGGGATCATCCAGCAGATGCCAGTCCAGGCTGCTCTCGTGATTCCACTCGTTCCATTGTCCGAATTCTCCCCCCATGAATAACAGCTTCTTTCCCGGGTGAGCGTACATGTAACCGAACAGCGCCCTCAGGTTGGCCATTTTTCGCCAGGCGTCTCCGGGCATTTTATTCAGCAGTGACCCCTTTCCATAGACCACCTCGTCGTGCGACAGGGGCAATACGTAGTTTTCGCTGAACGCGTACCAGATGCTGAAAGTCAGCTTGTCGTGGTGAAATTTACGGTGTATGGGGTCCTGCGCCATATAGTCGAGCGTGTCGTGCATCCAGCCCATTTTCCATTTCATGCCGAAACCCAGGCCGCCCACATACGCCGGTCTCGAGACCATGGGCCAGGCGGTGGATTCCTCGGCGATGGTCTGCACATCGGGGAAATCCCGGTAAATGGACTCGTTCAGCTTGCGCAGGAACTCGACGGCGTGCACGTCTTCGTTGCCGCCGTATTCATTGGGGATCCACTCGCCGGATTTTCTTCCGTAGTCCAGATACAGCATGGAAGCCACGGCGTCCACCCGCAGTCCGTCGGCATGATATTTGTCAAGCCAGAACATGGCGCTGCTGATCAGGATCGAGCGCACCTCATAACGACCGTAGTTGTAAATATAACTGTTCCAGTCCGGATGATAGCCGCGTTTGGGATCGGAATGTTCGTACAAATTAGTGCCGTCGAAATACACCAGACCGTGTTCATCATCGGGAAAATGCGAAGGCACCCAGTCCAGGATGACGCCGGTGTTGTTTTGATGCAGCCTGTCCACCAGGTACATGAAATCCTGGGGACCGCCGTAGCGGGCAGTGGGTGCAAACAAACCCGTGGTCTGGTAACCCCAGGAGCCGTAAAACGGATGCTCCATGACCGGCATGCACTCCACATGTGTGAAACCCATGTGATGCATATAATCACTCAGCTGGTCACCCAGTTCGCGGTAGTTCAGGGAACGGTTGTTCTCATAGGGCACCCGCCGCCAGGAGCCGGGATGAAACTCGTAAATGCTCCAGGGTGCATCGAGACTGTTTTGCCGGGCGCGGTTATGCATCCAGTCGCCGTCGCCCCAGGTGTACTCCAGATCCCACACAACCGACGCGGTATCGGGCGGCAGTTGCCAGCGAAAGGCAAAGGGATCGCCTTTGGCGACCTGATAGTCGTGATGGGGAGATTCGATGAAATATTTATAGACAGCGCCGTTGCCGAGGCCGCCGACAAACCCTTCCCAGATACCGGATCCATCCTCGCGGGAGCGCAACGGACAGCCGCGAGGGTCCCAGTCGTTGAAATCGCCCATCACTGCTACCGACCGGGCGTTCGGCGCCCACACCGCGAATATCACCCCCGCTTCACCGTGGTTGTTATAGAGATGCGATCCAAGCTTGTCAAACAAACGGTAATGATTACCCTGCTTGAAGAGGTAAACATCATGATCGGTCAGCAAACTGACATCGTGCCGTACCAGCGATTTGATTACGGACTTTTCACGCATTGCGGTGCTTCATGATTTGACTGTTACCTGGTTTTGATGTGCATGACGAATGAACCGATGGTGCACGTTATCGTCCGCCAGCCTGCCCGGCCGGTTTTCCGCACTGTTGCCATCAAGGTTATCGGAATACCCTGTACGTTACATTGATGAATACCCACGCGGCTGATGCCCAGAATAAGCGACTGTACTGATGAATGCCAGTTCCGTCCGGTGTGAGTCCGGCCGGATAGCTCAGTGTTGATCCGTCGACCCCTCACGTCCAGCGGCAAGGTCACCCGCCTGTCGCAGCGCCAGCGCCGCGGAGTGACAGTCGCTGATCAGGGCATAATCACCGATCGTGAGAACCTGTTGAGAAGGCTGCGAAGAGTCTGTCTTGAATGACGCCGGGGTCATTTCGCTCACTGAAACCTTCTGTACCGGACGAATTCTTTGGGTATGCGGATTGTCGAATGGCGGTCAGCCTGTTTCCGGATTCAGCCCTGAGCAATGCGATCCCTGCCGTGTAAGCGGATCGCAAATCCAGAAGCAACACCGGGGACACTGCAAACCGGTAACCAATGGCCGACGTATGCTGTATTGCGTTACGAAGCACTACCCCACGCCTGCAACCCATGACATTGGGTTTTTTCAATGAGTGGCAGCCACCGGAAACTATTCATCTTTCATCCGGGCAAACCGTTTCGCCAGTTTCTCCAGGTCATCGCGGTGCGCCACCACCAGGACGCGATCATCCTGTTCGAGCACGTCGTCGTCGCCGACAATGATCGATTCCTCACCCCGGGTGATGACGATGACGCGGACCTGATCGGGGAGATCCAGTTCGCCGATCCTGCCGGCATCCTGCTCGCGGGCCACGAAATGGAAGAATCGGATTCCGCTTTCCACGGCGGCGCTCAGATCGGCCACGTCGTGGCCCTCGACCAGGTCAGCAAGACGTTCGCCGACATCGCGATCCGGCACGATCACGTTTTCCAGGCCGAGCTTGGTGCAGATCA
>JBAVKA010000241.1:0-11283 GCA_049688075.1 Gammaproteobacteria bacterium
CGAAAACTGTCCACGTCACCACACGGTACCGCGAGTTTCTTCAATAACCTAAAAATAGGCGCCACTCTCATGCCTGACATTGAAATTCGTCAATGACTGGCCTTTGCCGGCGTGCCGGGACCAGATAGGGGTATTCGGGCAGAAGGTAACTCGTTACTGATTATCGGGACAATGCCTCTGGAGCTCCGGGAATCCGCGCATCTCTACCAGGGTGGTGGAATATGGATGCGTGACAGGTAATCGGACAGGCTCAGCACCAGCAGCACCAGCAGCGCCAGCAACCACAGGAACCTGATGCTGGAGAAAATCCGCACCAGCGCACTGGCATTGAGTTTTATCAATGACTGGCAGCCACAGGTAGTCTGATACTCTGTGACAGTGATTAAGGCCGGAGACGGATTTGATTCCGGCGATAACAGCCGGCCGAATCGCCCGAGCCGTCTTGAGATAATGATCACTCGGTGGAAGCATGAACGGTTCCGCTTGAAAATTCATTGCGGAACTGCGACCTTCGCGCTTGTCACGCAGCGTGACATCGCGAAATATTCTCAACCCATTCGATGGAGAACGAGACCATGGCTAACAATGCAGACGATGAGTTGGCAAAGCTGCGTCGAGACTTTGAAGAACTGCGTACCGACGTCAGCTCACTCCTTGATTCCATGAAGAATGCAGGCGCTCAGCGTGGCCGCGAGAGCTGGGAGCGCGCGAAACGAACAGGCGAGTCGCTGCATGAAGAGGTGGAAAGCCTGCAGCGGCAAGCGGAAAGCAAGATCGGCGATCATCCCATGACCAGTGTGTTGTCATCATTCGGCCTGGGTTTCCTGATTGGCCTGTTGCTCGACCGGCGGCACTGATCCGGAGCCGTGTTCAAGCTCGCACAGCTGGCTCGGGGCCTGGCCGCGACAGAGACCGCGAGGCTGAAACTCGGACTGTTCAGGGTGGGTACCGCGCTGCTCATGATGGCCGTCGCCGCCATGACTTTACTGATCGGAACCGGCTTTCTGCTGTCCGGAATCTACCAGTCCCTGTTGGAGTACACATCCCCCTGGGCGTCAGGCGGCATCACTACCCTGGTGTCGCTGCTCATCGCCGCCCTGCTGCTGTTTGCGGTACGGCGGCGGCTGTCGCCCGGACGCCAACCGTCTGCGGTCGCCAGTCCGCCGGCAGCGGAGGCTGCGGAAGAACTCCGGCAAGCCACCGAGCGTGGCATCAGGACCGGCGAAGAGATCAAACGCGGTCTCAGACCGATCGATCTGGTGCTATCGGCCTTTATCGCCGGCATGGTCGTCAGCCGCAGCGCCCGCAAACCGTCGCGGAATACCACGGAAGATACCGGATCATGACGGTTACTTGTCATGGTCCTGGTACACAGGATAGATCGCCGTGTACGAAGATGGCATGCGAGATTCGTATCAGCGCCGCAGGGCGGGGCGCGAACAGAAAACGAAGCGCATACGGAACGCTCAGCACCCACAGCCGAACCGGAGCCTCGGGCAGAATATCGTCAACTGGCAGAGCCGAGCTCTCGGCCATCCGCCGGGCGCCACAGCTGTCGTCCTATGTCATCCTCTGGGCAAGGTTGGTCAGGATCCACAGGGTTCCGCCGACCATGATGGACAGCAGCAGCAAAGAGAACAGAATCAGCAGCAGATCCTCGCGTTTCTGGCGGCCGAGTCCGATATGCAGGAAGAAACGCAGCTGCACCAGGATCTGCACTACGGCGCTCACGGAGATGACCCACAGGGCGATCGTCTTCCCGAAGGGACCGATAACGCTGCCAAAGGCAAGCAGGGTCAGCAGGATCGACAGCCCCGTGCCCAGAAGATAATTGCGCCGCTCGCGCCGTGCCTCGCTCATCTCATCCCCGTCAGGAATACCACCGAGAAGATACCAATCCACAACAGATCCAGGAAATGCCAATAGAGCGCAAACAGCAGCAGCCGTGACTTGACCCTGTCGCTGAGGCCGATGACCGCGAGCAGTGCCAGCATCACCGCGATCCAGATCAGCCCCATGGTGACGTGCAGGCCGTGCAGCCCGACCAGTGCATAGAGACTCGACAGCCATGCAGAGCGCATCGGCGTGCCACCATTACTGATCATCGAGGCGAAATCACGCACCTCGAAGGCCAGGAAACCCGCCCCCAGCAGGGCCGTGACCACCAGCCACTGGGCGACCCGCGATGCACCCTCGTCGTATTTCAGGGAAAGGCTTGCCATACCGCAGGTCAGCGAGCTGGCCAGCAGAAAACCGGTCTGCAGCCCGATACTCTTGAGATCGAACAGATCGCCCGGGCCCGGACCGCCCGCCAGGCCGATGTGCCCGGTATTGGCAGCATAGGTCGCGAACAGTATGCCGAAGGTGATGAGGTCGCTCATCAGAAAAACCCAGAAACCGAACAGGACGGTCTCGGATCGTTGATGGGCGGCACCGTGGGCGGGGCCCAGGTTGAGGCCGGGATGCAGGTGCGCACTCATGCGGTTATCCATCGGGGGCCGCGAGACCGCGATTCGCGGCCTCGGTCTCGGCATCGCGGGTGACGCCAGCGGCCCTGGCGATGGCGTCGAGCCAAGCATCGTGCGCACGTGCGACCTCGGCGGCGGGGATGACCCGCTCGGTCTCGCACAAGAAGGCGCGCACGATGAGTGCGCCAGGGATCAGCGCCAGGCCCAGTGCGGCGAGCCACCAGATGTGCCACACCAGGGCAAAGCCCATTAGGGTCGCGGCCATGCAGATGCTCGCGCCGAGGGCGGTGTTTTTCGGCAGCGTGATGTCCTGATACGCCGTCGGCCGGGTATAGGGATCCCCCCGTGCTTTTTCCACCGCAAAGGCCTCGCGGGCCGTGATCCTCGGGATCACCGCGAAGTTCCATTCCGGGGCCGGGGCGGGGATGGCCCATTCCAGGGACCTGCCGTCCCAGGGATCACCGAGTGGCACCGCGAGTCTGTCACGGTGGCGCGTACTGACCCACAGGGTCACGAACAGCATGATCATCGCGATCAGGAGCACCAGGGCACCGAATCCAGCGATCAGCACCCAGGGGGCGTAGGCCGGATCGCTAAAGCTCGGCATGCGTCGCGGCATGCCCAGCAGCCCCAGGACATACAGCGGCAGGAAGGTCAGACAGAAGCCGCCGATCCACAACCAGGCGGTCCACAGCCCCAGACGCTCTTCCAGGCGGAAACCGAACACCTTCGGGAACCAGTAGTGGATACCGGCCAGCATGCCGAACAGCACGCCGGGAATCAGCACATTGTGGAAGTGGGCGACCAGGAACAGGGTGTTATGGACTTGATAATCGATGGTCGGATTCGCCAGCACCATGCCGCTCAGGCCACCGATGACGAACAGGATGAAAAATCCGGTCAGATAGACCATCGGCACGGTCATGCGTATGCGACCACGCCACAGCGTGGCCATCCAGTCATAGACCTTCACGCCGGTCGGGACGGCGATGATCATGGTCGCGATGCCAAAGGCGATGTTGACGGAATTGCCCTGCCCCATAGTGAAGAAGTGGTGCAGCCACACGGTGTAGGAGATCACCGCGATGGCCATGGTGGCGATGACCAGCGAGGTGTAACCGTAGAGCGTCTTGGCCGTGAAGGTCGACGCCACCTCGGACCAGATACCATAGGCCGGCAGCACCAGGATGTAGACCTCGGGGTGTCCGAACATCCAGAAGATGTTGGCGTAGTTCATCATGTTGCCGCCGAGGTCGTTGGTGAAGAAGTGGAACCCAAGATTGCGGTCCAGGGCCAGCATCAGTGAACTCACCGTGACCGGCGGCATGGCGTAGATCAGCATGATCGCGGTGCACAGCGCCGTCCAGGTGAACAGCGGCATGCGCATGTAGCTCATGCCGGGCGCCCGCAACTTGTAGATGGTGACAGCGAAGTTGATCCCCGAGAGCATCGATCCGAAACCCGAAATCACCACGGCCCAGATCCAGTAGTCGGGTCCCACGCCAGGGTTGAACACGGCCTCGGTATAGGGGGGGTAGGCAGTCCATCCGCCGGTGGAGAACTTGCCGATGACCAGTGAGACCATGACCAGCGCGGCGCCGGCCGTGGTCAGGCCGAGACTGACCTGGTTCATCACCGGAAAGGCCACGTCGCGCGCTCCGATCTGCATCGGCACGGCAATGTTGATCAACCCTATGATCAGTGGCATGGCCACGAAGAAGATCATGATGGTCCCATGGGTACTGAACAGCTCGCCGAAGTGGTCGGCGCTCAGGAACCCCCCGTGGAGGACGGCCGCCTGCTGGCCGCGCATGATCACCCCCTCGATCACCGCACGGGCCATCATCACCAACGCCAGGACCACGTACATGATGCCGATCTTCTTGTGGTCGGCAGTGGTCAGCCAGTCGTGCCAGAGACGTCCCCAGAGGTGCCGCCGGGTCAGGAAATACAGCGTGAACAGGGCTCCGACCACCACCAGCGCGGCCGCGCCTGCGGCGACCAGATTGTTCGTATTGGGGTTGGCGATGGCATCACTGAAGGGCGTGACCCCCCAGTTCAGTCGCCCGAACCAGGGACTCATGATCCTTCCCCCTGGGGCCGATATCCCGGCGCCCCCGGTTGCTGCGCCGCGCTCACTCCCTGGTCCTGGTGATAGCGCTGCACGATGTGCCTGAAGAGTCCGTCATCGCCCAGTCGCAACCACAGCGGGCCATCGGCGATACCCAGGGTCTTGCGCGCGTCGGCAAGGGTCCCGCGCCGTGCCAGCCTCGCATAGGCTTGCGCATCCAGCACCGGCCCGGCGCGAGCCGCATCCATCCAGTCCTGCCAGTCTTTGGTCGACAGTACCGCGACCTGCACCTTCTGGTCTGCGAACCCCTCGCCGTTGAACTGGGTGTTCTCGCCCGTGGCGGTACCGGTCCGATCGGCGCGCATGCCGAGCCGCGTCACCATGCCCGGCATGGCGTAGATCTGTCCCGCCAGGGCCGACACCATGAAGCTCTGCATGACGGTATCGGTGGTCAGCTGCAGCTGGACCGGCTTGTCCACCGGTATCACCAATGTGCCCACGCTCGCCACGTGCTCCCCGGGATAGAGGAAAAGCCACTTCCAGTCGAGACCCACAACCTGCACCTGCAGCGGATCGGGACCGCGGGGATCAGAGGGATCAAGCTGGATGGTCGCCTTCCACAGCCAGTAACCCAGTACGATGATGATCAGGGTCGGGACACCCCACATGACGAATTCCAGCGGCACCGAGAACTCGAAATGCGGCCGGTAAGGACCCTTGCGGCCGCGTCGGTAGCGCCAGAGCAGCCATGGCACGCCGATCAGCACCGGCGCGACCGCGATCATGGTGATGGCGGTGACCCGGATCAGATGCGTGCGCTGATCGGCGGCGATGCTGCCCAACGGGGTCAGGAATCCGTCGGCCAGGCCCGGGCCGGCCACGAGCCCCAGTACGATCAGAATGCAGAGCGCGGGTCGTGACATGGTTCATGTATTCCCTGGGGTGATGTCGGGGCGGCCGTCAACCGTAGTGCAGAATAGCATCCTCGGGCACAGCCGCCCGGTGACATACAGCGGTCTGACGCCAGGTCCGCGTCGGCGGCACAGTTGTCCCTGACCTGCTACTTCAGTCATCGGCAAGTATGACCAGGTGGTGGCCATCCGGATCACGGGTCGCGATGCCGATGGGGGCCGCCGGGTCGCCGATATGGGCATGCGGGGGATGGCCGTGTTGCTCAAGGGCGGTGGCGAGTCGATCGAGTCCGCTGGCCAGGAACAGCAGGTGGTCCGCCGCGATGTCACCCGGCTGCAGCGGGACGTCCGCAGATATGGGTGCGGGGTGTTGATAGGCGAGGAGTTCGACGTGCGGTGCGGGATGCCCCGCGGGGTGCAGCGTGATGACCTTCACCTGGACGGCATCGAGCCCGTCGAGGCGCTCCTGTTCAGGGCCGCGGTTGATCTGGTGGCCGCTGCAGTCGAGGCCCAGCAGGTCCGTGTAATAGGCAACATTCGCCGCACCGTCACGCACGGACAGGGCGCTGTGATCGATTCCGCCGCGTGTCGCTGGGGTGTCCCGCACGGGTGGGAAGGCGAGAAGCTCGAAGGGGTGCCCTTCGGGATCACCGGCCTTGAAGGCGGTGACCCCGCCGGATTCCGGTGGCAACTTTTGTGGTTTGAGAGCACCGAGCGGACGTGCCCCGTGCGCCAGGCAGCGGGCGTGGTCGGTGCCGATGTCCCGGGTCACCAGCGCGATGTGCTGAAAGGCGAGGTTGCAACCTGGCAGGGGATCGGGCGCGGGCCGGGCATCTGCAGGGGCATGGACCAGCAGCAAAGGCTGGTCTCCACGCCACAGCCAGCGTCGCTCCGACAGCGCCCAGGCAGCGGGTCGCAAGAATGGCATCAGCAGATCATCGGGCGCAGCCGCATCGCCCTCGGTGAAGCCACAGCCTTCGCAATAGAACCGGGCGGTCCCGTCCAGGTCGCGGCACTGGCGGGCAATGCCGAGCAGTCGGGTCAGGCTCACAGCCACCCTGCCCCGCGCACGTTGAGATAGACCGCATACAGGGCCTGGCCAGCGCAGATGAACAGCCGGCTGCGATAGCGGCCGCCGAATTCGATGTTGGCGACCGCGCCGCCGAGGTGGATCCTGCCAATCAGCCGGCCGTTGGTATCGAAGCAATGCACGCCGTCGCCGGCAGCGCTCCACAGCCGGCCGTTTTCATCGCAACGGATGCCATCGGAGTGGCCAGGCGTCACGCGATGGAACACCCGCCCGTGCGCCAGCGCGCGGCCCTGGTCAACCATATCGAAGACATGGATCGCGTGTTCCGGCTCGGCGGCGAACTGTGCCCCGGAGGCGACGAGGTACAGGCGCTGCTCGTCCGGCGAGAAGGCCAGGCCGTTCGGACCGCCCAGGCCCTCGGCGACCCGTTGCAGGCCGCTGTCGTCGGGGTCGATGCGATAGACCGCCTCGGGGAGTTCGCTGATCTGCTTGCCGCCCTCGTAATCCGTACTGATGCCATAGATCGGGTCGGTGAACCAGATACTGCCATCGCCCTTGCAGATGACATCGTTGGGCGAGTTCAGACGCCTGCCGTCGAATCGCTCGGCCAGTACCGTGACCTCGCCATCGAGTTCGGTGCGCAGGATGGCGCGGCGGCGGTGCGAGCAACTGATCAGCCGGCCCTGGGTGTCGCGGCACTGGCCGTTGGCAAAGTCCGAGGGCTGGCGGAACACCGAGACCCCGCCGCCCTCGCACCAGCGCATGATGCGGTCGTTCGGCAGGTCACTGAACAGCAGGGTCTGATGATCGGCGAACCATACCGGGCCCTCCAGCCAGCGAAAACCGTCGGCAAGCTGTTCCAGCGGAGCGTTGGGCAACACCAGGGGGCGGAAGGATTCGTCGAGGATCTCGAAGGTATCCATCTCAGGCTTACTTGCGGTGGCAGGGGTGCGGTTCGGTCTCCTCGTGCAGCTGGATCGTCATCAGGCGCGCGGGTTCGTCGCCGACCGTCCCGGAGCGGTGCCCGGTACGACCCTGGGCATCGGTAATACAGCCCTGATCCTCGCCAAAGGACAACTCGCCTGGCCCCATCTCGATGCGGGTGCCGTCCATGGATTCGACGAACCAACGCCCGGACAGCGGGACGATCCACTGCGGGGCCGGGTTCTCGTGCCAGTCGCCGACCCAGCCCGCTGGCTGTACGGTGAAGACCACCGTCGCCTCGCCTCGGGCCTGTTTGTCGTTCCACTGCGGGTCGGCACCGCCGACGCTGTGCTGCTCGAAGGCATTCAACTCGCAGCACTCCTGGTGGCTGACGCCGCCGGCATCGCGCCACAGGTGCCAGTAGTGGGTGACCGGTGGGGTGGTGTCTTTGCTCATGGTGTATCTCCAGCAGTGACCGCCTGACGAGCGGTGCTGTGAATGAGGTCTGTACTACTCCGGCGGCTGCGGGGCCGCGGGGTGTTGCTTTGGGAAGCTGCAGCGGAGTGAGTGACGGCGGTCTGCGGTGCCGATTGCAACGGGTCGTGGGCAAAGTCGCCGAGGGTCTGAAACTGACTGACCAGCATCAGCAGCAGGAATCCACCGACCATGCCGAAGTTCTTCATGAAATCGAACAGGTGGGTGCGCCCCTGGCTCTGGCCCTTGGCGAACAGGTCGCCGTAGCTCCAGAAGCGGTGGAAGAACACCGCGGTGACCGCACAATAGCCGGCCATCAGCAGCGCGGCGAGGCGATCGAACAGACCCAGCATGATCAGCGCCGAGCCGACGATCTCCAGCACGGTGGCCAGGAGCAACAGCACCTTTGGGCCAGGCAGGATCGACGAACGGGCCTGTTCCAGGGCCTCCCCGTGGAAGAGGATCTTGTGCAGGGCGCTGAACGGGAACAGGATCACCAGGCCGATGCGCGCCATCAGGATGATGCCCTCGCCATTGAACCAGTGTGCAATCGCATCCATCAGAGTCGCTCCCGGATGCGATCGGCCACCCGCAGGGCGTTGGCGACGATCGTCAGTGTCGGGTTCACCGCGCCGATCGACGGGAAGAAGCTGCCATCGGCGACATAGAGATTGTCCAGCTCATGGGCGCGGCAGTCAGGATCGAGCACGCTGCTGCGTGGATCACTGCCAAAGCGGCAGGTGCCGACCTGATGTGCAGTGCCGGCGATTCCGATCCCCTGGGTGAAGTACAGGTGCCCGCCGCCCGGCAGCCTAGTCAGCACGTCGGCCTCGGAGAGGTCCTGTTTCCAGCGCGCGATCAGCCGCTCGTGGGCCTCCATATTGTTCGGGGTCAGACTCAGCACGACACGCCCACCGTCGTAGAAGATCCGGTTGTCGGGGTCGGGCAGGTCCTCGCTCTGCACCCAGAAATCCAGCGCATGCGCAGCGAGCTTCTCGAACGGCCAGTCGGGCAGATGGCTCAGGAACGAGGGCAGGACTTGCCCGCGGATCTGTGCCCCATAGGCGCGCGCCATCATCTGCACCAGCCCCAGTGGGTAGTCCCAGTCCGGTGCGCTGAAGTAGTAGTCGCTGACCGCCATGGTCTTCTGGAACACACTGCTGTTCTGCTCGCGCAGCAGGCCCATCAGCACCGAGAGGTTGTGGCGCATGTAGTGACGCCCGACCAGCCCGGAGCCGTTAGCCAGGCCGTCCGGGTGGCGGTCGTCGGCCGAGCGCAGCAACAGCAATGCGCTCGACAGCGCACCACCGGCCACGACCACGATGTCGGCACCATAGATCTCCTGCGCGCCGGCACGAGTGACATGCACACGCTCGACGCGCCCGCCGTCGGCCCCGGTCTCCAGGCGCTCGACATTGGCCCCGGTCAGCAGACGGACGGTATCGGTATGGTGTTTGAGCAGCGGGTCTATGCCGACGACCTGGGCGTCGGCCTTGCCGTTGGTCGGGCAGGGAAAGCCATCGAAGCGGCTGCAGCGGATGCACGGGCTGTCGGGTCTGGCACCGTGTTTGTCCTCATCGAGCAGGATGCCCAGCGGGATGTGATACGGCTGCAGCCCCATATCGGTGAGTGCCTGATTGAGATTGGCGATCTGCGCCTCATGGCGCACCGGCGGGTAGGGATAGGGGCCGTCTGCAGGGGGCTCGAAGGGATCTTCGCCACGCTGGCCATGGACGTGGTAGAGCCGCTCTGCCTCGTCATAGTAGGGGGAGTAGTCGCTGTAGCTTAGCGGCCAGGCCGGCGAGATGCCGCCGCTGTGGGCGACCTCGTCGAAGTCACGCTCGCGCAGCCGGAACAACGCCGCACCATAGACCTTGGAGTTGCCGCCGACGTAGTGGTGCAGCTCGGGGCGGAAGGCCTTGCCGTGCTGGTCCTGCCACTGCTCGGTGGTCCGGTAGATGCCATCGACGAAGACCAGCTGCGGGTCCCAGTTGTCGACCGAGCGTGGCAGGTAGCCGCCGCGCTCGATCAGCAGGATGCGCCGGCCGGTCGTGGCCAGCCGCCCGGCCAGCGAGGCGCCACCTGGCCCGGTGCCGATGACGATGATGTCGTAGTGATCCGTGACTGCCGCGGGCGCGGGCATGGTATGGCTCCAGGGTTGAATCGGTACAGGACATGGTGCTCCGGTCAGCCGCCGGTGGCGAAACCGGGATAGCAGGTCATGCCGCCGTCGACGAACAGGGTGCTGCCGTTGACGTAGTCGGACATGTCCGAGGCCAGAAAGACCGCGGCCTGGGCGATGTCCTCCGGCTCGCCGATGCGCCGGTAGGGTATCAGCTTCATCAGTTCGGCGTAGGCCTCGGTGGTGTCCCATGCCGCGCGGTTGATCGGCGTGCGGATCGCACCAGGTGCGATGCTGTTAATGCGGATGCGCAGCGGGGCCAGCTCCTGGGCCATGCTCTGCATCAGCATGTCGATGCCGCCCTTGGAGGCCGCGTAGTTGGCGTGCCCGGTCCAGGGGATGATCTGATGGACCGAACTCATGCAGATGATCTTGCCGGCGGCGACCGAGCCCCCCTCGCGCATGCCACGGCGTTTGAATTCCTTGACCGCTTCACGCGTACACAGGAACTGCCCGGTGAGGTTGACGCTGATGACCTTATTCCACAGCTCCAGCGTCATCCGGTCGTAGGCGGCATCACGTTGCAGGCCGGCGTTGGCCACCAGGATGTCGAGGGTACCGAAGGCCTCCAGCACCTTGCCGAACATCGCCATGACCTCGTCCTCGTTCGAGACGTCGGCCTTTACGGCGATGGCCTGCACCCCGAGGTCGGTGATCTCGCGCACCACATCCAGCGCAGCGTCTTCGTCGGTCACATAGTTGACCGCGACATCCGCCCCGGAGCGTCCGAGGCCGATGGCGACGGTCTTGCCAATGCCCGAGTTCGCGCCGGTCACCAGCGCCTTCTGACCGGTCAACAGTCTGGGCCAGGTGTAGTTGGGCAGGGTGGTGTTGAAATTCTGTTCAGGCATATTGGCCATCTCCGGAAGTGGGCTGTGGACCTTGCTGAAGCCGCGCGACTTACCAGAAGCAACCGTTGCCGATCATCGGTACTGTCTTCCAACCGTTCCATTGCACACTCGTGACTGGATCGTTTCTCATGTAGTGACCTCCGCTCCCGGGCTATGCCGATGCCGATTGCGATAAACACATACACGCATCGGTCTACCAACCTACTGCGTGATAAACCTACTCACATACCCACCGGCTTGCATTGAGATATCGCAATGACGGGCTGTGCGTGCGTGTGTAGTTTGCCTGTCTATGCGACCGGCCTCGCCTGTTGCCTGAATTCTGCAGCCGCCCGTTAACAGCAAGAAGGACAAGGACACAAGTTATGCGAT
>JBAVKA010000242.1:0-6105 GCA_049688075.1 Gammaproteobacteria bacterium
GCCATGAACTCGGTGGTGCACACCGGGGTGAAATCGGCGGGGTGCGAAAACAGCACCAGCCACTTGCCCTGGTAGTCGGCAAGTTTCTTCATACCGTGCGTGGTTCTGGCTTCGAAGGCAGGGGCCGGTGCATTCAGCTGGGGCATCCCTGCGGTGGTGGGGGCTTCGGGTGTGCTGGACATGATGTTCTCCTGTTTCACTGATTGGTTTAGATGATTAAGAATATTATGATTTAATCACATATAAATGAATTCGATTGTTACTATCGTATTGATAGTTTCTACCAATGAAAGCGTTTGTAACTGATAGTTCAGGTGGGCCCCGGCGTCATTTTCAGGTGTTGTATGCCGTACCGGGTGAATCGCTCAAATGCGTTGTGGAGTTAACAAATATCAGTCATCAGTCTCATCGTCGCTGTCGCACTCGCGAGTTATACGTGGATCCATGCGGACGTCTACTCTAGAGCAGATCTGTCATTAACAGCATTTTTGTGTCCGTCGTTTGTTATGTGTTTCCGGAATTCGCATAGGCTTGCATAAATAATAGGCGGCGTTTCAGCTTGTCTTGAAACGCCGCCCTCATTTTATGTCCCGGGCTATCCTCTGCGTTCAGAGTATTCGTCAGATTGTGGCGTGTTTATCGCCTCCTGATCATCCGGTATGCGGTTCAGAATACACTTTAGGAATCCTCGAAGACGATGTGCCAGGATTAAGCCAGGTCAAAGCGGTCCAGGTTCATCACCTTGTTCCAGGCTGCCACAAAGTCATTGACAAACTTCTCCTGGGAGTCCGCGCTTGCATAAACTTCAGCCAGGGCGCGCAGCTCGGAGTTTGAACCGAAGATCAGGTCGACACGGGTGCCGGTCCACTTCGGTTCACCCGTCTTGCGATCACTGCCTTCAATCAGGTCTTCGTCTGCGGAGACTGCCTTCCAGGTAGTACTCATATCCAGCAAGTTCACGAAGAAGTCATTGGTCAGCGCCTCTGGACGATCGGTGAAGACACCGTGCCTGGTCTGTCCGAAGTTGGCGTTCAAGATGCGCATGCCGCCAACCAGCACCGTCATCTCCGGCGGGGTCAGAGTCAGCAATTGCGCCCTGTCAACCAGCAGCTCCTCAGCCGAGACGGTGTATTTGGCCTTTTGGTAGTTACGAAAGCCATCCGCGATCGGTTCCAGAAAGGAGAAGGATTCCACATCAGTTTGCTCCTGCGAGGCGTCCATACGGCCAGGCGTAAACGGAACCGTCACATCGTGACCGGCATTCCTCGCCGCTTTCTCAATGCCAGCGCAACCCGCCAACACGATCAGGTCAGCCATAGAGACTTTCTTGTCGAACTCGCTCTGGATACCCTCGAGAGTCTGCAGCACTTTCGCCAGCTGATCCGGCTGGTTGACTTCCCAGTCCTTCTGAGGTGTCAGACGGATGCGGGCACCGTTTGCGCCGCCGCGCATGTCGGAGCCGCGGAACGTCGACGCCGACGCCCAGGCGGTTGAAACCAGTTCAGGGACCGACAGACCGGAATCAAGAATCTTGCCCTTCAGGCTGGCAACGTCCTGGTCATCGATCAATTCATGATCGGCCTCAGGGATGGGGTCTTGCCAAATGAGCTCTTCGGCTGGAACTTCCGGGCCGAGATAGCGTGCGCGCGGACCCATGTCACGGTGGGTCAACTTGAACCACGCACGGGCAAACGCGTCTGCGAACTCATCAGGATTTTCCTGGAAACGTCGCGCGATCGGTTCATAAATCGGGTCCATCCGCATCGACATGTCTGCGGTTGTCATGATGATCGGGACCTGCTTTGACGCATCGTCAGCAGCCGGCGCCTGGTTATTATCAGTCGCGGACTTCGGCGTCCATTGCCAAGCGCCCGCCAGGCTCTTCGTCAGCTCCCACTCGTTGCCGAACAGCATGTCCAGATAGCTGTTATCCCACTGCGTTGGGGTTGGTGTCCATGCGCCTTCCAGACCGCTGCCGATCTGATCGCCACCTTTCCCGCTGCCATGACGGCTCTTCCAGCCCAGGCCCTGCTCTTCGATTCCGGCAGCCTCGGGTTCAGGCCCGACCAGCGCCGCATCTCCAGCACCATGGCATTTGCCAAAGGTGTGTCCACCACAGGTGAGCGCAACCGTTTCCTCGTCGTTCATCGCCATACGAGCGAAAGTCTCCCGAACGTCCCGGCCGGACGCGAGCGGGTCCGGTTTGCCATTCGGCCCTTCCGGATTCACATAAATCAGGCCCATCTGGACGGCTGCGAGCGGGTTTTCGAGTTCTTCGTGGTCGCCGGAATAGCGCTTGTCATCCAGCCAGGTATCCTCGGCTCCCCAGTAGATGTCTTTTTCCGACTCCCAGATGTCCTCACGGCCACCAGCGAAACCGAAGGTCCTGAATCCCATCGATTCCAGAGCGACGTTGCCGGTGAGAATGATCAGGTCGGCCCAGGAGATTTTCCGGCCATACTTCTGCTTGATCGGCCAAAGCAGCCTGCGCGCCTTATCGAGATTGACGTTGTCGGGCCAACTGTTGACGGGCGCAAAGCGCTGGTTACCGGTTCCGGCACCGCCGCGGCCGTCGCTGGTGCGGTAGGTACCAGCACTGTGCCAGGCCATGCGAATGAACAAAGGTCCGTAGTGACCATAATCCGCTGGCCACCAGTCCTGTGAATCGGTCATCAGTGCATGGAGGTCTTTCTTCACGGCATCGAGGTTCAGACTCTTGAACTCATCAGCATAGTTGAAATCCTCGTCCATCGGATTTGACTTGGAGGAATGCTGGCGCAGAATCTCCAACTGTAACTGTTTCGGCCACCAGTCCCGGTTCGACTTGCCGCCGCCAGCTGTGTGATGCATCGGACATTTGGTGTCAGACATAGTGTTATCTCCTTTCGTGTTCACGATTTGTTTCTACCAGAGAACTGTATAGTCTTTTGGCGCCCATTTGACTAATCTATTTTATCGAACACATTGATAGGTTTTGACAATAATTAGAGACTTTAATAGATCGTTTGAAGAACGTCGCGCCGTTCGCTTGCAGAGTATAACGTCTGTTGCCGAAGGGTAGCCGCAGGTAGGCTGTTCCCTCCCGGTAGACAATGACGCCATTGACAGGATCTCCCACTCCAGCTCGAGCTGCACATATGTAATTCATTGGAGTATCCCTCTTTGGTGTGAATACCTGCATATCCAGGAGATCACCTACAGACAACGCAAGAAAACCAATTGCATAATACTGGCCGGGAATTCGTGTTGAATGAGTTCCAACGCATGCATTACAACTGCGTTATGCGAAGAAATACGCTGAATTGATGGGGTCACAAGTAATAACCACACTGGAATTGAGCAGGGAGGCACGCTGTTTATGGAGGAGGGACCCTGTGTGTTGCCGGTATCATTTTTGCAGATACCTTTGATAACTTCATCGCACCGTTTGCCACAAAGCGGTACGAATGTTCCTCGCCGTTCACCAGTATGACGAAGGGGCGGCGTCATTTCACCGTATAACGCAGAAGCGTCGGTCAAGGTCGATAGCGGCTTGTCCTGCCTGGTCATGATGGCACGCTTTTATGGCTTGCCAGCCGACCCGGCACAGCTTGAACATGAATTCGTGCACAGCGGTGAGGTCTTTGGTGTTTCCGGGATTCTGCGCGCGGCAAGGAAACTGGGTCTAAAAGCACGCGCAACAAACATTCATTCAGACAAACTATCCACGACTCCGCTGCCTGCTATCGCGCACCTGAAGAATGGCAACTTAGTCGTTCTGGCGCGTGTGGATGAGCAGCGCGTGCTCGTACAGGACCCCCGCGAAGGCCGTCCGATACTCATGCCGCATGAGGCATTCGAGATGGCGTGGTCCGGTCAGCTGATCCTGTTCACAAAATGCACCAATTTGCGCACGGATGACCGTAAATTCGATTTCACCTGGTTCATACCGGCCATCGTCAAGTATCGAAAATTACTCGGCGAAGTTTTTGTGGCATCGTTTTTTATCCAGCTCTTTGCCCTGCTCACCCCGCTGTTCTTCCAGGTGGTGATCGACAAGGTACTGGTACACAAGGCCATCACGACCTTACATGTCGTTGCGATCGGCATGCTGGCGATCGTGTTATTCGAGGCCATCCTGGGTGGCCTGCGCGCCTATCTTTTTTCCCATACCTCCAGCCGGATCGATGTGGCATTAGGCGCGCAACTGTTCCGCCACATGATGCGGCTGCCCATCGCCTATTTCGAGGCGCGCCGGGTGGGGGATACCGTCGCCAGGGTCCGGGAGCTGGAAACCATTCGTCAGTTCCTCACCAGTTCGACGTTGACCATCGTCATCGATCTGTTCTTCACGGTGGTGTTTGTCGTCGTGTTGTTTTACTACAGCCCGGTACTGACGAGTGTCGTGCTGGGTACCATCCCGGCCTATCTGCTGCTGTCGATCATTGCCACCCCGCTGTTCCGCCAGCGTCTGGAGGAGAAATTCAACCGCGGTGCGGAAAACCAGGCATTCCTGGTCGAATCGATCAACGGTATCGAAACCGTCAAGGCAATGGCGATCGAGCCGGCCATGCAGCGCAAATGGGAAGAGCAGCTGGCCGGTTATGTCAGATCGAGTTTTCGCGCCGGCAACCTGACCAACATCGCCGGGCAGATTGCCTCATTCATCAGCAAGCTGACGACCGTCCTGATCCTCTGGATCGGTGCGCACCTGGTGATGAACAACCAGCTGACCATCGGCCAGCTGATCGCCTTCAACATGCTGGCCGGCCGTGTCACAGGCCCGATCATGCGCATCGTTCAGCTCTGGCAGCAATTCCAGCAGGCCGGGGTTTCACTCCGGCGCCTGGGCGATTTGCTGAACGCGCCTCCCGAGCCGCGTTATACCAACCGCACCAACCTGCCGGAGCTCAAAGGCCATATCCAGTTTGACAATGTGACGTTCCGCTACCGCCCCGATCGTCCCGAAGTGATTCGCCGACTGACCCTGGACATCGGCGCCGGCAAGACCATCGGTATCGTTGGTCGATCGGGTTCGGGCAAAAGCACCCTGGCCAAACTGGTGCAACGTCTTTATGTGCCGGAAGGCGGTCGTGTCCTGATCGACGGTGTCGATCTGGGACAGATCGATCCGGTCTGGCTGCGTCGCCAGATTGGTGTGGTATTGCAGGAGAACCTGCTGTTCAATCGCAGTGTGCGTGAAAATATCGCCCTGGTCGATCCGGGATTGCCGATGGAGCCGGTGGTCCAGGCGGCCAGGCTCGCCGGTGCGCATGAATTCATCCTCGAACTGCCGGAAGGCTACGACACCGTTATCGGGGAGCACGGCGCCTCGCTTTCGGGTGGGCAGCGTCAACGCATCGCCATAGCACGTGCCCTGGTCACGAATCCCCGCATTCTGCTCTTCGATGAGGCCACCAGCGCGCTGGATTATGAGTCGGAGAGCATCGTGCAGCGCAATCTGGCACAAATCTGTCATGGGCGCACCGTGCTGATCATCGCGCATCGTCTGAGTACGGTGCGATACTCGGATTGTATTTATGTGATCGATAAGGGTGGGATCGTCGAAACCGGGACGCATCAACAGTTGGTAACGTCGAACGGGTATTACGCGAGTCTGCATAGGCATCAGACGGGACAGTTAGTGGCCAGCGCCTAGGCAAGAGTGAGGACAACATTTACATGATAAATAGGGCTTTCACGGGGATCGTTGAGCACTTGCGAGTCTGGCGGATGGCGCTCAGCCACCACAAGCAGCAAAAGGATCGACCCCGCCCCGACGGGCTGGCGGTTGAGTTTCTGCCGGCGGTGCTGGAGATCCAGGAAACCCCGCCCTCGCCATTGGGTCGCAAGCTCGTCTATCTGATCGTCACACTGTTCCTGGTGGCCATCACCTGGGCCACATTCGGCCAGATCGATATCATCACCGTGGCACAGGGCAAGATCATCCCGGGGGATTACTCCAAGGTGATCCAGCCGCTGGAGGCGGGTGTGGTCAGCGCCATCCACGTGCGTGACGGCCAGTACGTCACAAAAGGTGATGTGCTGTTGGAGCTCGATCCATCCAGCTCCGCTGCGGACCAAGGGCGGCTGAACAATGAGCGCACCAGCGCGATGGTGTCGGCC
>JBAVKA010000243.1:0-4769 GCA_049688075.1 Gammaproteobacteria bacterium
CCCCAGCCCGGTCCGCCATACCCATAACCGCGATGGTCATAATAGTCGTCATCCCTGTTGCTACCCATCCACTTGGACGGATTCATCATGTTTCCCATATCGAAAGCATGGACCGCGTTGGCAAGCAGCAAACCGATCATCACAATCATGCCGCGGGACTTCGTTATATGGTTTTTCACTGGACTGGATCCTCCATCAATTTCAATTAATAACCGGGATAATCATCGCTGAAGTTTTTTTTTCGGTCAATGACACCACAGCCCGTGTTATCTCACTTGCGGCGCATTACGTCAAATAAATAGAAAATCAAAAGGGTCATAACAAATGATTCCGATTATCATTTGTTATGACCCTTTCCCGGTCAGGCAACATCCTCAAAGCCGACCGGAGCAAGCATCAGTAGGCTTGTTTCACGAGGACTCTCAGTTTCTCGATATCGCTTTGTCTGTATTTGAAGGAGAAGGTGCCGCCACCGCGGACATGCTGCTCAAAGCCCAGCCCGGCGGGTGTTACGCTCCTGAGCACACAGTCCTGCTCGGGTCTGTTCATGCGCTTCACCTTGACGGTCATCCCGATATAGTCATCGGCCAGGGAGGGTGGAATCGCCACGTAGCCTGCACGATAGCGCTTTTTTTCGGCGGTTGGTTTTGCGGATGTCACTGCAGGCGTACCTTTCTCGGGCGCCACCTGCCTGCCGGCGTTTGTCGTCAATCCGGCGGTGTTATGCGGAACCGGTTTGGCCTGTTCGGGCTGCGCGGCTGCCTTGTCATTGCGCACGGGCTTCTCTGCGACAGAGTTCAGGCTGGTGTGCACGAAAGACATTTTCCCGTTTCCGCTGGAAATCTGAAGGTCTACGTACTGCTGGTTGCGAAGCGCGGTGCGTACGGTATTCCATCCGCCCTGTAAGGTAAACACATACAGCCCGAGGGTCATGGCGATGCTAAAGGTGGCGACATAAACCAGGAAAGGTCCCTTTTCATCCCGCCAGTACCTGATGCCGAAAATCACGGCAGCCAGCGGGGACAGAAACAGGACCACGAGCCCCCATGCCACATGTTTGCCGAAGGCGCGAACTGCCAGCCATATCAGGGAAATACCGGCAATCAGTCCTGCCAGCAGTGCAATTTGAGAGAGTATGTTCATGAATTATGCATTCCGGTGGCTCACCCCGGGCGTACTCTCCGTATCCGGGGCATATCAATGAGCGTATCGGTATCGGGACGGGCTGACTTTAGTCGCCGGGTACGCGGGGACGAATCATGTAGCCGTTCCGCTCCGGGCCAGTCCATTATCCCTGTCTGAGTGCAGGCCTGCCGAGGGTGTTGTCTAACGCCGCCAGAACAGCGGGGTAAAAAGTATAACGACCGTCATGATTTCAAGACGCCCCAGCAGCATGCCGATGCTGAGCAGCCATTTGGCCGCCTGAGGCAGGATGGCGAAATTCTTGTCAGGCCCGATGATATCGCCGAGACCCGGACCAACATTGCCGACTGCGGAGGCCGCACCGCTGACGCTGGTGAGGAAGTCAATACCCAGCAGCGAAAGCCCGGAGGCAATGAAGGCGACCGTGAGGCCATAATAGAACGAGAAGGCGATAACCGAGCGGACGATCTCGTCAGTTACCTTCTGTCCGTTATAGCGGTTGGTAAAGACCCCGCGCGGGTGCCGCATCCAGCGCAGCTGGTTTTTCAGCATGATCAGCGCGATCTGAAAACGGAAAAATTTCATCCCCCCGGCGGTAGAGCCCGAACACCCTCCGATAAATGTCAGATAGAAAAACATGGTTACCGCAAAGCTGTCCCAGGAGGTGTAATTCTCCGAGGCATAACCGGTGGTTGTTATGACCGAGATGATATTGAAGGTTGCCTGGGTGAAGGAGTCGGTCCAGGACTCATGATCCGCAATGCTGCGCACCAGGCTCATGGACAGGACCATGACCAGGACAAAACCCAGAAACCCCCGTACCTGAGTGTCATTGAAGAGGGCGCTGATATCGCCGCGCACCATGCGTGTGTAGAGCAGAAACGGCAGCGAACTCAACAGCATCAAGAGACTGCTCAACCACAGGATCAGCGGGTGCTCATAATAGTGACCCATGGAAGCATCGTAGTTCGAATAGCCCCCCGTAGAGACGGTTGTCAGGGCATGGACAACGGCGTCGAAGGGTTCCATTCCGGCCAGCCAGTAACTCAATACTGCAGCAACTGACAGGGCGCCGTAGACAATACCGATGGCCCGTATCAGGTCGCGGGATTTCGGCATGGTTTTGTGGGACCAGTCAGACGATTCGGTTTTGAACAGCCTCATCCCGCCGACCTGCAGGAACGGCAGAATGGCGATGCCAAGCACGATAATACCGATGCCGCCCATCCACTGAAGCAGCGCACGCCACAGCAGGACGGTGTGTGGAAGCCTCTCCAGCCCGAACAGCACAGTAGCCCCGGTGGTGGTGACGCCCGAGACGGATTCGAATACGGCATCGGTGAATGACAGCCCCGGTAACAGGAGATAAAGGGGGATGGCTCCAGCCAGGCTCATGGTGCACCAGCTCACCGTGGTTACCGCGAACAGCTGGCGGGTGGTGAGTTCGAAGTGGCTGATGCGACTGATCAGCAACGCGATAACCGCGGCGCTTCCGCAGATCGCCGCCGCTTCAAGCATCGCATGTATTTCTCCGGGGCCGTCCCAGTAACCGACCAGCGACATCAGCAGCATCAGTGTCGCATACAGAAACAGCACAAAGGACTGCACGAACGCGATGGGGCGTATGAAATTAATAGTTCGTCTCCTGCGGGCGTGAGCCGGTACCCGGGGCCGTAATTATAAAGTGTTGACACGGCGAAAACAGGATAAACCGGCAGGTGGGCAGCTTATACTGACTCTCTGTGCATATTTAACTAGAAGATGACGGCGGATCCTGATTAAATTCAGGCCCACGTACCGTCAACGCCAGGACGATTAAAACCATGACCAGCGACAACTCCAGTGGCCAGCAGCATCAACGCCATTCCAGTGGTCTCAGGACTGCACTGATTGTGCTGGTCACCGTTCTTGTAACGGTTGGTGCGACAATCTGGGTGGTCAAGTACTATTTCTTTCCGTCCGAATTCAGGCCGGTTCACCTGAGCACCAGGGAGGAGCAGGTCCTCGACGACAAACTGGAAAGACTGGATACCCTGGGTGCCGGTCGAGGGCGTCGGGACGAATCCGGGGCGCTCGAACCGGAACGCTACAGTGAAGCGGGCGCCAAACGTAGCATTACCCTGAGCGAGCGTGAACTCAATGCCCTGCTGGCAAAGAATACGGATCTTGCAAGAAAGCTGGCGATTGATTTATCCGATAACCTGGTCAGCGCCAAGCTGCTGGTTCCCGTGGATGAGGATTTTCCTGTCATGGGCGGCAAAATCCTGAAGGTCAGGGCAGGGCTTGAACTGGCGTACCGTAACAACAAACCGATCGTGATCCTGAAGGGGATCAGCCTCATGGGTGTACCGATTCCCAATGCATGGCTCGGCGGGTTAAAGAACATCGACCTGGTTGCTGAATACGGCGCGGACGCCGGGTTCTGGAAGTCCTTCGCCGCCGGGGTGAGTAACATTTCGGTTTCGGAAGGGAAACTGCAAATCGAACTCAAGGAATAGCGAATGGTCCTGTTGTTCGGCGCTCTTCGTCCGCTTCCGTTGCGCCCGTGCGAATTTCCTCAATAATGGGGAGGGGGTGTTTCCTCTTCCGCCAGGGCAATCTGTGATGGCAACAATGACCTGACGTGCTCTCTGAGCCGTTTGATCATTTCCAACTGCTCCCTGAGACGTTCTTCCTGCGCAAGCAGGATACGCGTCAATTCCTCGAGCGCGGCCTCCTGATGCATCAGGCGGTTTTCGAGCATCTCGATGCGCACACTGAAATCGTCGTCTTTTATGGGTTCCTGCTGTTGAGCAGGGTGGACAGTTTCGATCACGTACGCACTCCATTGACTTCACAAAGAAACGGCATCGGGATGAATCATCTGTGATTCCGGACATTCTGTAAAACGCACCAATTCGGTACCTGGGACATAACCAACGGCCCTATTCCATTCTGTAGCCTCTGTGCTTACTGTCTTACCCGGCATTGTCATGCTAATTGCCGCAATAACATATGGAAGTTTGTCACCCCTGTCACTGCATCACATAATTTATGGTTTGACGTGATAATATATTGGAATATTATTATTTAACGATATACAGCACATTGGAGGTGACGTATGGCTATCGACAAGCCACTGGCATTGTTCATTATCGGGTTAGTGTTGCTGTCGGTCGGTCTGCAAGGGCTGGCCGGAGAAGAGGAACTCTGTGCCCCGTTTCTGAACGGCAAGGTGGACCTGTCACGAGTGGAAACCATGCGGGCCGCTGCCGAGGGCGGTCATCTCTACCGTATCCAGCCGGATACTTCACGGGTGGGTTTCTGCGTGGATAGCCAGATTGCGCCAGTCAAGGCCGAATTCAAGGAATTCCAGGGTGGTCTGACCCTGTGGCCCAACCATCCGGATGACAAGGATCAAGCCATGGTCATGGTCAAGACCGCGAGCCTTGATACCGGCGGCTCAATGATCGAATACTTGCTGAAAAGCGAGCGCTTTTTCGACGTGGAGAACTATCCCGAGATTCTCTTCGTCAGTACGGGGTTCACATGGTCCAGTGATACCACCGGCACGCTGAAGGGTGATCTCACGCTGCATGGTGTGACCCGCCCGGTGACATTCAACGTTACGCTTTTTCCCGTCAAGA
>JBAVKA010000244.1:0-20734 GCA_049688075.1 Gammaproteobacteria bacterium
CTTCGACCTCGATCCGCAGCGCCTGGGAATACAAACACCGTACAGCGAGGACAATCTGCGCGACGGACAGTACTATACCGCCGTCAAGCGCGCCCTGTACGAACTGTTTCCCGCGGTAACCGAGCGCGCCGATAGACGAAAACTCGCCAAGATACTCAGCCCGGGCGCGGCACTCGATCTGCGTCAGTATGTCATGGATCATCCCGGCCAGATCGGGCAGACCGTGTCGATGGAAGTGCCGATCGCCTCGGATTTCGACCAGCTCTACAAGGGCAATTTGCCGCGCACCGGCCAGCATACCCGGCTGAGCGAGGCGCAGATGGCCTGGTTCGACAGCCTCGTCAATCGAGGGCTGATCGAGTACCGCTTCAATCCCGGCTTCCTCATCGGCTCCGATTCCCGCTATCCGGAACTGGCAGGCATCGGCGGAGCAATCACGGGTTCTTTCTTTACCTTGCTGGTGTGTTTTGTGCTCTCCTTTCCACTGGGCATCGCCGCCGCCCTCTACCTGGAGGAGTTCGCCCCGGACAATCGCTTCACACGCATCATCGAGGCCAATATCAACAACCTGGCCGCGGTTCCCTCGATCATCTTCGGGTTGCTGGGTCTGGCGGTGCTGCTGGGTTTCTTCGGACTGCCGCGCGGTACGCCCCTGGTGGGCGGTATGGTGCTCGCCTTGATGACCCTGCCGACAATCATCATTTCCTGCCGCTCCTCGATACGCGCCGTTTCCCCGGGCATACGTCAGGGCGCCATGGCGCTCGGGGCATCGCCCGTGCAGGTGGTATTCCACCAGGTGCTCCCAGCCGCCCTGCCGGGTACCCTGACCGGAACGATTATCGGCATGGCGCAGGCGCTGGGCGAAACCGCTCCGCTGCTGATGATCGGCATGGTCGCGTTCATCGCCAACGTACCCGCCACTCCCATGGATTCATCGGCCGCCCTGCCAGTCCAGATTTACCTCTGGGCCGAAAGCGCCGAACGCGGCTTCGTCGAAAAGACGGCCGCGGCCATTATTGTGATTATGAGTTTTCTGATTTTGATGAACATCCTGGCGGTAGTCATTCGATCCAGAACCCAAACCAAGGTTGAATAGCCATGCAGGACATGAACAGTACCTATTTCATGAACGATACAACGACAGCCAACGGGGTGCTGGCCAGAGGCGATATGTTGACCGCCGTGCGCGCCGGTGACGCCCCCAAGGTCGCCGCAAGCAACGTCAACGTCTTCTACAAGGAGAAGCAGGCGCTGATGGATGTCTCCATCGACATCCACTGCCGCCAGGTGACTGCGCTGATCGGACCTTCCGGATGCGGCAAATCGACCTTCCTGCGCTGTCTGAACCGCATGAATGACGTGGTGGACGGCTGCCGGGTGACGGGGAATATTCTGCTCGATGGCGAGGATATCTACGCCCCAAAGGTTGATGTGGTGTCATTGCGAAGCCGGATCGGCATGGTTTTCCAGAAGCCGAACCCGTTTCCCAAGTCTGTCTTCGACAATGTCGCTTACGGGCCGAAAATTCATGGTTTGGCCGAACATCGTACCGAGCTGGAGGAGATCGTCGTGAACAGCCTGACCAAGGCCGGATTGTTCGACGAGGTCAAGGACCGCCTGCACGATCCGGCCACGGGACTGTCCGGCGGGCAGCAGCAGCGCCTGTGCATCGCGCGCACCATCGCTATCAACCCGGAGGTCGTGCTAATGGACGAGCCCTGCTCGGCGCTCGATCCGATCGCGACCAGCCGGATCGAGGATCTGATGTGGGAGCTGAAGGAAAACTACACCATCATCATCGTCACCCACTCCATGCAGCAGGCCGCGCGCGTGTCGCAACGTACCGGCTTTTTTCATCTCGGCAGCCTCGTAGAGGTTGGCAAGACCGAGCAGATATTCCAGAATCCGGTGGATGCGCGGACGCGTGATTACATCACCGGTCGCTTTGGCTGAGGCTTTCCAGGAGTCATTGCCGTGACTATGCATTTTCAAAGGGAAATGAATCGCCTGAACCAGCATCTGGTGTCGATCGGCAAACAGGTCGAAGAGCAGGTGACGATGGCCTTCAATGCCTTCGTGCAGATGGACGTGACCACCGCCAGAAAGGTGATCAAGGGCGATGCGGAAGTCGACAATGTCGAGGTGGAGATGGAGGAAGAGTGCCTGAAGCTGCTGGCGCTCTACCAGCCGGTCGCCAATGACCTGCGACTGATCGTGGCGGTGCTGAAGATCAACAATGACCTGGAGCGCATCGGCGATCATGCCAAGAACATGGCCGAAATCGTGCTGCAAATGGCCGAGAATGGACCCATAAAGGTTCCCGAGAACATGATCGCCATTTTCGAGAAGACCAAGCTGATGTTGCGCAAGGTGCTGCTTGCCTTCGTCGAACTCGATATCAAGATCGCGGAGGCCGTGCTCGCCATGGATGATGAGGTGGATGCACTGTGCAAGTCCCAGCTGCCCCTGCAGATCGAGATGATCCAGCACGAGCCGGATTATGCCGGACAGCACCTGATGCTGCTGTCGGTATGCCGCCAGCTGGAACGTATCGGGGATCATGCCTCGAATATTGCTGAAGACATCATCTATCTGCTGACCGGTGATATCATCCGGCACAGCATCAGCGGTTCAATGTCGCGGGCGTCGACCTGCTGAGTACGGATCACTGGCAGCAATGGCGCATGACAGTCGTGCCAGCTGCCTGAACTTCCTTTCCGGGTAAATCGTACAGGGCGTGGTGAGCATGCCTGGTTACAAGCAGGACGACCACTGACGCTTGTTGGGTTATGTCTTCCGGGCCCCGACCGGGCCGCCGGCTCCGGCGCAATGCCACGGCTCGAAGAATAACGCGCGTGACACATTTTCCTAACAATGGGGTGGTAGCCTCGTGTGTGAAGACCGGACAGCATTCTGCGAGGAGTGGGGCGATGAAATTATTCATCAAGGAATGGCCGAACAAGACGGCCACGATAATGACGGAAAACGGCCAGGTCGTGTGGACATTCAGCAGCCGGGAAATCGCACGGCATGCCTGTCAGGAATGGTTCACAGCGCTGGCTGAAAAAGTGGAATACTGCGAAATCCTCGACGAGAACCACTTGTCGAATCCTTGCGCGGCCTGAGGCACGGACTGGCGCCCACAGCAGATATCAGCCATCGGCAGGCGCCTGTCTCCCGAAGTGCTCGTGAATCAGTCCCATGGGCAGGTCGGTTCCGGAGATGGTCACCTGTGTGTGGCCGGTGCGACTCAACAGGCAGTCGAGGAAGATCAGCCCGGTGAGCACCTCGGGGATGTCGCTGCCGCTGTTTTTCAGCGCATCGAACTCCGGCTTGAGCAGTTCCTGCACCCCGTCGAGTCTGGCAGCCACCTTCGCCGCGGACAGCGTGGTGTCTCTGACGCGGTCCTCAGGCAAACCGGTGATGAAGCTGGCGCAGGTCATGGCCGAGAGGGCGATGAGCTGCTGCGTACCGGAAGGGAGGTGAAACTGCCGTTTCAGGAAATCCCGGTAGGTGTCGGTGGCCTCGCCGATGCTGGACGCCTTGTGGATAAAGTCCTCGTAGGCCTTGACGTAACCCGTATCGAGATAGATGACGGTGACGCCGGCGGCTGATTTCCAGGCAACCTGGCAGCTGTGGCTGCGCAGTTTGCTCACCAGCCGGTTGGATTTTCCTCCGGTCGCGGCCAGATAGCCGAGTTCGCCTTCGCGTTGTTCGTCCATGAGTTCCACCGCAATGCCTTCGGCCTGTCCGAGGCCGATCAGATCCCGCGCGTTGGCGGCGCGGCCCACCCCGGCTGTGGCCGCGGCGATGATCCGGGTGACGCCGAGGTGGCTGCTGCAATCGCGGAAATCGGACAGCACCGCGCGGATTTCGGCGAGCTTCCCGGCGCTGAGCCGGCCCCCGTTACGCGTGATATCCATGCCCGCGTCGAGCGGTGCATGACAGACGTTTTTGGTGACGATTCGGTTGTCGGTCCGATAGCCGCACACCAGCGTGAAGACCCTGCTCCCCATGTCAACGGCGCACACGGCGTCCGCGTCGGCGACCGGAAGTTTGCGTAATGGTTCTGTGATTTCCAGGTAGGACATAGACCTTCTATGGCTCGTAAGAATGCGAATTCAACAGGCTAGCACGCTGATGTTAGGCGATGATTAGCACCGGTGACTGTTGCCGGTCAGCCCCGGCGGGCAATGCAGGCCGGGCAGGCGCAGATATCGTAATGGAGCGGTTACAGGGCTGAACAGGCGTTATTGCAAATCGGCCAGCAACGCCTGCACACGGCGTTTGATGTCGTCACGGCTGGCGCGGAACACCTGCAGGATTTCCGCCTCGCTGCCGCTGGCCCTGACGGGGTCCTTCAGCGCCCAGTGCAGCTTGCGAGTGCCGCCCGGGAGTACCGGACACTGTTCATCGGTATGCCCGCAAACGGTGACGACCAGGTCTGCCCATGCCAGCATCTCATCCGTCAACCGTGTCGATTCCTGTGAGGCGATGTCCACTCCGGCCTCCTGCATAACGGCGATGGCGCGCGGGTTCTTGCCATGCGCCTCGATGCCGGCCGAGCGGAATGCATGGCCGTGGTCGGCGGCCAGCGTCCGCCCCCAGCCCTCGGCCATCTGGGAGCGGCAGGAATTGCCGGTGCACAGGAACAGCATGTTCATCGCTTGCAGCCCAACAAACCCAGATCGGGTGCGCAACAGCCATAGACCGCCGGTTCCGAGGTCTCGTCGTTGAATGTCGATATCGGATGCAATGAGTGATAGGCCTCCCAGGCGATGCCCTGCGGGTCCAGTGTCCAGTGCTTGTTGGACCGCTCATAGCAGCAGGCCGCATCCTTCTGTGTCTGGCCGGTGATACCGGCCGCCGCGAGGCGCGCCTGCAGCGCCTCCAGTTGCTCATCGGTATCGGTCTGTATACCGACGTGATCGAGGCCGGGGATGTGCCCGCGGCTGGTGATCACGAAATTGATCTTCGGGTCATCCATTAACCATTTGACGTAATCCTCCTTGACGGTGGTCGGCTCGGCGCCAAACAGCGCTGTATAAAAACGGGTGCTGATAGCGAGATTCTCGACCACAACATGCATATGAAAACGCGACATGGGGAGTGCTCCCTGATTCAAGGTTCAATCATCACGAATATCATACAGGTATTACCGCTTCTGCCAGCAAGCCATTCACCTTTTCCAGAAAAGACAGTCGCTTGTCGCTGATTCCGAAGAGCAGGGCAGAGCCCTGCTGACTGCAGCGCTACGGCATCGCCGGGAAGAATGCTATGCTTTAATATGTCATAAGAATCAACAAGCACAACGCGACGGCCAGACCGGGGGGGAAGTATGACTGATACGTCCAAAGAAGCCGGCGTCATCATGGCGCTGGAAGAGCGGTTCGAGAAGCAGCGCCTGCCGAGGCTGCTTACACTCAAGGACAAGGTTGACGGGGGTGATGTTCTCAACGACGCGGATATCGCATTCCTGGAACAGGTCATCAATGATGCCATGCACAGCAAACCGTTGATGGACCGGCACCCGGAATGGCAAAGTTTTTGCGCCTATGTGGTCCATCTGTATGAAGAGATCACCGAAAAGGCACTCATGAACGAAGAGAAACGCTGACGCCCCGGCTGGTTGCATGACAGTCACAGGCGTGCCGCCCTGGTCAGGCATTCCGATCCCCCTGCATCTCCGTGGCGAGTGCAGGCTGAAATGACAACCGGTGCAACGGCATCATGCGCCGTATTCCGGCCGACCCCCGACAGCAAGGAATCCAGTCAATGAATCCCGAACAGCTGAACGCAACGCACGGCATTGCCGACACGCTCTGCTTCGTCACCGGAAACGGCGGACTTCCCCTGATAGACATCGACAATGGCCGGGCGCGTGCCCTGATCTCCCCCTACGCGGGCCAGGTGCTTTCCTTCCTTCCCGCCGGTGAACCGGAAGACCTGCTGTTCCTGAGCCAGCACGCCTATTTCCAGCCAGGCAAGGCCATCAAGGGCGGCATCCCGGTGTGCTGGCCCTGGTTCGGACCTGACCCGGAGGGCGGGGGGCGCCCGGCGCACGGATTCGTGCGCAACCGTGACTGGCAGGTGCTCGGTACCACCATGCAGGAGGACGGCACGACATCGGTGCGTCTCGGCATCACGCCGGATGAAGAGATCCGGGCGCTCTGGTCGCACCCGTTCGCGCTGACCCTGGAGATCATCGTCGGCCGTTCGCTGGAACTGGCCCTGTGCAGCTTTAACCCGGACACCGTACCGCTCACCATCACCCAGGGGCTGCACAGCTATTTCCGCGTGGGCGATGTCTCCCGCGCGCGGGTTCTGGGCCTCGAGGGCAAGTCCTATATCGACAAGATCGACGGCGCCGCTGTCAAGACCCAGGAAGGTCCCGTCACCATCGACGGTGAGGTGGACCGCATCTACACCGGCGCGGATCATGATCTGGTAATCGACGATCCGGTTTTCGGGCGGCGCATCCGGATCGCCGCGGAAGGCAGCGCCAGCGCGGTGGTCTGGAATCCCTGGGCCACCACGGCCGCCGCAATGGCCGATCTCGGCGATGACGAATACACCGGCATGCTTTGCGTGGAAACCACCAATGCCGGCCCCGACGCGGTACAGGTCATCCCCGGGGAAAACTACCGGCTTGCGGCGCGCTACACTATCGAGCGTGATTGAAACTCATCGCGCCAGATTCCAATGGAGCTTGATTATTGTTGATCCATGAAGGAATAAACTCACCGCAGAGACGCAGAGGAATTGAATTGTTTTTGTGAGGAAACTTCTCTGTGTTCTCCGCGGTGAAAACGGTGCTTATCGATTAACGGCAGGTATCTCCGGCGAATACCGCCGGACCGTAGAGTGCCGTTCGGTCGTTGAGGACGACCCGCACCGGCATCTGTTCCAGCAGGCCCTGCATGCGGCCCTTGGCGCGGAAGGCGGCCATGAAGGCGCCGCTCTTCAGTTGCTCGAGGATCTTCGGGGCGATGCCGCCGCCGAGGTAAACCCCGCCGCTTGCCATCATTTTGAGCGCCAGGTTGCCTGCCTCGACGCCATAGAGGCGGACGAAGAGTTCCAGCGCCTCCACGCAGAGCGCATCGCGCCCGGACTGTGCGGCACGTGAGATGGCGGCGGCCGGGTCGTTCGCTTGCATGTCGTCTTTCAGCCAGCCCGCCACGGGTTGCTTGCGAGAGTGGACCAGGAAGTCGTGGATGTTCACCAGTCCCGGACCCGAGACCAGGCGCTCCCAGCTCACATGGCCGTAGCGCGTCGTCAGAAAGCGCAGCAGCTCGATCTCCAGCTCGCTGCCGGGGCTGAAATCGGTATGGCCGCCCTCAGTGGCGAAGGGGTGCCAGCGCTCGCCGTCACGATACATGCCGGCCTCGCCCAGCCCGGTGCCGGCGGCGATGATGGCGGCGTTGCCGGCGGGATTTTCGACTCCGGCATTAAGGATGTGGAAATCCTTTTCATCAAGGGCGCGCAGGCCCCAGGCGTTGGCTTCCAGGTCATTCAGCAGGGCGACCCGCCGGAGCCTGAAACGCGCGCCGGTCTCCGCGGCGCTGATTCGCCAGGGCAGGTTGGTCACGTCCACCGTATTGTCGCGCACTGGCCCGGCAATCCCGAAACAGGCGGCATCCGGGCGCGAGTCTCCGGCGTTGAGGAAGTCCTCGATGATGTCATCCAGCGTGGCGTAGTCGCCGCTGGGATAGGTGCGCTCGACCACGCTCTGTAGCTGTGAGCCCGCCACATCGAATATGGCCAGCCGTGTTTTGGTGCCGCCGATGTCGCCCGCTAGCACCCGTCGCGTGTTGTCCGTCATGCCGATCATCTCCGTAAATACACGTTTTTACCGCAGAGACGCAAAGAACGCAGAGAAGTTCCATAACGAAAACAAGTAAGGAATGTTTATTTAAGCCTGTCATCACCGCGAAAGCGGGGAGGAGATTGTTTTAATGTTGCTTGAATAACTTTACGTTCTCTGCGCCTCTGCGGTGAATATATTTCTATCTGGATAGACAAGATTTTCTGTCGCGCCGATCAGGCCATCCTCAATCGCTCCAGATATCCACGTCGATCCCTTCCTCGCGCAAACGCTCGGCGCGTGCCGAGATGAAGCGCTGGAAGCTGGGCTCGCTCAGATAGGCCTCCTGCAGGACATAATCAAACACGGACTGGATGTGGAAGGTCTTGAGGAAGGCGTCGATGCGCATCACCTCCTTGCCCTGCCGGTCGAAGAAAATAATGGACGGTGCATACACCAGATCGAGATCACTCGCCCAGGCACTCGCGGTGGTGCGCTGCCCGCCCGGCGTGATGACCGGGGTATCCGCTGTCATATCCAGCTGCACGCTTTCGAACTGTTCGACCAGCGCGCGGGTATCCGGGTCGGCGAGGATCTGCTGATGCAGTCTGTCGCAGTCCGTGCAGTCCGCCTGTTCGAAGAACACGGCCAGCGGTCGGTTGGCGGGCAGGCGGTTGCGCGCCAGGGCATACGGAGGCGGCAGGAAGAACGGTTCCGGGTGCAGTCCGCCGGTGGTCCTCGCTGAGGTCAAACGAGAAGCGAGATACTCGTGGAAGGACAGTTCCTTTTCCTTGTGGCCGGTGACATAGTCGAGCGCCAGCCGGAAGCGCACCGGCGGGTAATAGCCGTTGAGTCGCAGGGCGACCTTGCCCTGCTCATCGAGGAAGATGAGCGTGGGGGTGTAATTCACCTTGAGCGCGGCCGCCAGCGATTTCTCGGTATAATGCTCGCCGTCCGTGGCGATCACCTCGCGATCCCCCCACATGTTGACGGCGATGGACTCAAGGTTTTTCCGCATATCGGCGACGATATCGGGCCGGGTGAAGTTTTCCTTCACCAGCAGGCTGCAGTAAGGGCAGTTGGCCTGGTGGAAGTAGAGCATCACGCGCTTGTGGTTCGCCGCCGCCTCGCGCACATCCTCGTCGAAATCCAGGAAACTATGCCGGAACCAGGCGGGCGGTTCGGATTCCTCGGCGCCCAGAAACCGGCCATTTTCGTTCGCGCAGACATCCGTTCCCGTCAGCATGGTGAGGAAAAGAATCAGGATTCGTCGCCTCAGTAGCGTTAGTGTGGTTGGCATGAAAGCCGCTCCCGCCGGATTTTCAGCATTCGTCTGTTGTCTTCAGGAATCTCTGATTATGTCGGGCATAGTGTCATTTCGAACGTGGCGAAACAATCTCATAAACATAATCTCAAATGCCTAGAGATTGCTTCGTCACTTCGTTCCTGGCAATGACGGCTTAATGAACTCTTGCTTAGTTTAATCCGCACAGAGGCGATTTTCACCGGTGGGATCCAACGGAATATCACTGCGACTGGTTATTGGTCGTGAAAAGGTATCAACCGATTCAAAGGGTGCTTATGAATCGGGTATTACCAAACTGCCTGTTTACATTGGGGTATTTCCCGAGGATATATTCAGGTACGTGACCTTTTCCTGCGTGGAATTGTCCATGCTTTCATCATCCACGTCCCTGAGCAGGGCTATCTCGAGTGGACACGGCTTGCTTACGGCATATCCCTGGGCATAATCCAAACCGATGTCACGAATCGTCCGTAGCGTATCTTCGTCCTCGACGAACTCGGCGATAGTCATGACATTCATAGTATGTCCGATCTGGTTGATGGCTCTAACCATCTCAAGGTCGGTTCTGTTGTTCATCATTTTCTTCACGAAAGAACCATCTACCTTGAGATAGTCGATAGCAAGATTGCTGAGATAGGCAAATGAGCTAAGACCGACGCCGAAATCATCGAGGGCAAAATGACAGCCCATTTCACGAAGCTTCGAAATCATGCCAGTCGCAGTATTCAGGTTGGCGATAACGGCGGTTTCAGTGATCTCGAAGCACAGCAAATGACCGGGGATCTTGCTCGTATAGATCTGCTCTATGATAAAGCTCATGAGGCGATCATCGGACAGAGACTGTCCAGAGAGATTAATACAGCATTTATCCAGTTTGTTGTATAGCGTGTTGATATTCCTGGACAGAAACCGGAAAGTATTTTCCACCACCCAGCGATCGATCGCCGGCATAAGGTTGTAACGTTCGGCTGCAGGGATAAATGAAGCCGGTCCGATCAGTTGATTGTTTTCATCCAGCATGCGCAGCAATACTTCACCGTGGAGTTTCTTGCTCTCCCCGCACACACTCTTGAGTTTTTCAATTTTCTGGAAAAAAAGACGAAAGCGGCTTTCTTCCAGTACCTTGTGGATTTTCTGTACCCACTGCATCTGGCCCTGGTGTTCGACCAGTTCCTTGTCGTTATCATCGCACTTGTGGATCCGGTTTCCTCCGTTCTGTTTTGCGACATAGCATGCCGAGTCAGCCGCGCTCAGGACATCGGATAAATTGCCACTGTCTTCATTGATGCTAACAAGGCCAATACTTGCACCGATTCGAAACACCTTGTCGTGCCATACGAAGCGGAAGTCCTCCAGCAGAGCCTGGATCCGATCCGCGCGCTTGTATGCCCAATCAAGCGAGCAGCCATTCAGCAGGATACCGAATTCGTCGCCGCCGAGACGTGCGATTGTGTCTGATTCGCGTACGATGGTGTCTAGTCTGGTTGTGAGCTGCTTGAGAAGTTCGTCACCTGCCATGTGGCCGCAAGTGTCATTAATGACCTTGAAGTTGTCCAGATCGATATAGCAGAGGGCATGGTTTTCACTGCTTTTCCGCGCATTATCCAGTGCCTGGCTGGTGCGCCGCTCGAATTCACGCCGGTTAATGAGTCCGGTAAGAGAATCATGAGTGGCCAGATAGGTCATCTTGCCCAGACTGCGCGATTCGGTGACATCATGAAATACCACAACGATACCTGTAATGTTATTTCCTGAGTCGTGAATCGGAGAGGCGATCACCTCTACTGATTGCCTCTCGTTGTGGAAGGGGTGGATTAGCTGCAGATACCCCGGCAGCATGACACTCTTGCCTTCCTCGGCAGAGAGCCTGGACGGATCCGGGGGTGTTCTAAGGGTTTTCTCATCGACGATGTTCAATATTTCCATGAGCGCTTTGCCAATGCAATCCTTGAGCTTGGCTCCGACAGCCCTCTCCGCCGTAGTGTTCATGTATTCAATGATCCCGTCTACGCTGGTTCTGATCACTCCATCAGCGATAGCGGCCAGCGTAACCTGGGCGTTTTCCTTTTCGGTATACAGAGCATCCTGGGCTTTTCTCAGCATCGTGATGTCGCGGATCGAGCCTTCGAATCCTATGACCTCGCGGTTATCGTCGTACTTTTTATGACAATTTGCGGAAATCCATATACTGGACCCGTCTTTGTGGATCAGTCGGGTCACAAAGTTATGAAGAATGCCATTATTTGCATACAACTCCTGCTTGAAGTGATAAAAGTCATTTTCGTCGAGTTGATAGTCCTTGAAGTTTTTATCCAGGATCTCCTTGCTGCTATATCCAAGAATGTCGCGCACGGACGGCGTGGTCCACAGGATCCTGCCATCGACGTCAATCTGGAAAACGATATCCTGCATGTTGTCGAGAATCGCACCCAACTCCTGATTGGACGCCTTCAACTTTTCCTCTGCACGCTGACGTTCCAGGATTTCGCTTTGCAATTTGGTGTTTATCTTTTCAGCCAATTGGGTAGCCTTCTCCGCCGACTCCCTTGAAAATACCAGCTTGTGTATCAGTTCGGTGTTATGGGAGCTGAGACTAAGGGATTTGAGCAGTACATCTCGCATGACACGCGAGGACGTTATCATTATCCAGACAGTTATCAGGGCCACAACGCTCAGGGAACGCGTCGTGGTTCCTTCCTGGAAGAGAAACCACATCCCGTTCGGCACCAGGATCGGCAGCACGAATGCTGCTATCGCAGTGGGCGATGACTGCATCGAGATATAAGCGGTCAGGGAAATACATTCCAGAATCAGCATGGTGAATTGATGTGTTTCACCATTGCCGTACAGGCCAGAGACGATACCTAGACAGCCCCAGCACGTGCCTGATAATGCCGCGCATGTGGTGTAGAAATTACCCCAGGCGAGAATTTCCTCGGGTTTATCCTCATCACTGCGGTGGTAGATGAACAGTGAGCGAAAACCGACCAGACAAATAGCAGAGGTCATCCAGAAAAGCAAAATGCCTGTTGGAGCCAGATCCCAGAAAACTATGCATACGCTTGTGACCAGTAATATGCTGACAAGCAGTTCTGCCTGGATTAGCTTGTAGCGTATATTGATCTGGTACTGTCGGAACTGACCACGGTTCAGGTTGCCACCGTCCTTCTGGAAGATGGAATTTCCTTCATTCTCGTCTGATGTATGAAATACAACTTGTGTTGTAATGTCAGTCGCTTCTTTCATCAGTGACCTGCCCCGGTTGCTAATTCAAGTTGTGTTGGTGTTGTGAATTCCGGTTCTGAACGATCTGTGTCGCGGACCGCAAAGATAACTACCCGATTGCGTAGCTAGCCTTGCCTTCATTTGCTTCACCGTGTCCGGCAATAACCTCATTGACCTCGAAGTCCGTATTACCAACGGGTTCGGAGATAAAATATCCCTGGGGGATACTGACACCCAACTCCCACGGGATGGCGGTGCATGCCGGGTTCTCAACGCTTTCATCACTCTTTCAACACCATGACGATCTACATCCGTAGCCATCCAGGAATTCAACAGGTGATGTCCACGGATAGCCATCGACGTGAGCAGGTCACTACATTGTTTATTTTAATGATCCTGACAACAGTGACTGACTATCAACTGTGCATTTCGGCACCAAACTGGATCAGGATATCGGCCGACGATGCTCTGGGTGCATACGTATATCTACTTATGTTCCAGGTGAACAGAGGCGCTGAAGTCGAACCGTGACCACGCCGCTGCAGGGAGAAGGTGAGAACGGTAGCCGGTCGAGATGCTGGCCAGGACCATGCAGGAGGTGATGAACCAACAGTAGGCATTTAGACGATGCAGGGAGAAAATACCAGGTAACCCTGTGATTACTCCAACAGACTCCTAGGTCTCCTCCGCGAGATACCTCCGCGTCTCCGCGACGATCACTCCGCTGAGACCGATAAGGCCGATGAGGTTGGGAATGGCCATCAGTCCGTTCATAATGTCGGCGAAATCCCAGACCATCCGGAGTTTCATCAAGGCCCCGCAGAAGACGGCGATCACCCAGAGGTAGCGGTATGTGAGCACGGCGCGTATGCCGAGCAGATACTCGCAGCATTTCTCTCCATAATAGGCCCATCCGAGGATGGTCGAATAGGCGAACAGGACCGTGGCGACGGCGATGATGACACCGCCGGAATCTCCGGGCAGTCCGCTGCTGAAGGCGGCGACTGTCAGTTCGGCCCCGGTCTGTCCGGATTTCCATGTGCCGGTGCTCACGATGACCAGACCGGTGATGGTGCAGACGATGATGGTATCGATGAAGGTTCCCGTCATGGAGACCAGTGCCTGTCGGAACGGGTTTCTGGTTCTGGCGGCCGCGGCGACGATGGGCGCGCTGCCGAGTCCGGATTCGTTGGAGAACAGTCCGCGCGAGACGCCCATCTTGATGGTCTGCATGACAATGGCGCCGGCGAAGCCTCCGGTGGCCGCCGTGGGCGTGAAGGCGTGTTCGAGAATCAGGGCAAGCGCGCCGGGCACGGCCTGGTAGTTCAAAAAAAGCACAACGATGCCGGCGACGATATAAATCACCGCCATCACAGGGACCAGAACGCCCGCGACATTGCCAATGCGCTTGATGCCACCGAGTATCACGGCGGCGGTGAGCGCGGCCATGACCAGACCGGTGACCTCCGGCCGGACGTTGAAGCTGGATTCGAGGGCATGGGCGACCGTGTTGGCCTGCGCCATGTTGCCGATGCCGAAGGCGGCGAGAGACCCGAACAGTGCAAACAGCACACCCAGCCACTTGATGCCGAGTCCCCGTTCGAGGTAATACATCGGGCCGCCGCTCATGTCGCCGTTTTTATCCACGACGCGATATTTGACCGCCAGGATGGCTTCGCTGTACTTGGTCGCCATGCCGAAGAAGGCGGTCATCCACATCCAGAAGACGGCACCCGGTCCGCCGGCGGCGATGGCGGTCGCGACTCCTGCGATGTTGCCGATGCCGACGGTGGCGGCGAGCGCCGTCATGAGGGCCTTGAAGTGACTGATGTCGCCCGCGGCCCGGGTATCCTCACGGGAAAAGGCGATGCGAAGCGCCCGCCCGAGTTGCCTGACCTGCAGCCCGCGCAACCGTATGGTGAGAAATATTCCCGTGCCGACCAGCAGGAGGATGAGGGGCAGTCCCCAGACGAATCCGCTGATCTCAGCGAGAAGAGCAGCCATGTTTTCGCGCATCGTGCATTCCTTTCCGAATTTGAATAGCCGCTATCGCCCTGCGCGCCCGTATACCCTCAATACACCCGGGCTTGCGCGAGACAGAGTAGGGAGCAGGAATAATGTGGTCAATGGAAAATTTCGGGAGAGTGATAAGGGCGGGAGGACAATGCCGCTTCGTTATCGGGGCTTGCGCCGATTTGCCGGCGTGTGCGGCAGGATTCCTGTGGCGGTCACCCATCAATCAGCTTGGGCTGCGACCCAGTACGGCGCCGATCAGCCGAGATAGCGGATCTCACGTGCATCGTGGTAGATCTTGTGTGACAGCTGGGAGGCCAGGTTCAGCAGCAGTTTTGTCTTCACCTCGGCATCCAGGTCATCGAAATTCACCTCCAGGCATTCCGTGTCCCGTGCAGCAGTCACATCGGCCGCCCGGCGCCGCTCGTTCAGCATGGAAACCTCGCCGAAAGCGGTGCCGCTGCCGAGCGTAGCCAGGCGGATCTCACGGTTGACACCTGCGTACACGGTGACGTCCACCTTGCCGTCGAGGATGAAGAAGAACGAATCGGCGTATTCGCCTGCGCGGCAGATCACTTCACCCTTGGCAAAGCGGGTCATCTTTCCGACCGAAAGCAACTGGTTTATTTCCGCCTCCGTCATGCCCTGGCAGAGGTACTGGTCACGGATGTCGATGCCCGTGGCGCCTGCACTGGCGTCGGCGCGCTGGATGATGCGGTTCTCGCACCACTCCAGCGCCCGGTCGGTATCCTCGAAACGGAGCAGTTCGCCGCCACAGGCTTCGGGGAGATGCTTCGAAAGGTATTTGCGAAACGGGTAGTGGTCATGCGTGTTCGCGAAGAACACATGCCTGCCGTCCTGCTGCAGTGTGCGCGCCAGGCGGGCGAATATCTGGCTCGCGGAGCGGTCAAGGTCGGAGACCTTTTTGAGATCAATGATGAGAAACTCGAATTCGGCCTCCTGCGAGATGATCTGCTCGACCACCGATTCCGCCGATCCGAACTTGAGTTCCCCATGCAGCTCGATGACATGGATATGCCCGCCTTCATGATCGAGGATGCGGCTCTCCTCCATGCCGCGCCAGCGGCGCGAGCGGATCCTGGCGCCGTCATAGTGCACGCGGGTCACCGAGTCGGAGGTCGAGCGCACGACGTTGAACAGGTGAAGCTGCAGGTCCTCGGAAATTCTCCGGCAGGCAGCGATGCCGCGCACGCTGTTGCCCCTGACATCGAGCGGCGGGGAGAAAACCCCCAGACCAAACTGCCCGGGCAGCACCGCCATGATGCCGCCGCCCACGCCGCTCTTGGCGGGCAGACCGACATCATGCAGCCAGGAGCCTGAATAGTCATACATGCCGCAGGAACACATCACGCTCAGCACCTTTTCGACGTACTTGCCGCCGAGAGCCGTGACGCCGGTGACCGGGTTGACGCCGTTGTTTGCGAGGCAGGCGCCCATGAGGGCGAGGTCGCGCGCCGTCACCAGGATCGAGCATTGCCTGAAATAGATGTCCAGCACCTCTTCCGGTGTCCGGTCCAGGATGCCGTAGCCGTAGAGGAGGTGCGCGATGGCGCGGTTGCGGTGGCCGGTCTCGCTTTCGGAGCGGTAGACCTTTTCGTCGATCGCAATGCCATGGCCGGTATAGCGCTCGAAGCTGGATACGAGCCGCTGCATCGGTTTTTTGTCCTGTTCATCCAGGATCAGTCCCGAGGCGGCGATTGCCCCGGCATTGATCATCGGATTCCGGGGGCGGCCGGTCTCCGCCTCGAGGCTGATCGAGTTGAAGGCCTCGCCTGACGGTTCCACGCTAACCTTTGCCTGTACCCGCTCGAGACCGTTGTCCTCGAGGGCGAGTCCATAGGTGATGGCCTTGGAGATCGACTGGATGGTGAACGGCAGCCGGGTGTCGCCGGCCTGATAGACATGGCCGTCCACGGTGGCAATCGCGATGCCGAACCAGTCGGGATTCGCATGGGAAAGTTCCGGTATATAGCTCGCGACGTCTCCGCTGCGCATCGTGGCCAGCTCGGCGCAGAGTTCATGCAGGTAGTCCTGTAGTGGGGAACTGATCTGAATCATGGAGGTGCTGTCTGGAAACGGTTGAATCTTTAACACCATGAAAGAAGTGTGCCATGGCAGGGCGGCATTGTAGCGCCGAACCTGCGGGTACGCGGCCATGCTTGCCAACGCCTGTCCAAGCACTTGATCCGGCGGCGCATGTATCCGGCGCGGGACGGGTATGTGGGTCTGGAGTCGGTGTGTGTCGCGGTGATCTCTGTAAAACGCTGCTATCCCTGTTTGGTGCGGCTGCACCAAAACAAGGCGCAATCGCCCTGACGCGAGACTCCCGGTGACTCGTTACGCTTGCCGCCGGCCACTGCGAGCATCCGGGACCCTCCAGAATCGTCACAGTGTGCAAGCGGTTGTTTGCTACACTGCGATCTTGCGAGAGCGCCTGGTAGGCCGAACCCAGCATGAACGGATAGGAGCAATGACGAACAATCACGCCGATGAAGAAACCGCGGCGGCCAGCGCGGCCATGAACCGGGTGCTCGAGGCGGAACACGCGGCTGAACAGGACATTGCCGATTGCGAACGCCAGGCACAGGCACTGCTGCAGGAGGGATATGTGCGCGCCCAGCGGATCACCGCGCGTGCCGATGAGCGGATTTCATTACTGCGCATGCGCAGCATCGACCGCGTGACCCGGCAGATCGAGGTCATGGAACGCGCCGAGCGTGCGGCGCAGCAGGGCTTATCCCCGGAGCATCCGCAGGCCGTCCGCCTTGACGCCATCGTCGAGGAACTTGTCGCCGAGTTGAGCGGCGGTGCCACCACAGCACCGGACGGGGAGGCGAACCCCTGAACACGACCACACGTTTCGCCTACGCCCAGGCGCGCCTGCAGGCGCGTCACGGGATGCGTCCCGATGAGCGGGTGTGGCGGCGGCTCGAAAGCATCGGCGATCCCGGTGCATACCTGCAGGTCGCGCGCAATACCGCGCTGCGACCCTGGGTGGTGGGCCTGCATGCCGATCACGGCGCACATGACATCGAGCTTGCGCTGCGCCAGCAGTATCGCAGCACGATCGATGAAGTGGCGCACTGGATGCCAGCAGGATGGCGGGGCACGGTAAGCTGGGTCAGGCGACTGCCGGATTTACCCGCGCTGCAATACCTGTTGACCGGCGCTGCCACGCCCGACTGGATGCGGGATGATCCGGAACTGCGGACCTTCGCCTCCAACACGCCCGCCGGGCGAGTGCAGGCCTTGCAGTCTTCCGACTGTGCCGCACTGCTCAAGGGCTGGCAGCGCGGCGAACCCCTCTACGCGTCCTGGCTCGAACACTGGCGGGCGCTCTGGCCGGAGGCCTCACGCCTTGTCGTCGGGCTGGAAGCGCTTACGCGCCTGCTGCGCCGGCATCTCGGCGCTCTCAGCCTGCAATCGGGGGCGGCGAGTGTATCCTTGTACGAGACACTCCTGCGGGAGCTGAATATCGCCTTCCGCCGTTACAGCTTTCAGCCGGCGGCCGCTTTTGCCCATCTCGGCCTGGTCGCGCTGGATGTACAGAAATTGCGCGCCCAGCTGCTGCAGCGCGCCTTGTTTGCCGGCATGACGGAGTCGACGCTCTGATGCTGCGGCCGGTACGTGCGCGCTGGTTCGAGCTGCTGAGTTCGCGCGCGGACCTCCCGCTGGCCGTGGAGACCCTTTCACGCACCGGCAGTGTCGAGCTTGAGGCCTGCCGGGACGGGTACCCGCGCATCAATCTGCAGGATCTGCGCGAGGGTCTGCTGGAATTCGGTCGCCTGGCGCGCCGCTATCGGACCTACTGGCCGGAGCCCGAACCGGTGGCGGGCCACTCCGTGATCGACCCGGTTCATATACTCAACAATGCCCTGCGGCGCCTGCAGGCCTGGGAGAAAACGGCCGCACCGGTGATCCGGGGGCTGGAGATACGCCTCAGCGTACAGTCCGAGATGCGGCTCTTCGATGAGCTGCTGCGGCAGTTCGGTGATAACTTCCCCGACTTCACCCTGCTGGCGTCGGCGGGTCCGATGCTGCAATGCCGCGTTTTCGTGATCCCGCCGGCTGTGCGCGTCGACCCGCTGCCCGCTGCGGTCCTGCACCTTCGCGTGCACGCGGAGGCGCGTGATTTCATGCTGGTCCTCGGCCAGCCTGCCGCACTCGATGCGCTGACCGTGGAACTCGCGCAACGCAAGGCGCGGGTGCTGCGCCTGCCGTCATCCTTGCCACCGACCCCGGCTGCCGCCAGCGTGTGGGTCGGCAAGCGGCTGGCGCAGTTCGACCGGGAGATCAGGCGCGTGCACCACCGTATCGAAGCGCTTTCAAGGTCGCACTACCTGGCCATGACCCTGGGCGAGTTGCAGCGACTGGAATGGTTTCTTGGCACGATGAGCAGCGTGCCGGTGTCGGAAAATTTCGCCTGGGTGACCGGTTGGACCGATGATATCAGCGGTGAGCGCCTGAGCGTCGCGCTGCAGCAGGCGCGGCTTGACGCCATGATGCATTTCCCGCGGCCACCGCGAAAACTGGCGGTGCCCCTGGTGCTGCGCAACCCCTGGTGGGCGCGACCGTTCGAGGTGTTTGCGCGAATGCTGGGCACGCCCGCCGCGGCGGAAGCCGATCCAAGTCCGCTCCTGGCGGTGCTGACGCCGCTGCTGTTCGGGTACATGTTCGGAGATGTCGGCCAGGGACTGGTGCTGGTGGCGGCCGGCGTGGTGCTGCGGCGTCGCTGGCCGCTGCTGCGCCTGCTTATACCCAATGGCCTGTCGGCGATGGTGTTCGGGTGGGTGTTCGGCAGCGTGTTCGGACAGGACGGGTGGATTGCGCCCTTATGGGTGAATCCGGTGGAACAGCCGTTGCCCGTGCTGCTGGTGTCGCTCGCCGGTGGCGTGGTTATTCTGTTGCTTGGGCTGGTGCTCAATGCCGTGCAGGCGGCCTGGCGCGGTGAGCTGCGCCGCTGGCTGCAGGTCGAGGCAGCGGTTTTGGTGATCTACGTGGCGCTGGTCGCCACGGTGTTCCTGCCTGCGGCCCGGTATGTCATGGCGGGGGCAGCGCTCTGGTTTTTAATCGGCAGTCTGATCAATGCCAGCGGGCGGTTCTGGTCGAGCCTGGCGACAGCGGCCGGAACCCTGATCGAGAGCGTCCTGCAGCTGCTGCTCAATACCGTTTCGTTCGTGCGCGTCGGCGCCTTCGCACTGGCGCACGCGGGGTTGTCGCTGACCTTTGCCATCATGGCGGCGGCGGTGGACAGTCACGTGTTCGGGGCATTGATCCTGTTGCTGGGAAACCTGATCGTTATAATGCTCGAGGGCCTGGTGGTATCCATACAATCGACCCGTCTCATTCTGTTCGAATTCTTTATTCGCTTTTTGCGCGGCACGGGGCGCACCTTCCGTCCGCTGGCCGCACCCGAATCCGAAGTTGCGACAAGGAGAATGACATGACACGACGTATCAAGGCGGTGCCCATCTGGCTGGCCGGGGCCGCGGCCATCAGTCTGGCGGCGACCCTGATTTTCTGGTGGTCGTCAGCCATCGCCGCGGAGTCCGGGAGCGCCGTGACGGCACTGCCTGAAGGCGCCATCCAGTGGGGATTCATGGCGGCGGCGCTGGCGACCGGCTTGTCCTCGCTCGGCGCCGCCTTCGCCGTGGCCAACGTTGGCAGCGCGGCCATCGGCGCCATGGCGGAGAAGCCCGAACTGCTGGGACGTGCCCTGATTATGGTGGGACTTGCCGAGGGTATCGCCATATATGGCCTGATCATCTCGATCCTGATCCTGAACCGGATCCTCTAGCCCGCATGTCCTCTCCCGTCTACATCGGAGACGAAGTCGAGGCCGCCGGATACCGTCTGGCTGGTCTGGAGGTCCGTGTACCGGGCCGGGATGAACTCCTGCCGCAAATCCATTCCGCTTGCGAACAGGCTCCCCTGGTGCTGATCGGCTCAGCGACCGCCCGGGATATTCCGCTGGCGGAGCTGGATCGGCTGCTTGCCCGGGTCACACCGCCGGTTGTAATTGTGCCGGATGTGCGCCACCAGGCCGGGTTACCGGATCTGGCGACGCGCCTGCGTGCTCAGCTCGGCGTACTGGAATGAGCGCCTCCACGGACGATGCGGTCGAGGCGCAGATGCGGCAACTGCTTCAGGTCGTCGCGCGGCATCGCGACGAGCGTTGCAACGAGCTGCTGGGGCAGGCCCGGCGCGAGGTTGCAGAGGTGATTCGACAGGCCCATGCCGAGGCGCGTGCGCGCATGCACCAGAGTGTCCAGGGTATCCGGGAAGAGCGGCGTTCGCGTCTTGCCGCCGCCGAGGCGCAACTGCAGACGCGCCGCCGCCGCCGCCGCGAGGGCGCCGATCTGTGG
>JBAVKA010000245.1:0-3481 GCA_049688075.1 Gammaproteobacteria bacterium
GCGAAGACAATGTTGTCAATACCCCCGTTACCGTTGGTCTCGGAAAACACCTGGTTCCAGGTCGTGCCATTCGTTGAAACCTCAATTCTGTAGGCCTTGCCGTAGGCGGCTTCCCAGTTCAGCACCATATGGTTAACGGGATACACCGCCCCCAGATCGACAGCAATCACCTGCGGATCCGAAAACGCGCTCGACCAGCGCGTTGATGCATTACCATCAAACGCAGCAGCCGCTGGCAGGCCAGCGTTCTCCACTGAGGAGGCCCACGTGGCGGCCGCCGCGACGTGCGCCAGGTTGCCTGTTGCTGCCTTTGCGAGTGGAGAGCTCGAGAGAGCAATTAGCACTACAAAAAAGTAGCTAACTAGAATTTGTATCAGTGTGTGACTAGAACACTTCTTCACATTGTTATTCATACTAATTATCATATCGTGTGCATCCATTATTACCAGATATCAAATTGGTTTTTTATAACATCCTTGTTAATCAATTACTTAGTTAAGTGCTGATAAGCTGCCGATCAATGTCCCGAACTTGCTGAAAACTGTCAGTGGCTGATGCAACAACAACCCAATTTAACTTAAGCTGTTCTTCGCCCGAATATCTCATAAAAAATAGCCAATCTTTCTTAAGGCTATATTAGATTTGACTAATGGTTATGTCAATAACAACCCGTACTGAAGCGAAACGAAACAGTCATTAAATAATTAAACATACAATACACCCCAGCTGCATTTACCAGCCATCGCCGGGTTTTCTGTCCACGCCACGTTCGACAGTGGTGCGCAGTCCTCCGATTTAGGTACTCTGCCGCTGCGTAGCGCTGACCAGCAGATCGGCCTGATTGCTCGCCAATGATTAGTTGTTGAAAACCCATTCCTTTTCATGACTCTCTCTTCAGGGCGCGGCCGGCCAAGGAACTTCCCTACTACCTGAACGTCTGGGTTAAAATCATGGAGGCGACCGATGGCAGGCAACCAGACTGGCGATATTGTGGTCTTTAGAAGATCCTTGGCAACCTGCTGGCGGCAGAAACGATGTACCGATACATGTGGGGATCCGATCTCCTGTAGTGACTGCGCTTCTTTCCATCCAGAAGGCTGTCGAAGTGCACAGCAGATATTTCCTGGTGACCGGGTTCTCCGGAATGTCCATGACTATGAAAACCGGGTTGTTGCTGGTTTGCTGCATGTTTTCGCATCAGACCATGGCTGGTGCCGAAGAGACCATGCGATGCACTGACGCTTTGTACAGTAAATCCATCGGCCTATATAACACCCTTGAAATTACACTCAGGCATCCGGGCAAATCTGCAAATCCATTTGATTTCGGTGAGACGCAGGTGGCTGCAAGCTTCGTATCACCGGCCGGAAGGGAATTCCATGTGTCTGGTTTTTTCGATGGCGTAACGGGTGAACACCCGCGTCAGTCGATCTGGAAAATTCGCTTCATGCCGAACCAGGAAGGGGTATGGAACTTCCGGTTAACGGGTAGTCACACGGGTCAATCGGAGCTGTGTACATTCCGGACTACGCCATCACACAACCCCTTGGCGCATGGCCATGTCAGGCCGGATCCGGATCATCCGGATTTTCTCGTTCATGATGACGGAACGCCACACTACTGGTATGGCGGTAAATGGTTCGGTGCGCAGGACTATGGCCCAGAAGGGAAGATGAATTCCGCGATTGGCCGGTACGAGGTCCACCCGTATCGCGCCTCTGACAAGGACATACTCAATTATCTGGATCTCCTGGAAGTGTACCGGCATAACGGTATTCTCCTGAAAATCTCCCTGTACCCGCTCGAGGATGATCAGCTCAGCTGGGATCTAAACTGGATACGGGGTGCGGAATGGATCGGCCGGGAGGCAGGTGAGCGCGGGATCTACGTTCAGATTACGTTGTTCGACACCTGGAGCCGTCCGGCTGACGGCTATTTCGGGGCACACACCAGTGGAAAATGCCAGTTATTCAACGTCTGGGATAATACGCATCTGGACAAGAAGAAAAACTATATACTCACCGTGATTGCTCGCTTTGCCGGTTTCTATAACGTCTACTGGGAGCTGGGAAACGAGATGGAACATGCACCACATTGTGGCAAGTGTTTTGTCGCACTTGCGAACCAGTATTATATTCCGTGGATACGGAAACATGATCCCTACCGGCTTCCGATCGGCCTATCCGAATCTTTATGGCAGTATGCCGATGTCGATATCGGCTTTCTTCACCAAACCAATGTGCTCCCGCCTTTTGAAAACGGCAAACCGGTGATCATGAATGAACTGGTTCGGGGCGGACTGCCGTTGACATTCTGGGAGAAGCTGCTCGGGTACGAGGACGGAATGGCTGCGGATACCTATATCCGCAGCGCAGACAAGCGGCTGGCCTACCGAAGAACCTTCTGGAACATGTTTGCCCGGGGTGGTTCGGGGAGCAGCGAGGCGACCTGGCTGGATATCCGCAAACCTGCGAATGCTGCAGTACATAACGTGATGGCGGACCACAAGAGACTGAGGGATTTCATCGATTCCCTGTCCGTGAACATTAATCGCATGTTAACCAGTCCATCCATCATGAAAACGGAGACCGGGCCCGTCTATACCAGAATGTTGCCCGGGCAGCTCTATGTCGGCTGTTTCCCTGAACCGCCAGGGGAGACAGAGACGGACAGCCTTGCGGTGACGATCGATCCCGGGGTCTATCGCTATTCATGGTATAACACCGCCAACGGCAGGTATAGTGAGGTGTATGAGATCGATTCGACTGGATACCAGGTCGATATTCCCAGGCGTGGTGACGGGCTGGACAGTGTGCTCGTGATTCGACGCAAGGATGATCGGAAGAACTCTACCGTTAGCAGATAGGCCTCCTATGGCAACCGATGTAAAATTAACCTGCCTCTGTAACGCACCCTTCTACCCGACGGTTTCCTCCTCTAGCACGGCGACACGAGGGAAGCTGTTTCTGACGTATTTCGCAGCGCGATACCGGTTACACCTCGTGCATATGTAAGAAATGCTGGGCGAGGGACGGGACAGGTCCGAGATCGAAGCGTTCGAGTGCATTGTCACCGTTCCCCATTTCACGACCAGCTAGTTCCTGTTTTCCGACAGGATCTACAAGGCCATTGAAAGGGTTGTCAGAATTTCATGTCCAGAAAAGCTTACGATTTACGGACCTATCATGCGCTTGGGGCTTTACCAGCACCAAAAACTGCCAACGAACTTTTCTAACGAGGCGATCAGATTTGTAGGGATTGGCGAAGCGGCGTCGCAGATTGAACGCCTACGCTACATCAGCCGCTCGGCGGTCTCGGAAACACGGTTCTCAGTCAAACCGACCAACAAAATCTGCTATCGTTTGAAAACACCGCGTCGCGACGGCACGACCCATGTGATTTTCGAGCCCCTGGACTTCATCGACCGGCTTGCTGTCTTGGTGCACGGGTCCCGGGGCAATCTGACGCGCTTCCACGGCGT
>JBAVKA010000246.1:0-2566 GCA_049688075.1 Gammaproteobacteria bacterium
CTGGAGGTCCCTGTTGACCGTCAGGGTGGACATCACGACGGTGGCAACCTGGAATTCGATCAATTCGGTAATCTGTACATCGGCACCGGTGACGATACAAATCACGGAAATTACGCTGCGCTGGATGAAACTGATTTTGTTAATAGTGCCGAGAAGTCCTCAGCCAACACGAATGATCTCCGTGGAAAGATCCTCAGGATCCACCCGGAACCGGATGGCAGCTACAGCATCCCGAACGGCAATCTGTTTTCGAATCCTGGTGAGGGGCGCCCCGAGATCTATGTCATGGGGACACGAAACCCCTACAAGTTCTCCATTGATTCGGCCACGAATTGGCTTTTCTGGGGGGACATCGGACCGGACGCGAATGTGGATAGCGCAGACGGTCCATCCGGCAAGGATGAAATCAATCGGACCGTGGTAGCGGGTAACTACGGTTGGCCGCATTTCATAGGCCCCAACCTTCCGTACCGGAACACCTACCTGGACTACTACTTCGATCCTGCACTCCCAACAAATGACTCGCGATGGAATACAGGGCCTCGCGAACTGCCACCCGCTCAGCCTGCCTGGATAACCAAGCCACGGTCCTCATATATGGTGGGTCCTGTCTACCATTTCGACAATAATGTCGTGAATCCCGCCAAGCTTCCCGTGACCTTTGATGGCCACCTCTTCTATTGGGATTTCAATACCGGCAATGTCTGGTACGTGGGATTTGATGCAAGCACCGGGGACATCATTCGCAACGAACCTTGGGACATCCTCGCAGGCGGACAGGGCTATATAGACTTCGAGATCGGACCCGATCATCAGCTTTACGTGCTCGAATACGGCACCGGTTGCTGTGCCTATGACGTCGGTAATGGCACTCTAAGCCGATTGGACTACGTTGGCGAGACATTCAATCGTTCCCCGACTACCATGATGAGCGCTGATAGCAGGTTCGGATCCTTGCCGCTGACCGTTAATTTCACAAGTGCGGGCACGTACGATCCGGATGGCGATCCCTTCACTCTCAACTGGGATTTTGAGACGGATGGAATTATCGATGCCACCTCGACTGAGGTTACGCACACATACACGGAAAAAGGCATATATAACGCGCAACTCAAGACGGTCGATTCACACGGTGCCTTCTCGGTAGCCAACATGACTATCCATGCCGGCAATAATATTGCCGATATTGGCTTTACCTGGCCACCGGAAGGAGGCATGTTTGAGTGGTCTGAATTCGTTGATGCCAGCGTCTATGTCAACGATGTTGAAGACGGATCCATAGAAAATGGCGGGATAGCATGTACTGAAGTCAAGATAGTACCGGCCCTTGGTCATCTTGACCACACTCACGATGAGGTTTCGATCAGCAACTGTGAGGCAACGGTGCAATTCGACTCTGACCATAATACGAATGGCGAGGATGACCTTTTTTACCAGTTCCAGGCCAGTTACCTCGATAACGATGGTCTCGAATCCTTCAAGGTCATTGATGTCTATCCAAAGCGAGCAACCGTTGAGTTCAATGATGGTTCAAATGCTGTTCAACTCATCCAGAGTTCCGACGTCGCGTATGGGGCGAGGAATGCAGTCCGGGCGCTCGGTGATCTGTCATACGTTATGCTGAAAAAACGCAGTCTGTCGGGTATCAACGGTATAAGTTACAGGGTAGCCTCGGGTGGCGGCGGTGGAAGCATTGAACTACGGCTGGATGCCCAGGACGGACCGATTCTGGGAACAGTTCCGGTATTGTCAACAGGCGGGTATGACAACTGGATCAATGTCCAGGGGAACATATCCGATCCGGGCGGCATCCACGATCTTTATCTCGTCTTCAGGGCAGCCGACCCGTCTGCTACTGATCTGTTCGATATTGTTTATGTGGAGTTTCTGGGTGCCGGGATCTCCTATCGTAAGCCACCCGAATTGACGTCACTGGTCGTTGAACCGATATCCCTGCAGGTATCTCCGGGTGATTCAGCACAATTTAACGCCATGGCGTACGACCAGTATGGGGCGGTATACCCGACGACGGTGGGGTGGATGGTCTCTGGGGGCGGTACGATCAACGCCGGTAGCGGGCTGTTCACGGCGACGACAACGGGCGGGCCGTTCACGGTCACGGCGACCTCGGGTACGATCAGTGGCAGCGCTCAAGTCACCGTGATGCCGGTATCGACGGGCAACCTGGCGCACGTCGCGGCGGCCGCCACGTGGGCCTCCTCAGTGGAGAACGCTGGCCTGCCAGCGGCTGCTGCGTTTGATAGTGATTCAGCCACTCGCTGGTCGAGCGCGTTTTCGGATCCGCAGGTGATTGCTGTCGATCTGGGGGCGGAGTATCCCGTTAACCGTGTGGTGCTGAACTGGGAAGCCGCCTACGGCAAGGCCTACAGAATTGGTGTTTCAACGGATGGTGTGACCTGGACCGAAATGCCTCCCGTGACCAACGGTGACGGTGGCATTGACGACATTGTCTTCGCTACCATCAACGCGCGCTATGTGCGCCTGTGGGGCACCGAGCGGGGCACGCCGTACGGCTATTCGCTGTATGAGTTCGAGGTCTACGGCG
>JBAVKA010000247.1:0-8862 GCA_049688075.1 Gammaproteobacteria bacterium
GATTCGTACCCCCTGCGGGTAGAAAAAAACACCAGGCGACTGCTTGATCTTTTTGATCTGCACAGTGTCAAGGCTACCTTTTTTGTGCTGGGCTGGGTGGCGGAACACACTCCCGGTCTGGTAAGGGAAATTGCTGCCCGCGGGCATGAAGTGGCCTGCCATGGCTACAGTCACCAGCTGGTCTACAACCAAAGCCCCAGGATATTTCGTGAGGAAACGATTCGTTCCAAGACACTGCTGGAAGATATTATTCAGTCGCCTGTAATCGGATACAGGGCGGCAAGCTATTCCATCACGGGGCGATCCCTCTGGGCTCTGGATGTTATCGCCGATGCCGGATTTGAATATGACTCGAGTATTTTCCCGGTGCGCCATGACCGTTACGGCATTCCTGATGCTTCTGTTTATCCCCATCGGATGAAGACACCCAATGGCAGCTGGCTGGTAGAGTTCCCGTTATCTACGGCACGAATATTCGGATTCCGGCTGCCGGTTGCCGGAGGCGGGTATTTCCGTCTCTACCCCTACCTCCTGACAAAGGCCGGCCTCGAGAGAATCAACGGCAGGGAGAACAAACCGTTCATCTTCTATCTTCATCCATGGGAAATTGATCATGAGCAGCCGAGGATCAAGGCAAGTCTGCTATCCCGGTTCAGGCATTACAACAACCTGGGCAGGTGTGAATCACGACTGCGCAAACTCATGACGGACTTCTCGTTTACAACAGTGAGAAGAGTATTGAACGACTGTGGCTTGGGAAACGCCAGTTCAGTTCCCGTGCATGATACGGGGATTATATCTGCCACTGCTGTGGATAATGAATAATACGACTCTCTCTCGACGTCTAATGCCGGTTTGATTGATTTAATTGGCAGGAAGACAGGAACTGCTGAATTGCCCGATTACCGGGTTGAATCCTGCGCTGTTTCCGATCCAGAGGCACTGGAACAGGAATGGACAGATCTTCAGGTCCGCGCAGACTGCTCGTATTTTCAATCATGGGGATGGATAGGTACCTGGCTGATGCATATAGCCGGCGACCTGCAACCGGTCGTGATCAGGGTTTACACAGGTTCACGTCTGGTTGGCGCCGGAGTGTTCGTTCCTGGAGTGATAAAACGACATGGTTTTGTTGATCTCAGGGCCATGTTCCTCAATGAATATCCGTTTCCCGGCAAGAACATGGTCATCGAGTACAATGGCCTGCTCGCCGAGCGTGGTCATGAATATGCCGTGTACGAAGAAGTTGTCAGGTATCTGCTTCGGGAGTACGTCGATTATGACGAATTTCATTTCGGTGCGATAGTAGACGATGCAGGAATTAGACGACTTGAAACCGGGGCGAATATTGGAGTAAACATAATTACAAACGAGGTATCCACTGCCTGGCAGATAGATCTCTTGAAGCTGTCCCCCGGTGTTGCTGCATTTCTTGCAAGTCTGAGTAAAAACAGGCGGTCCCAGATCATGCGTTCAATTCGATCGTATGAGGAAAACGGGCCATTGAGCCTGGTTGAGGCGAAAAATACCGAAGAAGCGCTGGAGTTCATGGGCGGATTGAAGGCGCTGCATGCAAAGCGTTGGGAGTCGCGAGGGAAACCAGGCGCCTTTGCAAATCCCTTATGGGAAAACTTCCATCGCACCCTGATAAGCAACCGGTTTGATGAATGTGAAATACAATTGCTCAGAGTGGCAAATTCCCGTACCACCATTGGTTACGCATACAATCTCGTCTGGCGCAGGCAGATACATGTAATGCAGACCGGTTTTGAAACTCCTGCCGACAGGCGACTCCAGCCGGGTTATGTGCTTCATGCAATGGCGGTTGCCCACAACAGGTCAAAGGGCATGTTTTTGTATGATTTCATGCATGGTGATTCGCTGTATAAAAGGATTCTCTGCGATAAAAACCGGGAAATGCGCTGGATTATATTTCAGCGGCGCCGGCTCAAGTTCGCACTGGAAAAAATTGCAGTTGCTGCGGTAAGGCGTTACAGATCGTTACTGTGTTGAAACGTGCCTTGCGCCGTTACTGGCCAGACATGATGTCCGGTCGGAATTCAGATAGTTGCCTCTGGTCGATTCAATCCAGCTGCAATATTGGATAAATTCACCCATCGATTGTGGCAAGGAAAATCGGGGCAAAGCGTAAATCTGCCCTTCGGTTGTGTATTCGGTCTTGTAAACACCGGGTATCGTTGTGACTGCTCCGAGGAATCCATTGCATTTCAGGGTATCGATTTCACGAACTCCGAAATCTATTGCGCGTCCTGTTGGGTAGCAGAATATTTTCACTGGCCTGGCGAGTTCATTTGTCATCGTTAGCCAGGAATCATGGATTTCTCTTTCCTGGGATTCCCTGCTCAGTCTGGATAGTATACTGTGTGTAACCGAATGCGGTGCGAATTGCACGCCTTCCTGCTCAAGCTGACGCGCCATTTCCCAACTCAAAGAGTGATAGGAAGCCGGCGCCTCCCGAGGTATCAGAACGCCCGCATCACTGGCGAGCTGTAGCAGGATTTCCGGCACATCTGCCGCACTTGCCTCTCTGAGATGGTTATGAAGCAGACGTCTTGCCAGGCGCCTTTCATACGAACCTCCAAGATTCAGATTTAAATTCTGGCCTGCGATAGTGGTATTGAGCGAGGTTTTTCCGGTTTTCTCTATTACCCATGAGACTTTGGCATCCCACGGCCAAAAGGTTTGATCGAGCATACCGGTGATGACAAAGAATGTTACCGGGCAGTCGAACTCGGAAAATATCGGTACTGCAATCTCAGCCTGATCGACATAACCATCGTCGAGGGTGAAGACTACTGGTTTGGGCGGGAGAGGTTCCCCGTTTCGCAGTGCGAGGACAAGGCTTTCCAGTGAGATGAAATTGTATTTGTTCTTGACGAGATAACACATGCATCGCCGTAAATGTTTCGAGGTGGTTTTTCCATTTTCTGGCTGACTGGCGTGTGTCATGCGGTGCAGCATGAACAGGGGTATTCCGCGGCTGAAAAACAGGTTGGCTATCGCAGTCACCGCGCGGCTCGCCAGTAGCGGCATGACTATATTTTTTATATTGTATTTCAATTGCTTAGGCTATGTATTCCCATGTCTGGCGGGAAATTATTCATGGGTTAGGGAGTATATCATGGAAGGTTTCTGACAATGAGCGGTCCGAGCCTATTAGTCAGAATCAGTGGCAGACGTTTCCAGATATTGACAGCCAGGAAATACTTCGGATTCTCGGGGTTGAGTGTTGGCAACTCGCGGTTTTCGTTTAAATGGTAGTGCCAGTAAAGCTGTTTTGGCTGCGCCCCCCATTGCTCCTTGAATCGGTAGGTTCCTGAGCCAGTGCTGGAACGGCCAAAGTCAAAATAGCAGTAGTGATTGTCGACGGCGTACTGCAGGACTTTCCAGTAAAAATACATATTCACACCCAAGGGGTTTGCCTCCCTCGCGGAAGAAGCCCACGGGATTTCAAGCCTGTCGCGATGCCCGATAAGGAACCCGGCAGCGACCGGCCTGTTCTTCATGCGGATTACCAGAATCCTGCTTTCCCGGGGAAAGCAATGCAAGATGTTTCTGAAGAATACTTTCGCGTAGACAGGCGTGCCCAAATCGCGCATGTTGCGTGAGAATACGGCATAGAAGTCATCCAGATGCTCTTCGCTTCCGCACAGAGTCTCGAGGGTTTCCCGCTGGGGACGCCGTATCTGTGACCGTAGTTTGGATGAAAAACCCTCCCATAAGCTCTCTTCGTCGCGGGGTAGTGGCAGAATCATATTGACTTTGCTGGTGCGGACGGGAAGTCCCGTGCGGGGTATGTCGTCACGATATTCAATGTGGCTGACGCCCAGCTTTGTGGCCTGCTCATTGGCGGCCTGCATCAGCATGTCTTCGATACATTCCTCATCCGCAATCGCACCGCCATAGTTGAAATAAGGCATGGAAACCAGAAAGTCACCAAACAGGCGGCTTTTCATGCGTACCAGCGGAAGTATCCCGGCTATGTCACCATCGGGTCTGCGTGCCAGAAAATAGAAGCCTTCATGGCCAAAGGTTTTCTGGATCAGCGCCTGCCACTCAACACGATGGTACAGGGAGGCAGCAGGATTTCCCGCGACATAGTCATTCCACTCGTGCTGTTCGTTGGTCAGCAGAGAGACGGATATCCCGTTTCTGTCATGGATTCTTCGGGAGTAGGCGCGGGCTGCCGACAAGGTATCCGGTTGATCGGCGCGGGGGGCTGATTCGTCGCTGGATTCGAAAAAACCAAGAATCCTGTTTTCGAGATCAGAGATTTCAGCGTCATTCGATTTCAGCCGTGCCGTAAGCTCCTGCATGAATAAAATCAGGTGCCCGGTAGATTCACCACGGCGTTTGGCTTCGCCAATCTGTCTGCTGATTGCGCGCGCCTGATTCTGAACTGCCTCGTAATGCTCTTTCTGCACGGAATATTCAGCACGGAGACCATCCAGCGAAGAAATCTGTTTTTCTGTCGCGAGAGGGTGAAGCTGTTTGAAGCTGGTTACAGGGGATGAGAGAATTTCTTTTCTGTCTGGCTTTTTCATCAATTACCCTTTTTATAACCAACCGGATATCCGGGCAAGAAAGGAAATTCTGTCGCCTGCAATATCTTCATGGATACCGATGCGTTGCAGCAGGTGATTATCGGTAATAGCAGAATTCCAGCCCGATTCGGTGGTGACGGCGCCACGGTAATGCTGCTTCACCAGCTTCAGTGACTCTGCAGAATAGTCGCCATTCGGGTAGCAGAATACTTTTACATCATGTTTTGTGTGCTTCTCGATATTTTCCTTGCTGGCAATAATTTCCTTTTCAACAATGGAAACCGGTGTTGAGTCGTTCAGTCGAATATGATTACAGGTATGGCTGCCTGCCTCTATGAGGCCGGAATCCGTCATTTCTTCGATTTGCTCCCAATTCAGAAGTGCGGGTGGATGTTGGTTGCCGGTCAGGTCCAATGAAGCCTCAATCCTGTCCAGGCGCTCATGGATTTCCCGGTCCGGGAATGCCTTGGCAAAGGCGATGAGCTGGCTGATTTCTTCGGGCGTTGGTGCACTGTCAGAGAAGTCGTAGCTGGTTCGCGCGTTCCGCAGCCAACTCAGTGTATGATCTGACCAGGATTGCTGGAGATCAAGTGCAACGGTGTTGACGATGTGTGCGAGCCGTTCTGGCCAGAAGATTGTTCCTGTCCCGACCATATCTGATACCAGAAATACGGTGGCGGGTATTCCCGTTTCCCGCAATATCGGGAAAGCGAATTCGTAATTATCAGCCCAGCCGTCATCGAAAGTTATTGCGCAGGCCTTGCCGGGCAGTGGAAGTTTCCGGCTCTTGTGATCCAGCCACTCTGACAGATGAATAATTTCAAAATATTGTCTAACGATATCAAGGTGTTTTCTGAAACTTTCCGGTGTTACCATCATGCCGGGTTCTTCGATGCGGGAGCGCGCATCGTCCGCAGGCAGGACGCGGTGATACATGAGGATCAACAGTTGGGGTATGGCATGCGAGCGTGTATGCGGTCCAAGCCTTGCGCTAACCTGTTGCAGGCTGCGTTTGATGCTCTGCTTAAGGGGATATCTTCTGGTCACGTTTGCTGTTGACTGACTGTTCGCCGAGACTGGGATTCAGGGATCATCTGGTTGCATTATATGTATTTACAAGAAATAAGATAAATGTGTTGAATACGATCCTCCACTGCATAGATACCACGGGCCCGGGGGGTGCCGAAACGGTATTCATCGACCTGGCAAGTCGCTTATCGAAACACAAGTATCGCTCACTGGTTGTCATTCGGGGAAAGGGCTGGGTGTGGGAGGAACTCCGCCGCCGGGGAATGGAGCCCATACTGCTCGATGCCAAGGGCTCCTTCAACTGGCGCTATTTAGGGCAGCTCCGCAAGCTGATTCGCTCCGAAGGTGTGAATCTTGTCCAGTCTCATTTGCTGGGTTCGAATGTCTATTGCTCACTGGCTGGTTTACTGACCGGTACTCCGGTCGTTGCGACCTTCCATGGTTCCGTGGATATAGGGGACAAGGAGAGGCTGAAAGGGGTTAAATTTACCCTGATCAACGCCGGTGCTGACGTCGTCATCGCGGTATCAAAACAACTCCGTGAGGACATTATCGGGCGAACACCGCTCAATGCAAGCAAGACGAGGGTTATCTACAACGGTATCGATACCTCGATGTTCCGCCGTCCCCGCTCCAGAAACCTGCGCAAGACATTCGGCTGGCCGGAAAGTGATGTCGTCATCGGCAGTCTGGGCAATATCAGGCCAGCCAAGGGCTATGACATCCTGCTGCGGGCAGCAGCAGTGCTGCAGCAAAGTTCGCACTCCTATCGCTTTGTCATCGCAGGGCAGGGAAAGGGGGAATTATATGAAGAACTGCTGTTGCTCAGGGATGAGCTTGGCCTGGAGGAAAGAGTGCAGTTTCTGGGTTTCATCGATGATGCCGGAGACTTTCTTGCCAATATAGATCTGTTCCTGTCATCTTCCATATCCGAAGGCCTACCGTTATCCGCCATTCAGGCGATGGCGGCGAATCTGCCATTGATCGCAACGCGCTGTGGCGGTTATCAAGAGCTGATCAGAGATCGTGAAAATGGCTGGCTGGTGGAGGTCGGTGATCCCGCTGCCATTGCAGCCGCCATTGAAACGCTGGCTGCTGACACTCGATTGCAGGCAGTTCTCGGGGAACGGGCCAGAAGGTATGCTGTTGTAACATATGATATAAAGGTAATGCTCGAGGCCTATGAGGATATCTATGACCGGCTTCTGGCAGGTTGAATTATCCGGAGCCCGGCCGGTAAGCTGCCTCGTTCACCAGTAGAATCGGCATGGCTAGCGAATGATATCCCGCAGGTATTCCCTGAGTTCGCACAGGCATGGACCCGGATCATTCCAGCGATTCACCTCATGCCGGGTTTTAAATGGAGAAGGGGTCAGGAACCGCATGACGGCCATCAATTTTGCCCTTGATGTAGTGTGTTGGTCCTTCAGAGTAAGATACAGGCTATCCAGATCACCCAGTAACCATCGCAGACGGATGCCGGTTTTATAACTGTCCACCGGGTCCGGGTTTTCGCCGCATGCCAGTTGATAGAGCAGGTAGGGGAAGTCAACACCGGCGTCGATAGCCAGCTGTAGTGATCCCCAGAATCGCGTATTGATCTCCATGAGATAGGGGGCTCCATCAGGAGCCACCTTGAATTCCACCATGGCAACACCATGCCAGCCAACCTTGTCGAGCAGTGACCGGGCATGGGAAACCAGCGCGGGATCAGTCGTAATGCTTTCCGAGAGGACGCTCACTCCCCCACCGGGCGGTTTCTCGCGCAGCCGGCGGTGGGAAAAAAAAGCGAGGGGTTTGCCCTGATTGTATAATGCGAACACGCCCTGGCCATGGCCAGCCACGTATTCCTGGATCATAAACGGATGTGTGTGGAATGCCGGATCGGAATCAATGATAGAATTCAATGCTGATTCATCGACAGGAAACTTTACTGCCGACCGTTGCCATTGATCCTGCAACCGTAGCCATGATCTGCCGGGTTTGAGTACCGCAGGAAAGGATGGCGCGTCCTTGAAATCAGGAATAGTCGCCGGGTCATCGACATACCAGGTGCGCGGGACGGGTATGCCCAGCGATTCAGCCGTGCGCATCAGAGTGCACTTGTTTGCCAAAGCATCTACCCGGCTCATTTCAGGGAAAGGGATTACGATACCAGGAAAGGCGTCCTTGTGGGTGAGTAACAAGGTGGTAGTCAGCTCGGTCATGGGCAGCAGGATGTCGATGTGGTGCTCTTTTACCAGTCTGGCGAGTACTTCAACAAACATCTCAGGGTGAAACCGGGGTGATGGATATGAAAAGAACTGTTTTGAATACCGGGAACAGGTGGCCAGTGCACCTGGTGTTTCCTCGGCAGTAAAGACTTGTACCCCTTTTTTGCCAAGTGAACGTGTGACAGCGAGTGCACTGCGTTGACCGGCATCTAGAACAAGGGTTCGTTTCATGTAAGATTAGGTTTGAATGGAAAGAAAGCGTGAGCCGGGACATTGTTGTTACTGATTTTATTGAATTATATAGGCTCACCGGTTACTGCTGCAGCAATTATTCAGACATTGTAAGGGTAATACGAAGATTTTTATGTTAAGCAATGTATTACCAACGCCTGTCACCAGCTGGCTCAAGGATAATTATGGGTCAGGCCGGGGGTTCGTCCGAACCTGGTGGAGCCATTGCCACTATCTGCTGGGAGGATACCGGGCATATCGAAAAGTTGACTGGAAGTCGGTGGATAGACTGGTGTTTGTATGCAAGGGCAATATTTGCAGGAGCGCCTACGCGGAGGCACTGGCGAAGTCGCTGGGTATTAATGCAGTGTCCTGTGGCCTTAACACGAAGAATGGCCTGCCCGCCGATGACGGCGCAATTCAGGCAGCGATACTAAGGGGCATTGACCTGAGCAAGCACAGGACAACGCGGATAGAGACGCTGGATCTCAGAAAGAATGACCTGCTCGTCGCCATGGAACCATGGCAGGCAGTACAGCTGGAGATAAAGTATGGCAAGGAATATGGATGTACCCTCCTTGGATTATGGGGGAAGCCGGTAAACCCGCATATACAAGATCCTTTCGGTATGTCTAGTCAGTACTTTGATTACTGTTTTAATTATATAGAAAAGTCATTGCATGAAATACTCTCGAAAATCAGCCAACCAGACTGAAGTTGATATTACTGACTACTATGCGGTCAAGCCGAAAGCCATTTGGCAGGGTTTGAAGCAGGAAAGTCCGGCATTCTGGTGGTTATGCATCTATCTGTTTCTCGAATAT
>JBAVKA010000248.1:0-2494 GCA_049688075.1 Gammaproteobacteria bacterium
CGACACGCACACCGGCGCCGTAGGCCCAGTCGCTCTGATTGTTGGTCAATTTATCCGAGGGCACGGCGGCATACCCATTGGGACAGGTGGCGGCATTGGCCGGGTTCGTCGCAGCGGATTTGGTGAAACACTGAAAGTTCCCGAGACCGCGGGCACTGAATCGCTGCACGCCGATCAACAAAGCCACACCGACAGACTGATTTTCATGGAAACGCAGCGCCAGGGCCGGTGCATAAATGGCCTGCACCAGGTCGATGCCCAGCTTGCCCACATCCTTTGTCGGCACCCCGAAATCCGCGGTTGTGGTTCCCTTGGGTACGAACGCCGCCGCCCCGGGACCCGGCGGAATCCCGGGAGGCGGCGCCGGAGGAGAGGGAATTCCGTTGGCATATGCACCCAGCACAGCGGCTGTCTGGTCATAGAGGTTTTGGTCGTAGGTCGTATTCAGCCCGCCATTGCCGTAGTTATTGAAACCGAACCAGAGGTTGTCACGCAGCTGGATGTTGAATCCGATATTAGGGATCAGAAAAAGGTTGCGCCGGCTGTCTTCCTTCACGTCGAAGGTCGCACCGAGCGCGGAGGTGTCGAGTTCCGCTTTGCGCTGCGGACTGAAAAATTCCAGACCGACATCCACGCGCTCGCCGATGGCTGTAATACCCGCCGGGTTGACCGCGATCGTGGCGGAATCCTGGGGATTGGATACCACGGCACCCGCAACACCCATCGCCTTGGCGCCGTAACCCAGGGCGAAATAACCCGTGGTTGCCGACGCCTGTGAAGAAACGAATAATCCCCCAGCCGCCAAAATCACTACAAGCCATCCGGATATACGCGTCATGCCTGTGCTCCTCGTCTGTGATCGGACACTTGAAACTGTGCGATGATGTTTTGTTGTTATTTTGATACATACATAGCGCATAGGGCTGTAACCTTGTCAAAGACTTAGATAGTTGTCAACATTTTTGTTGTTTATTAGCTTCAAATATTGTAGTGTTCGCGACACAGTCAAGGGGGCTGGTTAGGGAAAGTCGTTGCTACGGATAGACCCACAACACAGTTCGGCTGAAAACATGCTGTCATAACGGGCTCAGGAGGCAAGAATGGGAAATCATAAATCTTATGCAGGCCGCACCCGGGCATGTGGCCTTGCCGGGTTGGCGACAGTCATCTCGCTCGGCGCCAATGCGGGCGGATTTGGATTGATCGAACAAAGCGTCAGCAGCATGGGCACTGCCTATGCAAACGGCTCGGCGGGTATGGATGATGCCAGCACCCTGTTTTTCAATCCGGCAAGCATGACGCGGCTGGAAGGAAAGAACGTCAGTGGCGGTGTCCATATCGTCCGCTCGGATGTCGATTTCTCGGGCAAGGGTTTTTACAACCCGGGCAACCCCGCCATCCAGGCAAGCGGTCTTGCCGGACCTCCGCCGGTACCCATCCAGGGCAAGAAGAGCGATGATCTGGGCCTGACGGCCGCGATACCTCACGGCGCCTACTCCCATCAATTCAACGACCAGCTCTGGTTTGGGCTGAGCGTAAACGCGCCATTCGGGCTTAAAACCGAATACAGTAACAACTGGGTTGGCCGTTACAACGCCATCAAGTCAGAACTCACCACCGTCAATATCAATCCGTCATTTGCCTGGAAGATCGATGAGCACGCATCAGTGGGCTTCGGTGTCAGCGCGCTGTATGCGGACGGTGAACTGACCAATGCGGTAGATGGCGGTCTTGGCGCGGCGCTGCTAGGAACCCCTATCCCCGGTTGGCAACCCGGCACATCCACTTACGACGGGAAAGCCAAACTCACCGGCGATGACTGGGGATACGGATACAATCTGGGTGTCTTGCTGGAGCCCTCCGACAGTACGCGTCTTGGCATCGCCTACCGTTCCAAGGTCAACCTGACGATTGAAGGCGATGCACGCGTATCCGGGCTGCCCGCCGGCAATTTCAAGCGAAATGCGAAGCTGGATGTCTCGCTGCCGGATTCCCTGTCACTCAGCGGGCTGCATCAACTCAACCCTCGATGGACCATCATGGCCGATGTCACCTGGACCAAGTGGAGTAACCTCAATAAGCTCGACGTTGAAATTCAGGGCGGCACCCAAAGCGTCACCCAGCTGCAATGGAACGATACGACCCGCTACGCCATAGGCGCCACCTACAAATACAATGAATCCTGGCTGTTACGCACCGGGGTGGCATTTGATGAAACACCGGTGCCCGATGCCCAGCTGCGCACGGCGCGCGTTCCGGATGCGGATCGCACCTGGCTCTCATTCGGCGCCAACTACAAGCTCAACAAGAAACTGAGTTTCGATCTCGGTTACGCCCACTTGTTTGTGGACAACCCCGACATCAACAGCTCGGACGCCTACGATCCGAGCACGGGTCTGAATACCGGATTTCACCAGCTAAAGGGCAGCTACGACGCTTCTGTCGACATTCTCAGCGCGCAAGTCAACTGGAGATTCAACTGACAACCGGCCAT
>JBAVKA010000249.1:0-5593 GCA_049688075.1 Gammaproteobacteria bacterium
GCCCACCTGCAGCAGCCCGCCGCTGTCGATGGCGGCGATGGACCCGCCCCCGGCGCCGATGGTATGCATATCGACCATGGGTACCGCCACCGGCCAGGGTCCGATCTGCCCCTCGGAGGTCAGCTGGATGTCGCCTTCGATCAGGGCCACGTCGGTCGAGGTCCCACCCATGTCGAAGGTCAGCAGCCGGGTCTCGCCGGTCAGGCGGCCGATGAAGCGCGCGCCCATCAAGCCGCCGGCCGGCCCGGAGAGCAGCAGATGCACCGCCTTGCGGCCGGCCTGCTCGGCACCCACCGTGCCGCCGGAACTCTGCATGACCGTGACCGCCGCCGGCCGCAGGGCCTGGCCGAGGCGCTCAAGGTAGCCAGCCACCAGCGGGCCGACCCAGGCGGTGAGCCAGGTGGCGATTCCACGTTCGTACTCCCGGTATTCCGGCAGCACCTCGGAGGACCGTGCGACGAACAGCCCCTCCGGCATCCATGACGCGATCGTGCATTCATCCGCATCATCGAGAAAGGAGAACAGCAGGTTGATGGCCACGGACTCGGGCTGCAGCGCGGCGATCTGTTCCCGGATCGCCTCCCGGTCCGCCGCGTCCAGCTGGTCGATACGGCGGCCGTCGGCGCCGAGACGCGCCGTCACCTCCAGGCACAGCTCACGCGGTACCGGCGGCGGCTGTGGTTCGGGCTGCAGGTTATAGAGTTCGGCGCGCGCCTGGCGGCCGATGGTGAGCACGTCGCGCAGCCCGCGGTTGCTGATGTAGACGGTACGCACGCCCTTGCGCTCGAGCACGGCATTGGTGGCCACGGTCGAGCCGTGGACGACCTGCAGTCCCGGCAGGGCCAGACCAAGGTCGCAGACGCCCTGCAGGATAGCCTGTTCCGGCGCCTGCGGGGTGGACAGCACCTTGTGCACTCGCAACGTCTGTTCGTCGAACAGCACGAAATCGGTGAAGGTACCGCCGGTGTCAATACCCAGCCACATGCTCGTTTCCGTGAAGTGTGAACCTTTCCGGCGGAACCGGGTCGTAACAACGGGTCGGATGCGTCGATGACGTGGCGAATCCTCGCTTTTCAAGGTTAGAACGCGGAGTATAATCCGCGCCTCGTGCAATAGCCCGGATCGTCGTTACCCATGCAGATGGACACGCTGGTACATGCAGAACACCTGACCCGCTACTATGGCCACACCCTGGCGGTCGACGACGTGAGTTTCGACCTGGCCAAGGGCGATGTGCTGGGGTTTCTTGGACCCAACGGCGCGGGCAAGACCACCACCATGCAGCTCATCACCGGCAACCTCGCGCCGAGCGCCGGGCGCATCGAGGTACACGGCATCGACCTGCTCGATGAGCCCAAGCGCGCCAAGCGCGAAATCGGCTACCTGCCCGAACAGCCACCGGTCTACCGGGAACTGACCGTGGAGGAATACCTGCGCTACTGCGCACGCCTGAATCGCATCGCCCGTGGCCACATCGGCAAGGCCATCAGCACCGCCATGGAGCGCTGCGGCCTGAACGAGGTCAGCCACCGCCTGATCGGTAACCTCTCCAAGGGCTACCAGCAGCGCGTCGGTATCGCCCAGGCGATCATCCATACCCCCGCGGTGGTAATTCTCGATGAACCCACCGTCGGACTCGACCCGATCCAGATTCGCGAGATCCGCGCCCTGATCCGCGAACTGGGCAAGGAGCACGGCATCATCCTGTCCACCCACATCCTGCCCGAGGTACAGGCCATCTGTAACCGGGTGCAGATCATCCACCAGGGGCGGCTGGTGTTCTCGAACAGCATCACCGGCCTCGAGCAACAGTTGAAGGCAACCAGCCTGATGGCCGCCTTTCACGCCTCCCCGGATATGGACGCACTGGCGAAGGTGCCGGGCGTCAGTCGTGCGGAAGCACTCCCCGATAATCGGGTGCGCATCCATTTCACCGACATGAACCCCTCCGAAGCACTGATAGAACAGGCGGTCGCCGGCGGCTGGCGCCTGCACGAACTCAGCCCCGAACGACGCACACTGGAACAGATCTTCATCGAGCTGACCTGCTCGGAGCTGCCTGCCGACCAGCCGCAGAAGGCCGCCGTATGATCTTCACCATCGCCGCGCGTGAACTGCGCAGTCTGTTCCTCTCGCCGCAAGCCTGGGCGGTGCTGGCCGTGGTGCAGTTCATCCTGGCGTATATTTTCCTGTCGCAGGTCGACAACTACCTCGTATGGCAACCGAAACTCGCGGCCATGGAAGGCGCCCCCGGCATAGCGGATCTGGTCGTCGCCCCGCTGTTTGCCGACGCCGCCATCGTGCTGCTGCTGGTGGCGCCACTGCTGACCATGCGCGTACTGAGCGAGGAACGGCGCAACCGCACGCTCAGCCTGCTGTTCTCGGCGCCGGTGTCGATGACGGAGATCATTATCGGCAAATATCTGGGCGTGCTGTCCTTCTTTCTGGTCCTGCTGGTCCTGCTGTCCCTGATGCCACTCTCCCTGCTGGCCGGCACCGACCTCGATCTCGGCAAGCTCGCCGCCGGACTGCTGGGTCTCACCCTGCTGCTGGCGGCGTTTACCGCCATCGGCCTGTTCATGTCGGCGCTGACCGAACAGCCCACCATTGCCGCCATCAGCACCTTCGGCCTGCTGCTGCTGCTGTGGATCATCGACTGGGCCGGCAACAGTGACAACCAGGCGAGCGGCCTGTTCGCCTACCTGTCCATGCTGCGCCATTATGAAACCCTGCTGAAAGGGCAGTTCAACAGCATCGATGCAGCCTATTACCTGCTGGTCATCACCCTGTTCCTCGGCCTCAGCATCCGCCGCCTGGATGCCGACCGACTGTCACACTGACGCCAGGAGCCTGTCCAGGTCATGCAGATCACACCCCGCTCCCGCTTCCTGCTGCGCCTGCAAGGCTGGATATTCGTCGTGCTGTTCATCGGCATCATCGGTCTGCTCGCCTGGCTCAGCACCCTGTATGTCTACCAGGCAGACTGGACCGCCGGCGGCCGCAATACGATCTCGGGGGATACCCGCAAACTGCTCGCGGAACTAACCGATCCGGTCACCATCACGGCCTACGCAAGCGAGGACGCGATGTTGAGAGAACAAATCAAGGATTTGGTCGGCAGCTACCAGCGTTTCAAGCCGGACATCGGCCTGGAATTCATCAACCCCGATACGGCGCCCGAGCGGGTACGCACCGAGGGCATCACGGTCGACGGCGAACTGGTCGTCGGCTACCAGGGGCGCGGCGAGCACGTACAGGTTCGCAGCGAGCAGAAACTCACCAACGCCCTGCTGCGCGTCTCCCGCCAGGACGAACGCTGGATCGTGTTTCTGACCGGCCACGGCGAGCGCGATCCGCACGGCGAGGCCAATGCCGACCTCGGGGCTTTCGGCAAGGAGCTGGAGCGCAACGGCATCAAGGCGCAGAAGGTTAATCTGGCCGAAAATCCCGTACCGAACAACACCAGCCTGCTGGTCATCGCCGGCCCGCGCGTCAACCTGCTACCGGGCGAAGTGGCCATGGTGCGGGATTACGTCTCGCAGGGCGGCAACCTGCTGTGGCTGGCGGAACCCGGCAAGCCGGCCGGCCTGGAGACGCTGGCCGAACTGCTCGGCATCGCGTTCCTGCCCGGCGTGGTCGTCGACGCCACCACCCAGGCCTTCGGTATCAACGACCCGTCCTTTGCCCTGGTGACCGCCTATCCCGCTCATGAGGTCACGCGCGAATTTAAATCCGTCACCGTGTTCCCTGAGGCGGCCGCACTGGAAATCCGCGAGGATCCGCACTGGCAGGCCACCCCGATCCTCTCGACGCTCAGCCGCTCCTGGACCGAACTTGGCGAACTGAAAGGCGAAATCCAGTTCGATGAAAACACCGATGAACGCGCCGGCCCGCTCGATATCGGCGTGGCCCTCACCGCCGCCGTGTCCGGGGATGCTGCTGACACAGCAGATACGCCGCCACATGAGCAGCGCGTCATCGTAATGGGTGACGGCGACTTCCTTTCCAACACCTACCTCGGCAATGCCGGCAACCTCGATCTCGGCTTGAACATGGTCCACTGGCTGAGCCACGATGACGCCTACATCGACATCCGCATCAAGGCGGCGCCCGACACTACGCTCGAGTTGGCGCCGGTCACCCAGGGTATTATCGGCCTCGGCGCCCTGCTCGGCCTGCCGATCCTGCTGATGACCAGCGGTCTGGTGATCTGGCTGCGCCGCCGGCGCCGCTGATGTCGACGCGCGCCCTGCTCAACCTGGTCTTGTTCCTCGCCGTCCTCGGGCTGGCGCTGGTGGCCTGGTTCAAGCCCGGCGTGAAGCCCGTGGACGCGCCCCGCCCGATCACCACCGGGCTGACTCCGGAGCAGACCGGCAGCCTCACCGTTGAGCGCCTCGCACGTGACCCGCTCAAGTTCAGCAGGCACGACGGTCGCTGGTTCCTGCTGGCTGATAACCGGGAACTGCCCGCCGCGGATTTTCAGGTGCGGGCGCTGCTGCGCCTGCTCGAGGCCACTGCGACACGCTATTACCCGGCCGGGTCGCTGGACCTTGCGTCGCTGGGTCTGCAACCGCCCCTCGCGCGCGTGGCCATGGATGACCTCGACTTCCGCTTCGGCACCACCGATGCGCTGAAAAACCAGCGCTATGTCCAGGTAGGCGATACCGTGTACCTGATCGACGACCAGTATCAGCACCTGCTCAACGCCGACTGGCCGAACTTCGTCAGTCGCCAGATTCTGGAGGGGCGCGGCGCCATCACCCGACTCGAACTGCCGGACATGACGCTGGCCTATTCCGATGACGGCCACTGGCGCCTCGACCCCGGGCATAAAGACGTCGGCGCCGACGCCCTGCAGACCCTCATCGAGAACTGGCAGAACGCCACCGCCCTGCTGACGCGCCGTGACGATGACAGTACCACTGGCGAGACGGTTACCGCGTACACCCGCGACAGCACCCGGCCGATCATGCTGCGCATCGTCACCCGCACCCCGGATCTCGTCCTTGACCGGCCGGACTGGGGCATCCAGTACCTGCTGCCTGGTTCGGAGGCCGACAACCTGTTCACCCTGCCGCGACCTGCCCCCGAACCCGCCGCGGAACCTGGCAAAGGCGATGCCACGCCGGCGCCTTTGTCCCCGGCCGAACCTCCAGCCTCACCCTGAGTGGCGCCCGACTGCAAGGTGCGTCGCACGCATCGTTCCTTACGTTCCCCCTACCTCTCCATAGCCAAGTCGTGTTCGTTGATAAATACCATTTTCACCGCAAAGACGCAAATTTATATTAAAAACAACAAGTAAAAGACTTTGCGTTCTTTCGGCAATTGCTCCTTGCATCGCCTGAAGCGCCTGCTTTTGGTGCACTAGCTCCTCGGTAACTGCTCCATGCGTCGCCGAAGGCGCCTACTCTTGGTACTCTACCTCCTGCATCCCTGTAGTCGTGCATGGCCCAGGCCAGTCTCTCAACCGGTTCCCGGACTCACCTTCTCCCTGCCGTCGTGTGCCTTTGCGGTGAGGTGATTTCTATACGTATGAACTCCTCGCAAGCCGTTGACTATGTCCCTGCCGGGCAACCCCTCTCGTGACACGCTC
>JBAVKA010000250.1:0-4613 GCA_049688075.1 Gammaproteobacteria bacterium
ACGTCGGTGAGGATGAAGACACCATTTTCGTGTTTACGGCGGACTATCCGGCCGAGTTTCCCCTGCTGCTTGACCGCTCCGGTGAGGTTATCAGCCAGTGGCCTGTGAAGGGGCTGCCTACCAGTTATGTGATCGCTCCCGACGGCACCCTGGCCTATCGGGCCATTGGCGGAAGGGAATGGGATGATGAAAAATTGCTGGAGATGATCCGCAGCTTGAAGGAATGACGCAAGGGGACCGGATTCCTCATCACTGTGCCAAGGGGAGTGCGTGCAATGTCTGACAGCGGTTTGAAATCCGGTCCCCTTGCGTGCTCCTTCGAATGATTGTTCACTGAAAATCGTGTTCTCCTTGTACCCTGGACCATGAAGTTAATTGTTCAGCAACCGCCGCAGACGGTCTGAGACTCAGGTCACACTCTATCCCCCGAGCCTCCCTGCCGCAGGGATTGCCCGTGAAAATCCTGCAGCATGATCATGCTCCGGCTTCTCCAGTCCGGACGCAGCGCCGGCGTGATAGCCCGGTAGTTCGCGGACGTTGCACGTGACCTCGGGCATGCAGCAGGCCGGGAGCGAAAACAGGTGTGACTGGCGGTGGAATCGATAGCTGCCAGTCATCTGAATTCGTTGCGGAAATTCATCTCGCAGATACTTTCTAAGTATTTCCACGAATTGTCATAACAATGATTACGGGTTATTAATTCAACAAGGATACCTTGGTTACCCGTCACGTCTGTATGTGTAAGGTAATTCAGCAGCATGATCCTTGAAGATTATGCTTCGCGTTTTTCACGTGGCCGGGACGGGCGGGCAGGCGTCTGGCGGGCGTGTGAGCCGGATTCTGTGTCCGTCACAATGAAGCCTGGGGAGGATCGATGGTCAGCAGCCATTCTGCCAGCCGTACCCGTGCCATATCCCTCTGTAGGTGGGTGGTACGGATGGTTAGATCCGGCGGCTTTGTTCTTGTTCTTCTTTTGATTCCCGGGCTGTCTAACCCGGCAATCATTTCCAGAGACCAGAGCGGAGAGATCGTAACATCTGAAGCATTTACGCTCGAGGCGGGTGCTTCAGGGGCTATTGACGCGACGGCCTCACGTGCATTCCCGAATGCCGGCCCGGCAGATGCCGCAGATACGCAAATTCCCGCAGAGAGGCAGTCTGGTGGATACCAACCGTCCCGGCCACAGAAATCTGCAACTCATCCCGAAATATCGATGTTCTATCTGCTGGTCATCGTGATGATTTTCGCGCTGTTCATCGAATTGACGGGCAATAGATTCAGGTAGCCGACGGGGCACCCGGGTTATGTATTCAACGCCATGTATGGCGTTGGTAGCCAGCTTCGGTCAGGCAGCGGCTGGCCGGCGGGAACGGCGCAGCCTGTGGAACGGTCAGCGTTCGGATGGGCCCAATCCGCATGCCGGTGCCATGAGTACCAGTTCCGGCAAGGTCGTTGCCTGCATCTTCTTCATTACCTTGGACCGGTGCACCTCGACAGTCCGGTTGCTGAGTTCCATTACTTCGGCAATCGTCCGGTTTGTCATGCCCTGAACGACGTATTTCATGACCTGCTGCTCGCGCAAGGTCAGCGTGTCGAATCTGCTGCGGATGTTCGCCTGCAGCTGGCGTACTGCGATATTTTTCCTGACGACCGCAAGCGATTCTTCCAGACTATCGATCAGCTGGCTGTTATTGAACGGCTTCTCGAGGACAGTCACTGCACCGGAACGCATTGCGATCACGGACATGGGGATGTCGCCGTGTCCGGTGATGAAAATAATGGGCATGTCGATGTTGCGCATCCCGAGCTCTTTCTGCAGTTCCAGACCCGACATGCCGTTCATGCGCTGGTCAAGCAGCAGTACTCCCGGTTTTGACAGGTCGACAGAGTTGAGGAATGACTCTGCACTGTCGAATCCACTGGCCTTATAACCTGATGTAGCCAGCAGGGTGATCAAGGCATGGCGAACCGCCTCATCATCATCCACCAGATAGATGTTTGCGATCTTTTTCATGTTCGTTGCTTTTCTTCTTGCAGGGGCAGCGAGAAGCAGAAAACCGCTCCATTCAAATGCCCCCTGTCAAACCACAGCTTCCCCCCGTGGGACTCGATAATGGAGCGGCTCACGGAAAGTCCCAGACCGGTTCCGTTCGGTTTTTTCGACTGGAAGGGATTGAACAGGCAGTTCTCCATGTCTGCCGGTACTCCCGTCCCGTTATCAGTTACGCAGATCTCCACCAGAGCGTTCGTCAGTCTGTTCGACTGAATGGAAATACGCCCGTCAGTTCTGCCTGCCTCGCGAATCGCCTCGATACTGTTTATCACCAGGTTCACGATGACTTGTTCTATCTGCACCTTGTTCGCCAGTATCATGCCTCCCCCGGCACCCGGGTGCAGTTCGATCGTTGTGCCGGTATCGCGTAATTCCCAATCGAGCAGCCGTATGGATCTTTGCACCAGCTCGTCGATGTCGAGCACATTCATGGTGTTTTGCCGCTTGTCGGTGAAATCACGCAGTTGACGAATGATTGCGGCGGCGCGGTGCGATTGTTCCATCGTCCGTCTTATGATCTCGGCGAGACTCTTCGGGAGTTGCGGGTGCATCTTCTGCAACTCCAGCGCCGATTCGCAGTAACTGCTGATGGCCGTCAGTGGCTGGTTGAGTTCATGGGCTATACCTGTAGCCATCTCTCCCAGCGTGCTCAGCCGCGTAATGTGGGCCAGTTCCTGCTGGCGCTGTTGCAACTCACCCTGTGCACGCTTGCTGTCGGTAATATCCCTGCCTTCAGGGATAATGAGTATTGTTTCACCCTGATTGTTCAGAACCGGTTTGAGTGAAAAGTCGATGGTCGCCATCGTGCCATTCCTGTCGTGCACGACGAGTTCATTGCGCACCAGCTTGCCGCGCGATGCCTGCGCAAGCGCATCCTTGAGACACTGCTGTACTTCCGTTGTGGTGCTCCACCAGGGCATCTCCCAGAATGGCCGTCCGATGACATCGTTCGGGGTGAATCCCCCGAAATCCAGCGCCGTCTCGTTGACTTCCAGCACAATACCCCCGGGATCCAGCAGACCGATGAACTGGAAGGCGGAATTGAATATCGCCCGAAAGCGCCGCTCGCTGTCCGCCAGGGCGCTGACAATAGCGCGCTCTTCCGTGACGTCGCGCTGGATCATCAGGAAGGATACGAAATTGCCAGTCTTGTCGGGAACGGCGGTTGCCGAACATTCCATCTGGATGACTCTGCCACTGCGGCATACGAAGTCGTTGTCCACGCGCAGGTAGCCGCGCTCCTTGAGGAGGGGGAAATTGCATTCGCAGGTATACCGTGCTTTTTCGGTGAAAAAGTCCTTGATGTTTTTCCCTGTGAGTTCCTCTTCCGTATAGCCCGATTGATCAATGGCCTGACGATTGACCATCTGGATGATACCGTCCGGATCGATAAGGAAAATAAATTCGGCGGTGGCATCAAACAGCGTCTGCAGGCGAATCTCCGTTTCCTGCAGGGCCGCTTCCGCCTGTTTGATTTCGGTGATGTCATCGGAGATGCCGAGCAGGAAGGCTGGCTGACCGGTATCGTCGGGGACGGGAACCTTGCGGGTGTGCAGCACGCGTTTGCCCTGAAGTCGGGTGTCGATTTCCTCCTCGGGGATCGACAGCACGGTTCCCGATTCAAGCACTTCACGGTCCTTGCCGGTGAAAAAGTCCGCCTGATCTTTTGGAAAGAAATCATAGTCGTTCCTGCCGATCAGTTGTGCCGTCGACAAGCCCAGCAATTTCTCACCGATTGCATTGACGCGTACGAAGCGAAGCTCCCTGGCGTCCTTGATGAAGATCATGGCGGGGATGTTGTCAATAATTGAGTTGAGAAACTTTTCCGCCGTTTGCGCGCGCCGGGCCGCGGTTTGTGCTTTATTGAGCAGTATGCCGGCGTAGGCTGAGAACGCAACACAGAGGAAGAAAATGCTGCCGCGCATGTACATTTCATGATACCCCGGGTGCGCCAGTTGATCGGCAAGATGACCCCGATGAAACAGGTAGACGTCGATCAGCACATCGAAGACATAGAAAGCGACCCCGAACAAGACGCCCACCCAGAGCAGGGAACGGGTTGTTGCCAGATGATCAGCGAATGTTGCCTGGTCGCCATTATCTGTCATGACCGAAAATTTCCGTCTCGACGAATTTAGGTAAGTTCGCAGTCCGCGACTGACACACTGCATCCCGCCGGCAATCCTGTCCTGATGCAGACCGGGACGGGTACCTTTCCGTCGGGAACCTTGTGCAGGAATCTACGGGGGATGGATCGATTGACGCTGTGCAGATGACTGTTCTCCCCGTGGTAATTCCTGCGCGCCAGTGATGTTGGCCTGGTTATCTGACAGCGCGCCATTTTTATTTCGCAGGGCTAGCGTGAAGTACTCGCCTCTGCCAGTAGTTGGCGATGATCGCTACAGTGAATTCTAGCGACTTATTATTTTTGTTGTATACGTAGTTATACGTAGAGTTAGCCTGGGTAGTCGGGTTTTCTCCGGTAGCGGCCAATGTGTTCGCGATCACGGCCGCTCATCGATTGAGGCGGTCGACATTACTTTTCCGGACAGGCTCCTGG
>JBAVKA010000251.1:0-4359 GCA_049688075.1 Gammaproteobacteria bacterium
CTGCTGGTCTGCGCCGCGGCGCGGCCGCAGTTCGTGGGCGCCCCGGTACACCTGCCGGTGACCGGCCGTGACCTGCTGCTCGCTGTCGACATCTCGGGCAGCATGGAAACCGAGGACATGCAACTCGGCCGGCAGGTGACGGATCGGCTGACGGCGGTCAAGGCCGTCGCCGGGAATTTTATCGATCATCGCGAAGGCGACCGCCTCGGTCTGATCCTGTTCGGCGACCAGGCCTACCTGCAGACGCCGCTGACCTTTGACCGGGAAACCGTGCGCACCCTGCTGAACGAGGCGGCCATCGGTCTGGCCGGCAAGAGCACCGCCATCGGCGATGCCATCGGTCTGGCCGTGAAGCGCCTGCGTGAGCGGCCCGCGGAGAACCGCGTGCTGATCCTGCTCACCGACGGCGCCAACACCTCCGGCAGTGTGGATCCCCTGAAGGCGGCCGATCTCGCGGCGCACGAGGGCGTGCGCATCTACACCATCGGCGTGGGTGCGGATGAACAGCTGGTGCGCGGTTTCTTCGGCACGCAGCGGGTGCCCTCGACCGAGCTGGACGAGGCTACGCTGACCGCGATCGCACAAAAAACCGGGGGTCAGTATTTCCGCGCTCGTGACATTGAGAGTCTGCAGAAGATCTATGCCTTGCTCGACAAGCTCGAACCGGTGAGCCAGGACGAGCAAACCTTCCGCCCGATCCATGAACTCTATGCATGGCCGCTCTCGGGCGCTTTGTTGCTGACGGCGCTGCTGGCGCTGGGCATAACCGGCGTGTTGCGCCGCGTCGAGAGCATCGAGGTACGTCATGCCTGAAGCGTTTCATTTCCAGCAGCCCCTGTGGTTCCTGGCCCTGCTGCCACTGGTCTTGCTGACCTGGCAGCTTCGCGGACACGCATCGACCGACAGCGCCTGGCGCCGGGTCTGTGATGCGAATCTGTTGCCTTACCTGCTGGTCAACCCGCAGCGGGGCGACAGTCGCCTGCCGCTGTGGTTGCTCGTGGCAGGCTGGCTGATCGCGGTCATCGCGCTTGCCGATCCGGTATGGGAAAAAATGCCCCAACCGGTGTTCCGCACCGAGGCGGCGCGCGTCGTGGTGCTCGACCTGTCGCGTTCCATGTCCTCGCCCGACCTCAAGCCCTCGCGACTGGAACGCGCCCGCTACAAGGTGGAGGACGTGCTCAGGCGCAGCGAGGAAGGCCAGGTTGGCCTGGTGGCCTTCGCCGGCGATGCTTTCGTGGTCTCCCCCCTCACCCAGGATGCCCGCACCATCACTGAACTGCTCAAGGCGCTCGAACCCGGTCTCATGCCGGTGCAGGGCAGTCGCGTCGACCGGGGCCTGCGCAAGGCCGGTGAACTGCTGAGGCAGGCGGGCGCCGGTCGCGGAGAGATTCTGCTGGTTACCGACGGTTACGAGGGCAGTCGGGCGATCGATGCGGCCCGGGACCTGCGACGCCAGGGCTACGCGGTATCGGTGCTGGGCGTCGGAACGGCGGAGGGCGCCCCCCTGTCGGACGGGGCCGGCGGCTTCGTGCAGGATGAACAGGGTACGGTCGTGGTGCCACGACTCGACGAGGCGTCACTGCGCGCGCTGGCCGACGCCGGCGGCGGGCGTTATACCACCATCACCGGTAACGGCTCGGATCTCAATGCGCTGCTGACACCGCTGGTTCCGCAGCTCAATACCCAAGTGGAACAGACCGGACTGGAGACCGATGCCTGGCGTTCCCGCGGTCCCTGGCTCGTGCTGCTGTTGCTTCCACTTGCCGCCCTGGCGTTTCGCCGAGGCTGGCTGCTGGGCGTGATCCTGGTGGTCGCGGCAACCGCCACGCCCCCGCAACCGGCCATGGCCTCGACCTGGGATGACCTGTGGACGCGGCGCGACCAGCAGGCAGCCCAGGCGCTCGCGGCGGGCGACCACGCACGCGCGGCGGAACTGGCGACGGATCCGCGGCAACAGGGTACGGCGCAGTACCGTGCCGGACACTATGAAGAGGCGCTTGAGGATTTCAACCGGGCGAGCGGTAGCGGTCCGGATGCCGCCTACAACCAGGGCAACGCCCTCGCGCGGCTCGGTCGCTACCAGGAGGCCATCGCCGCCTACGATCAGGCGCTGGCGGCGCAGCCGAACATGGAGGATGCGCAGCACAACAAGGCAGCCGTCGAGGCACTGCTGCGGCAACAGGAAAAACAGCAACAGGAGAAACAGCAACAGCAGCAGCAGGGACAGCAACAACAGGGACAACAGGGACAACAGGATCAGCAGCAGGGACAACAGTCCGGCCAGAATGCGTCGGAGTCGGCTCAACAGGACGGCGGCGACGGTGATTCCCCGAACCGCCCGGAGCAACAGGAGGCGCAGCAGGAGGGCGGCGAGAGCAAGGACGACTCCGCCGGGCAAGCGGCTAACGGCAAAGAGACGCAGGATGACAAGTCGCCCGGTCCCTCCGCCGATACCGCGCCGGACAGACAGGACCAGGAACAGGCCAGCGATCAGGCCGCCTCGCGGGACGAGGCGCAACAGGCCGGGCAGAAGGACACCGAGTCACAGGACAACAAGGCCGCATCCGGCGCCGGGCAATCCTCGGCGCAAAACACGGCGGAAAACCCCAATACGTCCACGACGGCTGATGATGCGAAGGGGCAGCCACCGGCCGCGGAGCAGACGTCTCCGGAGGCGGTACGACAACACGCCGCTGAACTACCGGCAAGCGAGGAGCCGGCAGAGCATAGCGGGGCTCCGGGAGCACAGGCTGCCGCCGACACGACGTCGACCGAGGAACAACAGGCTACGGAGCAATGGCTGCGGCGCATCCCCGACGATCCGGGCGGATTGCTGCGGCGCAAGTTTCTCTACCAGTACCGCCAGCGCGCCGCCAGTGCAGACAACGGCAGTGGCCAGAGCTGGTGAATGCGGCCGCATGGGATATGCTTAATTAGTGTCCATCCGTGAAGTAGTAAACTCACCGCAAAGGCGCAAAGAACGCAAAGTGTTGTGTTGTTTTCATTAATGAATTTCTCTGCGTTCTTAGCGTCTTTGCGTTGAAATCGATGTTTATGTGCGGATACTAATTAAACATTTCTCAGGAGTATGTTGATGTTCAGCAAATTCAGGTATTCGGGCCACGGAGAATCGGCAAGGGCAGGATGGATGCTCGTCCTGTCTCTGCTGCTGGCCATGTTCTCGACCGGTCTGTGGGCGGGCGTGACTGCGACCCTGGATCGCAGCACCATCGCCGAGGGTGACACCGTCACGCTCACCATCGAGGCCGACGGCAAGCACTCCCAGGGCGCCCAGCCGGACCTGTCTCCCCTGCGCAGGGATTTCAACATCCTCGGCACCAGCACCAGTCAGCAGATGCAGATCATCAACGGCCGGATGTCCAGCAGTGCCCGCCTGCGCGTCGAGCTGGAACCGAAGCGTGGAGGCAGCATCGAAATACCGGCGCTCAAGGTCGGCGGCGAGACGACCGCACCCCTGACCCTCACCGTCGCCGACCAGCCGGCGGCCACGGCCAGCCAGCCCGGCAGTCCGTTATATCTGGAAACCGAGGTGGAGCCGCACGATGCAGCGACCTTCGTGCAGCAGCAGATCCAGTACACCACGCGGCTTTACTACAGCATGCCGCTCGTCGAGGGTTCGCTCGGCGACCCCGAGCCCGAACACGCGGTAGTGGAACGGCTGGGCGAGGACAAGCACTACCAGACCACGGTGAACGGACAACGCTATCAGGTCATCGAACGTAACTACGCGATCTTCCCGGAGCAGAGCGGCACGTTTACCATCCCGCCGGTCAGCTTCACGGGACGCGTGGCGACGGGTGGCGCTGCGCGCCGTCCGTTCGGGCGCATGGACTCCATGATCGAGCAGTTCTTCGGCCGCGATACCTTCGGAAACGACAGCTTCTTCGCCACGCCGTTTGGCGATCCCGGCAAGCGCGTGCACACCCGCGGCGAAGCGGTCACCGTTAAGGTAAAACCACACCCCGTTTCGTATTCCGCCGCGACCTGGCTGCCGGGAGAGGACCTGGTGCTGCATGACAGCTGGGCGGCGCAGCCGCCGGAATTCCGGGTCGGGGAACCTGTCACCCGAGTCATCAGCATCGATGCCAAGGGGCTTGCCGCTTCCCACCTGCCCGAGGTTGCGATGCCCGCGATTGCCGGCATGCGGATCTATCCCGAGCAGCCGGTACGGGAAAGCCGCACCGATGGCGCGGTGGTCTACGGCCATAGTGAACAGTCGTTCGCCTTCGTCCCGCAACAGGCGGGCAAGCTGACCCTGCCGGAGATCCGCCTGAGCTGGTGGGACATCAAGGCCGGCAAGGAGCGGGTCGCCGTGCTGCCGTCCTGGAACGTGGAAGT
>JBAVKA010000252.1:0-4315 GCA_049688075.1 Gammaproteobacteria bacterium
TTGCGCCGTCTGTCGGGTCTGCCGCGTGGCGGCATGCGTTTCCGGCCGTGTCACCGGGGCCGGGGCGGCAGACTGGTGCGGGTTTTCCACCTCCACGCTAGTCCTGTCAAGCGCCAGCTCGGACAGGGGGAAGGCCTCGTCCCCGTGTTCTTCCATGGACCGGGCCACGCTGAATTCGTCGGACGTCTCCTGATTACTGCCCAGGGGCGTCAGTTGCTCCTCGCGCAGTTCTATGGCGATCGCCTGCACTTCCGCTTCGTCGAGGATGTGTTTCCCCTTTCCGTATCCAAGCACCAGCAAGCGGTTGCATAGCTTGTTGATATGCCGTGGCACACCCCGGCTCCACTGGTGAATAGCGAGCAGCGCCGCCCCGGTCAGCTCCGGATCTCCTGTCCAGCCCGCCCGGCACAGCCGGTGTTTGATATAGGCCCTGGTCTCCCGCAGACCCAGTGGCCTGAGATGACAGGTCGCTATGATCCGTTGCTGGAATTGATCCATTCCCGGCGTGCACATCAGATCACGCAACATTTCCTGGCCGACGAGAAACAGCTGCAGCAGCGGTCGCGATCCCGCCTGCAAGTCTGCCAGCAGGCGCAGTTCCTCCAGCGAAGAGGACGGGAGCCCCTGCGCCTCATCGATGATCAGCAGCGCCCGCCGCCCGCGCTGTTCCTGCAGGGTGAAATGCTGCTGAATACGGTGGCGCAGCGTTGCCTTGTCAAGGCCGTTTGCCTCGATACCGTAGGCATAGGCCACCGCCCGCAACAGGTCATCCGCCTCGAGACCGGAAACGGCAACCCTCCTGGCCGACACCCGGGTCGAGTCGAGATCTTTCAGAAACGATTCCGCCAGGAGGGTTTTGCCGGTGCCTGGCCGTCCCGTGACCATGATGAAACCCTCGCCGAGCCCGAGGGCGTAATCGAGGTATTCCCGGGCCGATTTATAACCGGCATGGCTAAAACAGAACCTCGGATCAGGCGTGAGTCTGAAGGGGTTGGTGTTCAGATGGTAGAAGGCTTCGTACATACGGGTGATGGCTCAACATCCAAACTTTAATGGCAGGTTTCTGCGCGAGATAGCACACTGATTATTTCCATAGTCCGCCATATGACATCATTATTTTTATGAACGTTTTTGTTATATGAATAATGAACTCGCATCAAACCCAAGCCCATGCGCCATTACTCTGACGCTCATTCTCCAACCAAATCCTGTCGTAAGTCAAGGAGATCCGCAGGATCAGACTCGATTGGGGTACTTCGGTGTCCATAAGCCGACAGAGCAGTGAGGCGCCATTGTCGCCAGGGCCGCCGACAATGCAGTGATAGAGATCCTGAACGCGGTGACCGCGAGGCCCGGCATCTTGCCCTTGATCCCGATCAGTCCGCTGCCAAATAACCAGACAGCGCCGGGAATGGGCACCGAGGAGACGGCGTCAGACGTCGCGACCCTTCAGTCGATCGCCTGTGCATAGTCGGGAATGCAGGCCTGGACGGGTATGTGATTTCCTGGTGTCATCTAGAAATCACCCAGGCGTAACGCGTGATGAATCTGGTCGCGCTGTGCCGGGTTTACGCCGGCCTCTTCCGCATAGTCCGGCCAGCGTGACACGGTTTTCTGCACCTCCCCGAGAATCGTCACGGCACGCCCCCGCTTCATGGAGGCCGCCTTCGCACAGGACTTGAAATCCTCGAGGGCGAAGTCGTCGCGTTTACCATTGAGCGTCATTTGATGACTGGCGGTCCATGCGCCGGATGGATTGTAACTGTAGGTCAAGTCGAAGGCGGGAGCGAGAGACCACTCGCCTGCCTTGTTCATCAGGAAGGCAATATTCTTGACATGGTCGTCCTGGTTGCGGGCAACGATGTTGAACACCATGCGGCGGAACTGCTGCTCGATTGCCTGCATGGGCAGCCCCAGTTGCCGGATCACCAGCAGCGCCTGTTCATAGCCATAGGCGCCCGCCATATTGAAATCGTAATGCGACAGCGCGCACAGCGACTGCATGTGCAGCTTCTCGCCGCCTGCAGAACGGTCAAACCGGCGAGTCATGAAATGCCGCCGGCTGTTTTCCTCGAACAGCCGGCATTCGCTCATGTCGATGCCGCAGTCGCGGGCCATCCTGTAATAGGCATACTCGATGACGCCGTAACCCTGCGGGTCCTCGAGTTCCTTGTCCCGGTTTCCGCTGACGCCGTCAAATTTCAGCAGCCAGTGCTCGAATCCCTCGCCTGCCGGTATCTGGCCGGACCGCACTTCATGGGTGGACGGATTCCAGGCAATCACCGCCTTGGCGCGCGCGCCGCCGGCCGAGGTGCCGACCCGCAGGATATCAGCAAGGGTCTGCTCGCTGTTTTCATCGGAGAAGGAGGCCTGCAGGGTATTTCGATGGGTCAGGATATCCGATGCGAGTTCAACCAGCCTGTCGATCTGTATCCGGCCGGCCTGCCGGGCTTTCGGGCCGGTCGCGGGTGCAAATTCCAGAGCGCCCATGCCACGCTCGCCGGTGTAGCAGAGCCGTTCGATCACATTGAACGAGTCCGGCTGCCGGCCCTGGGTGGCCAGCCAGGCGTCGATCAGGACGTGACCGAACTTGTCCGGCAGCGAGTCCGCCAGCAGTCCGGGCAGCCCGTAAAACGTCCTGCGGGATAACTCGGGGAAGCTGTGGACACGGCGCGACAGCGGCATCGTAATCGGTGAAATCTCGATGCCGCTTTGCGCGAATGCCTGGTCATACTCGAAGGCAGCGACCTCTTCGCCTTCCTCCAGCGAGACCGCGCCGATGGTGCGCCCCCAAAGCCTGACTTCGGCAACCGTAGTCATGTGTCTTCATCCCAGGTCCAGGGTACGCCGGGCTGATCCGGACGGCGGCCCCTCGTGGCCCGCTGCCTCGGCTTGCCCTTGCGTTTCAGCAGGTCCATGGGGCTCGGCCCGGCCTCGTGGATCATGCGGTCCAGACCCGACAGATCATCCAGCACCCGCAGGATGCGGATGAGGTTCGACATCTGCATCGAATGCCCGGCTTCCAGCCGCTCAAGCGTGCGCTTGGCGATGCCTGCCTGTTCGGCCACGGCCGCCTGGGTCAACTGAAGATCGAGTCGGCGCCGCGCAATACGTGCCCCGATCTCGGCAAGAATGGCGTCATCCGCCAGGAGTTTGGATATCTTCATCGTCGCCAATATTAACGAGTAATAACCAATACCAATCAAATTACGCCATATATGACGAATTACAATCGATATATTAAGATTACTTCAAGTCGTAATATTTAGCGAATTCTATTATTATTTATATATGTATCGTAAATATTGGCGAATTACATGCTAGTTCTGCGTTGCGTATGGAGAAACTGGTCAAGAAGTTGCCCCCCTTCTCATTATCAGCAATTCGACTGCAACCGTGTTTCAGAGTATTCCTCCACGATGAGGTAGGTACTTGCACGGATCTATCCATCTAATCAGTACGCATTGTGCTGCACGAAAAAACCCCTCATCGAGGGATTTTCATAACTCAGCGGATCGCTATCGTCCCGTATTGTGGATTCTACCTACATAGAGGTGATCTCCTCCGGTTGTCTCACCTCGATCCGCCCGCGACCTCAGGCCTTTTCGGGCGCGGATTCCGCCGCCGGTTCCGGCATCACCTCGGTTACCGCTCCGGGCGGCGCCAGGAAGGCGCGGGCCAGGGCTACGTAGATCGGCTTCCTGCACACCAGTCGCGAAACGCCGAAGGCGATGAAGGCGGTGGCCATCAGCGGCAGCAGCAGGGAATGGTCGTCGGTCATCTCCATGACGATGATGAAGCCGGTCAGCGGCGTCTGCACCACGCCCACGAAATAGCCCACCAGTCCCAGCATGATGAACACCTGGGGCGAGAGATGGGGAAACCACGGTGCGAGATTTGCCCCAACCCCGGCCCCGGTGGCCAGCGACGGGGCGAAGATGCCGCCCGGAATGCCGCTCAGGTAGGAGGCCACCGTAGCGAAGAACTTGTAGAAGGGATAACCGGCGGTGATGGCCTGTCCGCTGGCGATGATCTCCCTGGCCTCGCCGTAGCCAGTGCCGTAGCTGAGGTTGCCCGAGGCGAAACCCGCCACCGCGATGGCGAGACCACAGCCGGCCGCCACATACATGGGGTAGCGCAGGCGCAGGGGCGCGATGCGCTCAGAGCCGGTGATGAGGAGCTGGCTGAACAGCCCGCCTAGCAGTCCGCCGACCACGCCGCAGACCGGGATGGCGAACCAGTCCTGCCAGCGCTCCATGGCCGCGGTGCTGGTACCGAAGTAGTTGTAGTTGCCGAGCACCGCCTGGGCGGTGAT
>JBAVKA010000253.1:0-7104 GCA_049688075.1 Gammaproteobacteria bacterium
CCCTCGTCGCGGAAGGACCAGATGTAGAGCTTGAGGGATTTGAGCTCCACGCACAGCAGGTCGGGGACGTATTCCAGCGTCAGGGTGGCGAAATCCGGTTGCCCGGTTTTCGGGCACAGGCAGGTGAATTCAGGAACACGGATCCGGATGGTGTAGTCGCGGTCCGGATGGGGATTGGAGAAGGTCTCCAGCTCTTTGCCTGGCGTCGTCGTCATGGGTGCAGACTATAAGCCCGGTGGCGGACCCGTCAACTTGCGATTGCAGCGACTGGAAACACAAGATGATGGGTTTTTGCCAGGTTGACCCACAAAAATGTTGTATCCCCGGTCCCAAATCTTGTATCTTTCGGGCCCATGCAGCTGTCCAAGATCAAGCTCGCCGGCTTCAAGTCCTTTGTAGACCCGACGACCATCTACTTGCCCAGCAATCTGGTCGGCGTCGTCGGCCCGAACGGCTGCGGTAAATCCAACATTATCGATGCCGTGCGCTGGGTCATGGGCGAGACCTCGGCCAAGAACCTGCGCGGCGACTCCATGGCGGATGTCATCTTCAACGGCTCCACGGCACGAAAGCCGGTGGGACACGCCAGCATCGAGCTGGTATTCGACAACAGCGACGGCACCATTGGCGGCCAGTACGCCGGCTACAGTGAAATCGCCCTGCGCCGCCAGGTTTCACGCGACGGGACATCCGCCTATTTCCTGAACGGCGTGCGCTGCCGGCGGCGCGACATCACCGACATCTTCCTCGGCACCGGCCTGGGGCCGCGCAGTTACTCGATCATCGAGCAGGGGATGATCTCCCGTCTCATCGAGGCCAGACCCGAAGATCTGCGCGCCTTTCTCGAGGAGGCGGCCGGCATTTCAAAGTACAAGGAACGCCGGCGCGAGACCGAGAACCGCATTCGCCATACGCGTGAAAACCTGGACCGGTTGAACGATTTGCTCGAGGAGATCGAGAAGCAGCTCGAAAAGCTCAAACGTCAGTCGCGGGCCGCCGAGCGTTTCAAGGAACTCAAGGAGGAGGAACGCCAGATCAAGGCGGAGCTGCTCGCCCTGCGCTACGGCGATCTGCACGAGAAGTGCACGAGCCGTGAACGCCGGATACAGGAACATGAACTGGAGATGGAAGCGGAACTTGCCGCCCAGCGCGCCATCGAGGCGGAGCTGGAGCGGTCCCGCGACGGCCTGGCCGGTGCGAACGAGACCTTCAATACCGTGCAGGGCCGCTATTACAAGCTGGGCGCGGACGTCGCCCGCATCGAACAGGCCATCAAGCACGGCAGGGAATCCCGCCAGCAGCAGCAGCAGGAACTGGCACGCGCCGAACAGACGCTGGGTGAAATCGGCGAACATATCGAGCGCGACGTCAGCCGGCTCGAGGAACTGGCCCGGGAAATCGCCCGGATAGCACCGGGGCTGGACGAGGCGCGCCGGCACAGCGAGGAGAGCGCCGGGCACCTGCAGGATGCCGAACAGGCGATGCACGCCTGGCAGGCGGAATGGGACGAGTTCAACCGCCACGCCGCAGAGCGCTCGCAGTCCGTCCAGGTCGAGCGCACGCGCATCGATCACCTCGAGCGGCAGTTGCAGCAGCTCGATGGCCGCCTGCAGCGCCTGCAGCAGGAGCAGAAGACCCTCGATAGCGCCACGCTCGACGACGAGGTTGAACAACTGATCGGCGCGGCGCAGGAGCAGGAGGCGCTGGCCACCGGGAAACAATCGCAGCTGCTCGCGGCCAGCCGGCGCATCACGGATATTCGCGACGGTATCGGGCATCACGAACAGGAAGTCGCGGAGCTGCAGACCGCCCACCACGACCTGCGCGGGAGACTGTCCTCCCTGGAAACGCTGCAGCAGGCCGCCCTCGGACAGCGTTCCGGGCTGGTCTCCGGCTGGCTGGAGTCCCGGGGTCTCATGGAGGCGCCGCGCCTCGCGCAGGAAATCGAGGTCGAAGCGGGCTGGGAGCAGGCGGTCGAGACCGTTCTGGGTTTTTATCTCGAGGCGGTGTGCGTCGATGGACTGGAGCATGCCGGGGACCTGCTGGCCGGACTCGATCACGGCGCCATCGCCCTGTTTGATACCCGTGCGGCGGGCGAGGCGGGACAAGCCGGCGACGTGACGGCGGCGCTCTCCGGCAAGGTGCGTTCACCCTGGTCGATGGCCGCCCTGCTGAACGGGGTGTATACCGCGGAAACACTCGGCGAGGCGCTGGCCCGTAAGGACAGCCTGACCGTTGACGAGTCCATCGTGACCCGCGACGGCATCTGGCTCGGACGCAGCTGGCTGCGTGTCGCTCGCGACGTCGACGAGAAGGCCGGTGTGCTGCAGCGGGAGCGGGAGATCACGCAGCTCCGGGATGAGGTCAGCGGGCAGGCCGGTCGCATCGAATCCCTGCGCAACGACATGGGCGAGGCGCGCGCCGCGCTGGTGGCAGCTGAAGGTGAACGCGAGGCCTTGCAGGAGCAGTTCAACCAGGTCCATCGGCGCGCCAGCGATCTGCAGGCCGCTCTGGCCGCGTGCCAGTCCCGCATCGAACATCACCGCACCCGCAGTCACGATGTCGGCAAGGAGACCGAGGAGCTGCACGGCCAGAAGAGCGGCGGGCAGGAGGAATACGCGGCGGCGCGCGAGCGCCTGCAGGAGGCTCTGTCGGCCATCGAACTGCTGAGTGCGGAACGCGAGGAGCGGGTCCAGCGACAACAGGCGCTGGGCAGCGCGCTGGAAGCGGCACGGGAACAGGCGCGTAGCGCCCAGCAGGCCGTGCACGAATTCGCGTTGCAGGCCGAATCGGTGCGCACGGGCACGGCGGCGATCGAGGAGAACCTCGCGCGCATGCGTACCCAGTCCGCGCAGCTGTCCGGCCGGCGCGATGAACTGACCGGCGTCCTCTCGCAGGGGGATAGCCCTATCGTGGAACTCGAGGCGGAACTCGAGATGCTGCTGTCACAGCGCCGGGAGGTGGAAATCGAACTTTCCGAAGCGCGCAAGCAGGTCGAGGACATCGAGCACCGCGTGCGGGAACTGGACCAGGAACGGGTGCGCAAGGAGCGTTCCGTCGGCAGCCGACGCGATGAGGTGGCGCAGGATCGCCTCGCCTGGCAGGAAGTCAAGGTGCGCAGCGACACCCTGCTCGAACAGATCACCGCGGCGGGTTTCGAATACACTGGTTTGCTCGAAACCATCGATCCGCAGGCCAGCATCGAGGTCTGGGCGGAGCGCTCGGAGCAGGTGGAACAGCGCATCCAGCGGCTGGGGCCGATCAACCTGGCGGCCATCGGGGAGTATGAAGAGGAGTCAAAACGCAAGGTCTACCTCGATGCGCAGCATGCGGACCTGACCGAGGCCCTGCAGACGCTGGAAACCGCCATCGCCAAGATCGACAAGGAGACGCGCGCACGCTTCAAGGAAACCTACGACAAGGTCGACGCGGGCTTCCGGGCGCGTTTCCCCCGCCTGTTCGGCGGTGGGCAAGCCTACCTGGAACTGACCGGCGAGGATCTGCTGGATACCGGCGTCACCGTGATGGCGCGCCCCCCCGGCAAGCGCAACAGCACCATCCACCTGCTCTCCGGCGGTGAGAAGGCGCTGACTGCGATCGCCCTGGTGTTCTCCATCTTCGAACTCAATCCCTCGCCGTTCTGCATGCTCGACGAGGTGGACGCCCCGCTCGATGACGCCAATGTCGGTCGCTATTGCGACATGGTGCGGGAAATGTCGGACCGCGTGCAGTTCATCTTCATCACCCACAACAAGGTCACCATGGAGATGGCCAGGCAGCTTACCGGCATCACCATGCATGAGCCCGGGGTCTCCCGGCTGGTGGCCGTGGATATCGATGACGCGGTCAAGATGGCGGCGATGTAGGCGGATTTCCGTTATCATTACCTCTGGTTTTCACAGTCGGACCTTGATCCATGGACACACTGCGTTGGGTGATACTGCTAATCGGGATAGTCATCGTTCTGGGCATCTATGTGTTCAGCACCTGGCAGGCACGCCGTCGCCCGGAACCTGATGCCAGCCAGTCGAGGCGCCGGAACGAGCGGGTACCCGTCGATGTGCTGTTCGATGATTACCCGGGCAATGCGGCGGTCGACGCCGAACTGGAAAGCCTCGGCAAGCTGATCGCGGAGGATGCCGATGCCGGCGTTCATGTCGAGACTCCGCCCCCTCCTGCCTACGTCCAGCCTGACAAGGTGGTGACCCTGTTCGTGCTGGCGCCGGGCGGCGTCCCGTTCCCCGGCACGTTCATCATGGACGCCATGAGCGATGCGAAGCTGCAGTACGGCGACATGCAGATCTTCCACTACCAGGAGACGGATAATGATGGCCAGCGGACGCTGTTCTCCGCCGCCAATATCGTGGAGCCGGGTACCTTCGATCCGGATGCCATAGAATCTTTCTCCACGCCGGGTCTGGTGCTGTTCCTCACGCTGCCCGGTCCCTTCGATGCCGTCAGGGCCTTCGATGCCATGGTCGAAGCGGCGCGCTCGCTGGCCAACAGTCTCAAGGGGACCGTCTGTGATGCCACCCGCAGTGTGCTCACCAACCAGACCATCGGTCACATGCGCGAGGACATCATCGACTTCCAGCTCAGACAGCGCGTCGCCCGAACGGCATCATGAGCGTGCCGAAGGCGCAACGCGAGCGCGCCCGGCAACTGCACAAACAGCTACACGAGCATAACTACCGCTACTACGTCCTCGACGACCCGGTCATATCCGATGCCGAATACGACCGGTTGCTGCGTGAGTTGCAGGAACTCGAGGCCGCCTGGCCCGAACTGGTAACCCCGGATTCACCCACCCGGCGCGTCGGCGCGACGCCGCTCAAGTCCTTCGGCGAAGTGCGCCATGAGGTGCGCATGCTCTCGCTGGGTAATGCCTTCAGCGACGAGGAACTGGCCGACTTCGACCGTCGGGTACGCGAGCGCCTGGAAGTCGATGCTGTGGATTACGCTGCCGAGCCCAAGCTCGACGGGCTGGCGGTCAGCCTCCTCTACGAACACGGCGTACTCACCCGGGGCGCGACCCGCGGCGACGGAGTGACCGGCGAGGACATCACCGCCAATGTCCGTACCATCAAGAGCGTGCCGCTGAGTTTGGCGGGGCGGGATATCCCGGCGCGGCTGGAAGTGCGCGGCGAGGTCTTCATCTCCCACGCGGGTTTCGAACGGCTCAACGCGCAGGCGCTGGCGCAGGGCCAGAAATCTTTCGTCAATCCGCGCAACGCCGCCGCCGGCAGCGTCCGGCAGCTGGATCCGAAGGTCACGGCCGCACGCCCGCTGGATATCTACTGCTACGGTGTGGGTCGTGTCGATGGCGGACAGCTGCCGGACCGGCACAGTGACCTGCTGGAACAGCTGCGCAACTGGCGGCTGCGCGTCTCCGAAGAGGTGGCGCGGGTGCGGGGACTGGAAGGTTGCCTTGCCTATTACCGCGCGATGGAGGCGCGGCGCGGCGAACTCCCCTTCGATATCGACGGCGTCGTGTTCAAGGTGGACCGGCTGGATCAGCAGGAACAACTGGGGTTTGTCGCGCGCGCACCGCGCTGGGCCATCGCGCGCAAGTTCCCCGCCCAGGAAGAACAGACCCGGGTGCTCGCGATCGACGTACAGGTCGGGCGCACCGGTGCACTCACGCCGGTGGCGCGGCTCGAACCGGTGTTCGTCGGCGGTGTCACAGTGACCAACGCCACGCTGCACAACGAGGACGAGGTCCACCGCAAGGACGTGCGGGTCGGCGACACGGTGATGATCCGGCGCGCCGGCGACGTGATCCCCGAGGTGGTGAGCGTCATCCGCGAGCTGCGCCCGAAGGGCGCCCCGGTGTTTCACCTGCCGGACGTGTGCCCCGAGTGCGGCTCGGCGGTCGAGCGCGTGGAAGGGGAGGCAGTCGCGCGCTGCACCGGCGGCCTGTTCTGTCCCGCGCAACGCCGCGAGACCATCCGGCACTTCGCCTCGCGCCGGGCCATGGATATCGAGGGTCTGGGCGAGAAGCTGGTCGACCAGCTGGTCGAGACCGGACTGGTCGACGAGGTCAGCGACCTCTACCGGCTGGATGTCGAGGCGATCGCCGGCCTGGAGCGCATGGCCGACAAGTCCGCGGCCAACCTCGTCAACGCCCTGGAGAAGAGCAAGGCGACCACTCTGGAGCGTTTCATCTATGCGCTCGGCATCCGCGAGGTCGGCGAGAGCACGGCGCGCGTGCTGGCGCAGGAATTCGGCGATCTCGATCCCCTGATGGCCGCGGAGGTCGAGGAGCTGATGGCGGTGCGCGACATCGGCCCGGTCGTGGCCGCGCACATCCACGCCTTCTTCCGCGAACCGCACAACCGCGAGGTGATCAACAAACTGCGCGCCGCCGGCGTGCGCTGGGAGCAGGTGGCCCGGCCCCGTTCACGCCCGCTCGCCGGCAAGACCTTCGTCATCACCGGTACGCTGTCGATGCCCCGCGAGGTGCTGAAAGAACGGCTGCTCGCGGCGGGCGCGAAGGTTTCCGGCAGCGTCTCGAAGAAAACCGACTACGTGGTGGCCGGCGAAGACCCGGGTTCCAAGTACGACAAGGCGCGGGAACTCGGCATCGAGATCCTCGACGAGGCCGCCTGCCTCGCGCTTCTCGGTTGAGGTTCCGCTGCCTGCAGAAAGAGGGCAGGGCTGCGTCGTACCCGAGACGTTTATCAGCGGAACCCCGCGCCAGTGCGTCGAGTGGTTCAATCGCGGCATCGAGCACGGCGACGCCGCCAGCTGGGATACCGTCGGATTCGACTGACCAGCCGAGGCGACATAGGGGATTCTACGTATAGATCATTGCCACGAATGTGGGGATGATGCATCACTTGAACCAAACAGGCGAAGCTTTTCGGCGCGTGTTCTGCAAACCTTGGGGTAATAATGGTCAGTGCTCTACAGCTTTAAATACTACGTTCATTTTCATAGTAAGGTTGCTGATTGGGAACAGCTTTGGGTTGTTAGAAATGAAAAAGTCTGATTGGCATCAATAGCAGCAGAAGGGTTTTAAGGAAAGTAATGGAAGTTCAGTCGTTAGTAGCGCAGGAACTTGATGACTACATCAAGGAAGCATTAACGAATTGGGGAATTGAC
>JBAVKA010000254.1:0-1681 GCA_049688075.1 Gammaproteobacteria bacterium
CAAGAGTCTGACGACTGTGGTCAATAGATGTGCGATAAGTGTCAAAAGGTCCTTCATACCAGAGAAGGGTAAGGAAGGTTGTCTTCAGTAACAAAACTGTTTAGTTATCATTTTCAGGTGACAATTCCGAATTCGCTACACACAGGTCGAGCATTCTTTCCGAATTTTCTGCAGGGAAGTTGCATTATGTTATTTCAATATCATCCGTTCGGATGATCCGGTGCGGCTAGGTCTCCAGCCAGTTTTCCAACTTCAACCCGGGGACTCGGGGAAATTCACGGGTATTCGCGGTGACCAGCGTAAGGTCCATCGCGAGGGCATGCGCTGCAATCAACAGGTCATTGGGTCCGATAGGCATGCCTTGATGTGACAGGTGATGGCGTAGCTCACCGTAATGCCGGTCTGCCGGGGGTTCCAGGGGAAGGATTTCCAGGGCGGAGAGAATCCGGTCGACTGTCTGTGCCAGTTTCTCCGAGCCTGATTTGATCGCACCAAACCGAAGCTCCGCGGCCACGACAATGCTGGTGCAGATGGCGTCCTCACCTGCCGTGGCAATTCTGCTTGCCACCGTACCCTGCGGATGGCGGATCAGGTCGGAGAGGATGTTGGTATCGAGCAGGTAACGCAGCGCCATGCTCAAAGCGTTACATCGTCCAGTGGCGGCAGGTCTTCGTCCACGTCCGGAAAGGGTATCTCCAGCGGTTCCAGGGATGAGAGCAGGGCAAGCAGCCGCCCCTTTCTGACCGGTTCCACGATCAGGCGGTCTCCCTCCTTGCGCAGGATCGCCTCATCCCCCTCCAGCTCAAACTCACGCGGGATGCGCAGTGCCTGGTTGCGCCCGTTGCGGAACAGGCGGACATGTCGTTCAGGCTGGGCCATTTTGGGGATCTCCTAATGTAGGCATATGCCATAACATATGCCACGAATCGGTGGTTGTCAAGCGCAGACCATGTGCCGTTCACGCTTCGGGATTTTTACGGGACACGGTTATGCACAGTTCTGCAATCGAGGCAACGGGTGCCCCATTTAATCGCATGTAAAACAAAAAGATACAAATCAACAATGCCACTCGTAATGCTGGGGTCCATTCTTCGAATTACGGCATAATCAAAAGGAAAATATTCAGAACTCAGTCACTTACGGCGGTAATCAACAACGTATTCCGTGAGCAATCCCATCAGTTCGGGACTTTTACGGGAGTTCCAGTCACAGAATATCCTGGCTAGCTTTCGAGACAAGATAATTGCTGCAGTGCTAAGTCGAAACGGGTTAATGACAGCCAAACAATCCTGAGGGGATTTTGCGGGGATCAGATGTGCATCGTTATGCACTGTGGTGCACAGATTGCAACGGGCGCCACGGTAAGTTATTGAATAAAATGGCTATAAAACGCCTTTATGTCCTTTTAATCCGATGGTCGAAGGTTCGAATCCTTCACGACCCACCAGTTAAGTCCTTGAAAGAAAGTGGCTTTCGTGTTGCAAGGGCGTTTCGGATAAGTACTTAGACGAAAAAGTACACAAATCCGGAACACTTCTGAAAGCAACGAACTTTCGAGGTGCAACATGGCAACCATTACCAAGGTTTGCCGCAAGTCTGGCGATGCCTTCAAGGCAGTGATTCGCCTGCGCGGTGTAAAACCAATTTCTAAAACCTTCAAGCTCAGAAAGCACGCCAAAGC
>JBAVKA010000255.1:0-11414 GCA_049688075.1 Gammaproteobacteria bacterium
TCAGGCGTTATCGTCCAGCAGGCGGGGCGCAGGCGCGCCGATCGCAAACATTACATCTGAGAGCCGTTAACTGTCGTGTCGGTTGGGGTCCAGCTGGTCGGGCCGCAGCCGGGTGGTAAAGAAATCATCGGCCTGATCAACCGGTACCGTCATTCCCGCGGCGTTCAACAGCGGCAGTTCATAGTCGTTCCAGCCGCGCAATCCCGTCTTCATCGATACGACCAGCCGGTACCCCATGAGTTGCATGGTGAAGGCGGCCAGTGCGCTGCGGTTACCGGAACGGCAAACAACCACGATATCACGGGAACGAGCCTCGACGAGTTCCCTGACGGTATCCTCGTATCCGTATTCGCAGGCAGACTCGAGGATCCCGCGCGGTACATTCAGCGAGCCGCTGATGTGCATGGCGCTGAATTCTTCGGGTTCCCGGATATCGAGTATCAACGGTGGATCCGGTCCATCCAGCTTCGCCTCCACATCCCAGGGAAATTCCTCTCGAATATGCGGGATGCAAGCGGAAATCAGGTCTGTGAAGCGTTTCATGAGCTTTTTCTGCGTTCAGGCGGTACCACCCTGGTCGCCACGGCCGGCGCGCAGTCCATGTTCAACGGCGATGACGGCTGCCTCGACGCGCGAATGGACGCCGAGTTTGCGCAGGATGGACTTCACGTGCAGCTTGACGGTGCCATCGGAAATGCCGAGGTTGCGTGCGATAACCTTGTTGCTCTGTCCCTCGGCCAGCAGCACCAGAATCTCGTTCTCCCTGGGCGTCAGCTTGGCAAACGGACTCCCCTGAACAGGCGCGAGGCTCTCGCCCTGAACGACACGGGCCAGCACCGGGGCAAGGTCCGGCGCCACTACGGTTTTGCCTGCCACGATGTCGCGCAGTGCCACGACCAGCTGGTCGGGCTCCATATCCTTCAGCAAATACCCCTGGGCGCCGCTGCGCAGGGATTCCACGAGGTCGCGCTCGTCGCTGCTGGTCGTCAACATGGCGACAGGGTTTGTGAATCCGCGCTGGCGCAGCTGGCGCAGTACATCCATGCCGTCCATTTCCGGCATGCGCATGTCCAGCAATATCACATCCGGTTTGAGTTCTGTCGCCAGTCTCAGCCCTTCAAGGCCGGTGCCGACTGCAGCGAGAACATTGATATGACGGCGGCTCAGCAGCCCGACGAGTCCCTCGCGAAACAGCGTATGGTCATCGATCAGAATGATATTCAGGCTCATGTCCTGCCGCCTTCCGGTTTTGTTCCATCCAGTTCGAGAACGACCCGGGTTCCTTCCCCCGGTTCACTGTCCACTCGCAGTTTGCCGCCGATACGCAGGGCGCGCTCGCGCATGATCGATAACCCTACATGCTCACCGGGTGAACCGTAAACCTTTCCATCGAAGCCGACGCCGTCGTCCTCTATCAGAATACAGTAGTTTTCGTTGCTTCGGTGCCGCAACATGATACGAACCGTCTTGGCCTGGCTGTGCTTGCGGATATTCCACAAGGCTTCCTGAATGATGCGCAGAATCTGCACATCCACATCCTTGGAGAGTGTGTCTTCCAGCCATTCCTTTTGCAGGAAGGTTTTGATCCGGGTTTCGCTCCGGAAATGGTTGACGGTCTGCTCGATGGCGCCGATCAGACCGCGGTTGGAGACCGGAGCGCGGAAGTTTGATATCACTTCACGTAACTCGGTATTCGCCTCATCCAGGCTGTTTTCGATGCGTTCCAGCTGCTGCCAGGTAGTTGATTCATCGCCCTGGTGCAGTGTTTCGTCCAGAACGCGTACCTGGTAGCGGATACTCGCCAGGTTCTGCGCCAGTGAGTCGTGGAGTTCATGGGCAATGCGGGTGCGTTCGTCATTGATCAGGTGCTGGTGGGTTTGCTCGTCACTGCGCGCCCGTTCGATGGCGACACTCAAATGATGCCCTGTGCTGGTCAGCAGTGGCTTCATGCTGTCCAGTTGCTCGATCAGCATGCCTTCCAGAAAGAGGTTGATGATGCCGATGATCCGGCCCTGGTAGCGCATCGGTATCGAGACAAGGCCAATATTCCTGTTATCGAAGAAGGTTCTGCCGGCGATCTTTTCGCATTTATCGAGGTTTTTTTCGACCCAGATTTTTCCTTCCGTCAGGGCGCGTTCATAGAGGCAGCGCCGGATTTCCGGCCGGTCCGGCTGAATCAGCGACTCATCGATGCCGCTACTCGTCGCCAGTTCAACCTGGTTGGGAAGATGTGTTACCCAGATGGCGGCCGCCTGCGCCTTGGTGATCCGTTTCAGGGTAAACAGGAAGCGATTCATCAGGTCATCCAGACCGTGGGCGGTATTGATGCTAGACACGACTTCGTAGAGGATTTGCAGGGATTTTTGTTCGGAATCCTGCGTGTCGGACAGGCCGCCCGGCCGGGTCTTGCGCAGAGACTGCAATTTGTTCCCCAGGCTATTAAGATCATCGGCGAGTTCAGCAAACGGACCGTAATGGGGTGTGGGGATGGGGTCGGTATATTTCCCCTGGCGAAGTGTGCTGGCCCATGACTTCATGCTGCTGAGTGGATCCAGAAGATGGTGCTGCACCAGTGACAGGATTGAATAGGCGAGCACCGTTCCGCCGATGAGCAACAGGGCGGTCAATACCACCCCTGTCGCCGCCGGAACCGTCTCCGGCTTCCCTGCGATCACGACGAGTCCAAGGATGAACAGGATCAGCAGGAGGCCGGCCAGTCTGACAAGCAGGCGACTGCGCAGGGTCGATTTGCGCGGTTCCGCGAGTCGTGAACCGTTTATGGCGTTCCTGGACATCGGCGGGATTAATCAGATTCCCGGCCCGGACACCGGATGGCCGGGATCAGGTCTCATTTGGGGGTGTAAAATCCGGATCGTTCGGGTTCATAAAAATAAACTGGAATGAACCCGGTTCGATCTCGACATAATCCAGGGTCATCCCGCTCAGCAGCAGCATGCTCGACCCGGAGACCACCACGTCGATGTCCTGCGAGGTGATATGGATATCACCCTCCAGCCGGTTATCATCAAAACCCATTCCGTAATGAATGGAACCATCCGGATTGCGTGTCGCCGCAATGCGCATGGCAAGACCGTCCATCCGGCCTTGTTTGGCCGATAGCCTGATCTGCTCGGCGGCGGAGGGTGTGAGGGTTATCATCTGCAGTTCCTCTCTGGCAAAGATCTCATATTATAGGGTCGAAGCGGCGGCGCTGTCTCAGCGCCCATGCCGTCGCACAAAGTCCACGAACCGGTTTGCCCAGCGATGCTGACGGGTGTCGCGCAGATGGCTGTAGCCGGCGACCAGGTTATTGATGACAATTCCGTCGTGCTTTCCGTCAATCCCGGTTCCGCGCCGTACATCCAGAGCGTAGGTCAGTGGCCCGGTAATATTCTCGAGACTGGAGTAATGAAACTCGTGGGCGGCAAACTCGACCTGCGGGTTCACCTCCGACCAGGGCAGACGGGATGTCTCGCACAGACGGACATAACCGCGACCCTGTGGCCGCTCATGCATGATGATATCACCGGGAATCACCCCGACCATCTCGCAGCGCGTGCCTTTCCAGCTGAGGCTGCGCGAGAGGTACATGAGACCGCCGCATTCCGCATAGGCGGGCAGGCCCTTGCTGATGGCGTCCCTGATCCGGTGTCGCAGCGCCGTATTGGCCTGCAGGGCTTCCATATGGGTTTCAGGGAAGCCGCCGCCGATGAAAAGACCCTCGATCTCCGGCAGATTCCGATCCTCCAGGGTATTGATCGTCACCAGCTCCGCGCCCGATTGTACCAGCGCCTCCAGATCATCGGGGTAATAAAACCCGAAGACCGCATCACGGGCAATGCCGATTCGCACCCGTTCTCCTGAAACCGCCTGCCGGGCAGACGGCGGTTCGAAATCAAGCGGTGCCTTACCGCAGACAGAGAGCAGGCCGTCAATGTCTACATGGTCATTGATGATGTTTCTGATCTGACCGATACGGAGCAGCGATGAGGTTTCCTCGTTACTCGGAATGAGCCCAAGGTGGCGTTCGGTGATCTCCAACTCCCGGTTGCGGTGTACGCCACCCAGCACCGGTACATCGGTGTAATGCTGTATCACGGCGCGCAACTTGGCTTCGTGCCGGCTGCCGCCGAGCTGGTTGAGGATGACGCCGACAATCCGGACGTCGGGGTCGAAGGCCTGGTTGCCGAGAATCAGGGGCGCGATACCGCGCGTCATTCCGCGGGCATCGAGCACCAGTACGACGGGGGTGTTCGTGAGCTTGGCCAGCGCCGCGTTGCTGTTGCTGCCTTCCAGATCAAGGCCGTCATAGAGCCCCTTGTTGCCCTCGATGAGGGAGATATCTGCCGTCATGGAACGCTGTCCGACGGTCGTCAGGATTTCCGGGTGCGACATGCAGTAGAAATCCAGGTTGAAACAGGGACGTCCGGCAGCCATGCCCAGCCACATGGGATCGATATAATCCGGGCCTTTCTTGAAGGGCTGCACCGCGAGGCCACGTTCTGCCAGAGCGGCGCACAGGCCCAGGGTAATAGTGGTCTTTCCGGAGGATTTATGGGCCGCCGAGATCAGCAAGCGTGACATGATTGCCTCGACGGAGCGGTTGAATACAACGGATTCCGACCGGCCGCCGCTACACTGTTTTCAAGAGACAGCGGCCCGTAGTCAGAGGGCCGCTGCGGTATGACATCAGGCGATGGCCTTGTCGGTTGAATAATGCGGGTCAACCAGTTCATCCGTCAGGCTTGCCGGCAGGAAGCGTAACACCCGGATGCCCACCACCACGGCGGCCAGTGCGATGGCCACGCCGCCGATGCCGAGCACTACTTCCGGCAGGCTGGGCGAATAGGCGTTCACTATGCCGTCGAAGAACGAGCTGCTGACTTCCTTGCCGGGGAACATTTCCAGCGGGTAGGCCTGTCCTCCGATGATGATGATATACATCTGGGCCAGTCCGCCGAGGATAACGAGCGCGCAGGCAATGCCGATCCAGCCACGCGATTTTCCCGTGGATGGCAGGTAGAGCAGGACCAGCGGCAACAGGCTGCCGATCAGCACCTGCACAATCCAGAACAGCCGGGTATAGATGCCGCCGTCCAGCAGGATGAACCGCTCAATCCCGTGATTCTCGGTGATATACAGGTTGGTGAGGTGGTAGACCATCACGAAGTACAGAACCGAGGCGATGAACACGCCCAGCAGGTTCTTGAGGCGGTACAGGATGGCATCTCCCAGCGGGCGCTCCGACCATTTGTAGGCCGCCATCAGGACGAGTATGAAGATGGCGAGACCGAAGGAGAACGACATAATGACGAACATCGGCGCCATCACGGCGGAATCATAGGCCTGACGGGCCACCAGGAAGCCGAAGATGGAACCGGTACCGGTGGTCAGTATGAGTCGCCAGATGAAGGCGAAAAGTCCGGACATCCTGGTGAAACGGTTCATGCGCCGTTCCATCATCATCCAGAGATAGACGCCGACGATGGCCATGAAGCCGGTATACAGGAAGATATTCCAGGCGAATATCGACTTGAAGTTGTACTTGGTCATGGCCACGATCAGCCGGTCCGGACGGCCGAGGTCCAGCACCAGCACCGCCAGTCCGCCAACCAGCAGCGCGATGGCCAGCAGGCCGGAGAGCCGGGCGAGCGGTTTGTACGGCACCTTGCCGAAGACCGAGCTGATCGAGGCAACATTAAGCGCACCAGACGCGGCTACGATCAGAAACACCGCGAACACATGCGGCGTGCCCCATACGATCTGGTTGGTCATCCCGGTGACGTAGTGTCCGTTGTGCTCCATGTAGAAGGCGGCGGCCAGCCCCGCCAGCACGAACAGCCCGATAAAACCGAGCAGGGAGTAAAAGCGCGGGCCGCCGTCGATTTCCGTGAATTGTATCTGCTGTTTCATTAGATTCCCCGATAGCGTACGCCGGTGTTGAGTTCGAGATCGGCACGTATCTGACGGCTGTTGTATTGCTTGAGCTGCCTGGAAATTTCACTCGCCGGGTCATTCATGTCACCGAAAACAAGGGCGTTGTGATTCGCCCCCGTGCAGGCTTCAACACAGGCCGGTTGCTCCCCGGAATCGACGCGATGCACACAGAAGGTGCAGCTTTCCACGGTACCCTTGCCACGTGGTGAATGCGGCAACTGGTCTTCAAGCGTCTCGTGCACGAAGGAACGCGCCTTGTAGGGACAGGCCATCATGCAGTAGCGGCAACCGATACAGGTATGTTTGTCGACCAGAACGATTCCGTCCTCCCGTCTGAACGAGGCGCCGGTAGGACAGACATCCACGCACGGCGGATGCTCGCAGTGCTGACAGAGCAGGGGCAGGGTTTGGGTATAGCCGGTCTGCTTGTCACGCAGCTCGACCTTGCGAATCCATTGGGCATCGGTCTCGGGACGGCCGTGTCCGGTCAGGCCATGCTCCTCGGCGCAGGCATCGACGCACTCTGTGCAGCCCTTTGCACATTTGCTGGTATCGACCAGCATGCCCCAGCGAACGGCGCTGCTGACGGGCACATCGGCGGGACGCGCCTGCGCGACCTCATGCAGGAGCACGCCGGGCGCGACCAGGCCGGCTACCGCGGAAGCCGCGCCGCCCAGGAAGCGACGACGTGAAGAATCCGTAGCGGCCTTGTCAGTCATGGTTGATGTCCTCGGCTGCCACCTGCGGATGATCGCCCGGCAGCAGAGCAGCAGGATTTTGCTCCGCACGCGGGCTCGCGGACGACGATGGCGGCGTCATGGAGTGTTTCTGTGCCTTGACCTCAGGCCGGTCCGCATGGCACTCGAAACAGTCAATATTGACCGCCGCGTACGTGTGGCAGCTGTTGCAGAAGTGTTGCTCGCTGCTTACCCGCGGCGTATCGGGTGCACTGCTCACATGGCAGTCGATGCATTGTTCCAGGCTGAACTGTTTGGTGCGGATACCCTCGTGCACGGTTTCATCGCGCTGGTGCAGGATGTACTGCATGTGATTTCTGCGCATATCCGCGGTGGGTTCGACGCATCCCTGTGCTTCACTCACCCGGCGCTGTGCTTCGGGCACAACCGGCAGCAGCGAGTCACCGGCCCTGACCAGGACCGGCATCCAGAGAATCGCGAGCGCCAGGAGGGCAGGCAACCCGCTTTTTGTCATCAGTTTTGACATGATCTTCCCGTCTTAGTGACCCAGCGCCATGTCGATGTAGCCGGTGGGGCAGACATCCGAGCAGATATGGCAGCCAACACACTTGGTGTAGTCCGTGTCCACGTAGCGGCCGGTCGTCGACTTGTCCTTCTTGACGCGGAATATGGCGTCCTGCGGACAGTAGATGACGCAGTTGTCACATTCGAAGCACATGCCGCAGCTCATGCAGCGTTCAGCTTCGTTGACCGCCTGTTCCGTGGTCAGGCCGATGCCGCGTTCGGTGAAATGACCCAGCACTTCATCCGCCGAGGGGCCGTAGGAAGAGCGCTTGTTGCGCGGCACATAGGGGAAATGCCCGAGGAACAGCTTGTCCGAGGAGACGATCTCCGCCATGGAGCGGTCCTCGTAGTTGTGTACGGCCCAGTTGCCGTCGTCGGTGCCACGCATGTCGCCACGCTCCTCGGGATCGAAAATATCCGGGTCGTGGTTGGTCTCGTGAAGCTTCTTCAGCAGTTTGAAATGATGCACATCCACCTTGGGACGCTTGGACTGCTGTTCCTGCTTCAGGTAGTGGTTGATGCTCTCCGCGGCGATAGAGGCCTGCCCGATCGCGGTGGTCAGCAGGTGGGGGCGAATGATGTCGCCCGCGGCGAAGTGACCGGCGCGATTCGGCAGCTGGTAATAGGCATCCGCATCGATCAGGCCGCGTCCGTTGTTCAGCTCCTCCAGGCCCACGGAAAGATCGCCACCCTGTCCAATGGCCGAGACGATCAGATCGCATTCAATGGCGAATTCGGTGCCCTCAACGGGCTTGGGCCGGCCATCGACCATCTCGCACTTGGCCATCTTCAGCGCGGTCGCCCGGCCTTCGGCGTTGACCACCACCTCAATCGGCATGACGCCGTTCATGATCTTGACGCCTTCACGCAGAGCGTCCTCGACTTCGTGTTCGGTCGCGGTCATTTCCTCGCGGGCGAACAGGGAGGTCAGGGTGACGTCGGCGCCTTCACGGGCGGCGGCAAAAGCCGAGTCGTGCGCGACATAACCGCCGATGACCTGTTCCGGACGGACTTCCTTGTTGAGATTGGTGATCTTGCCCAGACGCCGGGCGACGGAGACCACATCGATGGAGGTGTCGCCGCCGCCCACGCAGACCACCCGGTCGGTCGTGACCTGCAGCGCGCCCTTGTTGAAGGCCTCGAGGAACTGGACCCCGGTGACGCAGTTGGGGGCATCGCTGTTGGGAACCGGCAGCTTGCGCCCGGACTTGCAGCCGAGTGCCCAGAGTATGGCGTCGAATTCCTTCTCCAGATCGGCGATGGAGACATCCTTGCCGACGCGCGTGCCGAGACGCGTTTCGATGTAACCCAGGTCCACGATGCGCTGGATTTCATGGTTGAGCACATCGCGCGGGGTGCGGTATCCCGGAATGCCGTAGCGCATCATGCCGCCGAGTTCGTCGTGGTCGTCGAAAATCACGCTGGCATGACCCATGCGGCGCAGCTGGTAGGCCGCCGCCATGCCGGCCGGCCCGCCGCCGATGATGGCGACCTTCTTGCCGCTCATCTGTTCGGTGGCCTCGAAGGTGAATTTTTTCTCGAAGGCGGAGTCACCGATAAACTGCTCAACGGAATTGATTCCGACGAAATCATCGACATTGTTGCGGTTGCAGCCGTCTTCACACGGCGCCGGGCAGACGCGGCCCATCATCGAAGGGAAGGGGTTGGCGTCGGTCGAGCGGCGGAAGGCGTATTCTTCCATGCTCATTCCGCCGGTGGGTTTCTCGATGCCGCGCACGATCTGCAGCCAGCCGCGGATGTCTTCGCCCGAGGGGCAACTGCCCTGGCAGGGAGGGGTACGATGCACGTAGGTCGGACACTTGTGCGAATGGTCGCCCTCGAAGATCTGGTCCGTGAACCGCGTCCACTCGTAATCGCCGTCTTCGAATCGGCGGAAGGTGAGTTTGGTGTTTTCCATGTCATCTCGAGAAGTAGCCATGCGTATTCTCCTGTGATCTGCCCAGCAGCGGTGACCTGAGCCGGATTCGTTATCGAAACTAGTGTTTATTTCCCAGAACAATTGCGTTGCTCACCAACTGGTGCACACTCACAATGCTGTCCATGGTAAAGCCGTAATAGGGTAAAACCTTGGCAAACTGGCTCTTGCAGATCGCGCAGATCGCCGCCATATGGGTGACGCCGTGTTGCTCAACAACCTGCTTCAGGGCTTCCATGCGCGGGAGAGCGCCCTTGACGCGCAGTTCCATCAGGTCGTCGGTCAGCAGTCCGCCGCCGCCACCACAACAATACGTGGATTCGTGAATCGTATCTTGAGGCATGTCAAAAAAGTGGTTGCAACTGGCCCTGATGACATCGCGGGGAATGGTGAACTGGCCGCCGGGTTTCGGGCCCATGCGCGAGGCGCGCGCCACGTTGCAGGAATCGTGGTAGGTGAGCACCATGTCGTCGTTGGCCGACTTGTCCAGAGTCAGCGCGCCGCGCTGGATCAGGTCGTGAGTAAACTCGAGTATATGCTGCGGTACCGGGTATTTCGGATCCAGAAAGTCGAACGGTCCCGCCAGGGTGTTGAGGAAGCTGTAGGCAACACGCCAGGCGTGTCCGCACTCTCCCATGATGATGCGCTTGACGCCGAGGTCGAGAGCCGCCTCACGGATGCGCAGCGACACCCGGCGCATGTTTTCATAGCTGCCGATGAACATGCCGAAATTGGCGGCCTCGCTCGCATGTGAGCTCATCGTCCAGCTGATTCCGGCCTCGTGGAAGACCTTGCCATAGCCGATCAGCCCGTCGACATGGGGTTCGGCGAAGAAATCCGCGGATGGAGTGACCACCAGGACCTCGGCGCCCTTTTCATCCAGCGGGTAGCGCACAGTGACGCCGGTGTCCTCCTCGACATCCTCCTCGATCCCTTCCAGGGTATCCTTCAGCGCCGGCTGGGGCAGACCGAGATTGTTGCCGATCTTGAAGACCTTGCCGATGATCTCATTGCAGTATTTCTGCCCGACGCCGACGCTGTCCATGATCTCGCGCGCGGCCATGGAGATTTCCGCGGTATCGATGCCGTAGGGGCAGAACACCGAACAGCGGCGGCACTGCGAGCACTGGTGGAAATAGCTGTACCAGTCGTCCAGCACCTCTTTGGTGAGGTCTACAGCCCCGACAAGCTTCGGGAAGTATTTGCCGGCAAAGGTGAAATAGCGGCGGTAGACCTTGCGCAGCAGATCCTGGCGGGCAACCGGCATGTTCTTCGGGTCGCTGGTACCGAGGTAGTAATGGCATTTGTCCGTGCAGGCCCCGCATTTGACGCAGGAGTCGAGAAAGACCTGGAACGAGCGGTACTTGCCGGTCAGTTCCTGCATCTTGTCGAGCGCGACCTGTTCCCAGTTCTCGACCAGTTCACCCGGGAATCCCAGCTGCTGCTGGAATTCCGGCTTGGCCACGAAGGGTTTGCTGTGCGCCATCGTCCCTTCATGAAGGAGCGGGATGACGGGATATTCCTTCAGTTCCGGTGTTTCAAAGTCAGCCACGGTTAACTCCTGATCCTGTTATTCACAGGTTATCTGTTTTCCAGTTTGGCAGCCCACGGGGCGAGATGCCGCTGCTCGCGTGGATTGTCCACCTGGTTTCGGGTGGGGCTGAAAAAGACGCCCGGTGCATGAAGCAGCTTGCTGATTGGAAAAATGATCATCAGGGTGGCCACAAGCGCCAGATGGACCAGCAACAGAGGATCCTCGGGCAGGGGTTGCCAGCTGAAGTACATCAGACCGAGAAAGAAGGCCTTGACCGACACGATATCGGTATGCGAGAGGTAATCCATGGACATCCCGGTCAGCGCGATGCCGAGCAACAATGCCAGCATCAGGTGATCAGAGAGCGCCGATATGTAGCGTACACGGTCGACGAGGAAGCGACGCGCCCACAGTCCCAGCAACCCGGCGACCATGGCAAACGACGCATACAGACCGAAAGGCTGGATGAGGTCCACCCAGGTCCATACCGGGTTGGTGAAATATCTCAAGTGGCGCGCCAGCACCAGAAACATGCCAAAGTGGAACAGGTACCCGAAGATCCAGATCCACTTGTTTGACCTGAACAGGCTTTCGAAAAAGGCCAGTTCCCGGAACATGCGCATTGCCACACCCGTGCGTGTTACCGGTGCGGGGGTGGTCGGTATCTTCAGCGGCGCCGGTGTTTTTGCATACTGCCGTATCTTGTAGGCCAGGCCGCCGACCAGCAGGGCCGTGGCTGTATAGA
>JBAVKA010000256.1:0-7740 GCA_049688075.1 Gammaproteobacteria bacterium
ACCAGGCAGAACTCGAACAGGCCCTGGTGAAGCGTGGCCTGCGAATGACGGCCCCGCTCGGGTTCAACAACACCTACGCCCTCGGGGTGACAGAAGCGCTGGCCGATCGTCTCGGGCTGCGGACCATCTCCGATGTGAAAAACCACCCCGATCTCGTGCCGGGATTCAGCAATGAATTCATGGACCGGGCCGACGGCTGGCCGGGTCTGCAGCAGCGCTACCGTTTGCCCTGGCAGAATGTTCGCGGGATGGATCATGATCTGGCCTACCGGGGCATCGCCTCCGGCGCCGTGGATATCACCGATCTCTACACCACGGATGCGGAAATTGACTACTACCACCTCCGGCCCCTCGAGGATGATCTGAAGTACTTTCCCGAGTACAACGCGGTTATTTTGTACAGCGCCGATCTGGCCCGGCGCGCCCCCGCTGTCGTGACGATGTTCCAGCGGCTGGCCGGTCGTATCGATGCATCTGCCATGAGCAGGATGAATGCCCGTGTGAAACTGCACGGCCAAAGCGAATCTGCGGTTGCCGCCGGTTTTCTGAAGCAGGCACTCCATCTGGACGTGGACGTCCGGGTACAGACGGCCTGGCAACGGTTCAGGCAACGCACCGTTGAACATCTGGTGCTGGTGGGTATCTCGCTATCGACGGCCATCGTCCTGGCGATCCCCCTCGGCATCCTGGCGGCACGCCGCGAACGTCTGGGACAGGTCGTGCTCGGCGTGGCGGGCATCCTTCAGACGATTCCTTCCCTGGCCCTGTTCGTTTTCATGATCCCGCTGCTGGGCATCGGTGCTCCCCCGGCCATCGTAGCCCTGTTTCTCTACAGTCTGCTCCCGATCATTCGCAACACCCATGCCGGAGTCAGGGATATACCAGCGGCCATCGTAGAGTCCGCGCAGGCACTCGGACTGCCGTCGCGAGCCAGGCTGCGCATTGTGGAGTTACCACTGGCCACCCGCGCCATACTCGCCGGGATCAAAACCTCGGCCGTGATCAATGTGGGCACCGCCACGCTGGGTGCCCTGATCGGCGCCGGCGGATACGGCCAGCCCATCCTTACCGGCATACGGCTCGATGATAACGCCTTGATCCTGCAAGGCGCGGTGCCCGCCGCCGTCCTGGCGCTCCTGGCGCAGGGGCTGTTTGAACTCATCGAGCGCCGCATGCTGCCGCGGGGTCTGCGTATTCAGGCGAGCCGAAGGGAACCATCGAACGGAAACGCATCCGGTTGACCGGCGGCTGGTTCTGCTCCCCGGCCGGATTCATCCGGTTCGCATGGTGTCGCCCGCGACGCCATCACAGCGGGGCGATGCGCCGGTCGTACTTCAGAACAATAGACGAGCGGCTGGACACCCCATAGCATCACAGGCAGTGGTGACAGTAACACGTCCTCCCGCGGGATTACCTTCACGCCGCGGAAACATGTGAGTGTGGTTCCAGGTGCCAGGTATCCGGTTTCGACGGCCGTTGGTGAATACCCTGCCTGAGGCAAACAAGACTGCCACTCACCGGCACAGGGACGTTAACACCTGGCACCGTTACACACCGAGGTGCAGATAATGAAGACCGTGCTTGTCTATTTCCACTTGTTATCGCTGGCAGCGGCAATCGGCTCCGCGCTGATTGCCGAATATCTGATCTTTTCCCGGCATCGACAGTTTTCGCGCGACAGTTACGACACCGTAATTTTCGCCTCACGTACGGCAACCGTATCGCTGCTGCTGTTATGGTTGACGGGTATTGGCCTCGTGATCGTGGGGTATCTCGGCGATCCGCAATACATCGCAAACCAGAAAATCTGGGCCAAGGTATCCATTGTTCTCCTCATGTCGATCAATGGCGTCTACATCCACAGATGGCTGCTGCCGCGGTTTGCCGACGTTACCCGTGGCGGTTTGCTCATACGCACGGCGGCAGAGTCGGTGCGCATGCGCCTTGTCTTTGCCACCTCATCTGCCGGCTGGCTGATCACGGCGTTCTATGGCGCCGCAAAGTTCCTGAATGAGGGTTACTACTATGGCGAGCTGTATGGGCTGTACCTGGCAGCGGTGATGATGATTTTCGTGTTTTCCTGTCTGGTGCCGGATCACTGGATCAACCATGTTCATGACGCTGATCCGGTCACGGGACCCGGATGACAGGCGTGGAACCGGACCGGGCGGCACGATGACTCCCGCCTGTAGGGGGGCGTGCGTAACATATCGTCGCCATTTTGCCAGGACAGGACCGCCGGGCCACGACACAGGCAAACCGGTATGACAGATACACGGGGACCTGCCTCCCCGGATCACAGGGGTGCAGACCCGAGGTAAGTGGTACAAAGCGTTTGTCCATACGAGGATCGGCAGATCTGTTTGCCGCGCGGAGACGGCGAATCGACCGGTCCCGGTGTCCGCTGGCTGCGTTTCACGGCACGGCTACGGCGTTCCCGGTGATCGCCCCGTCTCTGTCGACCTGCACTGAAAGTTTTGTCCGCCCATGCCACTTTTCCGTGACGCAGGGCGTCGGGTATCCCGACCTGTTGCGGACTGCCCAACAATTGCCTTGTTCCCCTGTTAGTGGATACACCACAACCCGGATTCAAGGGCGTCGCCAGAAGTCTGGCGATTTTCCAGTTCAGATAAAAATACCCTGTTTTACAAATACATGAAAACAATCCGCCGCCGCCTGCCGCGCGTTGGTACACATGATGCATTATCCCTGGTGACAGCAACCTGATGCCAACAGCCAGCGGAGGCAAAACATCATGTACGAGCTCCACGACAACACAGAGCGTTACCATCATGAAGTTCTGTTCGATTTCGAGCAGGACTCTACTGAAACACTCGATCACTGGACGCTGCGTGACTTCGCAGACATCGTTTCGCTCGCAAGCTATGCGTCCTGACCGGCTGCAGGCTGATGACCTGGTGATGGCATTCATACCAGGTGTCGGCATGGCGGTCTGAGCGATGTCGATTCGTCCCCAGTGATGAGCCGGCAGATGGTCCGGCTGTTCGAACCGCCGCAGAACGAGCTGAAACGGGAAGCGAAAGGTCGCGTGATGATCTATGACGGGTTCACCGACAAGGGTGTGGAGCGCGCGCTGGACGAACAGTTCGACCGGCTGGTACACATGATGTTTATCCGCGTCATCGTACCGAAAGCGACGACGGATGCAACTGACCGTGGCCTGATGCCATAACGCTTCCCACGCCTGAACGGCTGCGGTAAAGTCGGGGCGTAACCGCCGGGCCAAATGGCGATACCGGCGCGAATCGGAGGATGCTGCGACCGGATGAAGAATGAGATAAAAGAATTGCACTGGTCCTCGGCATCCCGGACCGACGTCGGCATGGTGCGCAAGCTCAACGAGGATTCGGTGCTTGACCTGCCCGAACTGGGGCTGTGGATGGTGGCCGATGGCATGGGTGGACACGCCGCGGGGGATTTCGCCAGCGGCGCCATCGTCGCCGCTCTGGCCAGTATCCCGCCGCCGGCCAGCCTGGGCGCCCTGCTCGGTGAGGTCCGCCAGCGCCTGCAGATCGTCAACCGGCAACTCAACGAAGAAGCCCGCACCCGTCGCGAGCAGGTCATCGGCAGCACTGTGGTGGCCTTGCTGGTTTTCGGCGGCCACGGCGTCGTGGTGTGGGCCGGGGACAGCCGGGCCTACCGGTACCGCCGCGGCGAGCTCATCCAGCTGACACGCGATCACAGCCAGGTGGAAGAACTCGTCAGGCTGGGTTTGCTGGCGCGTGACGGGGTTGAAGGGCATCCCGCCGCCAATGTCATCACGCGTGCCGTCGGCGTCGCGGATTTCCTCGAACTCGATTCGGAAATGTTCGCACTGGTCGAGGACGATATCTTCCTGTTGTGCAGCGACGGGCTCTACCGGGAGCTCGATGACAGCGCCATCAAGGACTGTCTGGCGCTGGATGATTGCCAGCAGTCCTGTGACACCCTCATCGAAAGCGCACTGGCGCGGCGGGCACGCGACAATGTTTCCGTGATCGTGGTGAGTATGACGGACGAACCGCAGGCCACCCGCACCCACTACAACCCGTCGATCGGCGCGGCGGGGCGGCCGAAACAGGACCCCGACGATCCCACCGAACTGGGTTGACAGGCTTTTTCCTGACCCATGCATGGGTTGACTGCCGACCAACATTCATACCGGGGTGTTCGCCAGTTTCCAACTTGATCAAGCGGTACCGGTCGTGGCAAGTTTCCGGTAGATTTTCCCTGAATTTTCTAATCCAATGATTATTATGGATATAATCCAGAGTTGCGGTTTCGTGCATGCCGCTGGCATGGCTTCTGCATCTGTCAACAGGGGTTGTGCGCCTCACGGACTGGAACCCGCCGGGCGTCGTTACTAAGCTTTTTGGCACCGGATCCTGGTTTCAAGAGACAAGCAAAGGCTCCCGCGGGGAGCGAACAAGGCAGAGGAGACAACATGCATTGCATTCGCGGATACACCGCCAGTGGCAACGGCAACGAACACGGGGTGGCAACGCTGCGCCTGGTCTTGCTGTTAATATGGTGCTTTCTGTCCGGTTGCTCCGGTCTCGGCGGGCCTGACTACAAGCGTCCGGAGGTGGCGTCCAAGCAGGGCTGGTCAGACCAGGCCGGGCCCCTGGTTTCAGCCCAGGCGACTATCCAGCCCGACTGGTGGACGGGCTTCGGTGATCCCTACCTGGATGATCTGATCAACCGGGCGATCGCCGGTAATCTCGATATCCGCATTCTCGCCGCCCGTACGGGTGTGGCAAAGGCCGGCATCGACCAGGCGAGCGCAGGAGGACTACCTACCGTGAGTGCCGGCGGGGGTACGGATACCTCCAAGATCAGTGGCAGTCAGAAGACGACCAAGTACAGCACCGGCGTCGAAGCCAGCTGGGAACTCGACATCTGGGGAAAAGTGCGCAAGGGTGTCGAGGCGCAGGAAGCCGAGTTCAAGGCATCCGAGGCCGACTGGCGTGCCGGTTATCTCACTCTGGTGTCGGAAGTCGGTACAGCCTATTTCCAGATTCGCCAGTTTGATGAACAGATCGACCAGCAGCAGCGCACGATTGCCAGCAACCGGCAGATACTGGATATCTACCAGGGTATGCTGGGCGAGGGACTGGTCCCGGAAACCCAGGTGTTGCAGCAGCAGGCGGAAATCAATAACCTGCAGAACGGCTTGCTGGACCTGCAGCGGCAGAGAAAGCTTACCGAGAACAGCCTGGCGACCCTGTTGGGTATGCCCGCGGACACCCTGCGGGTGCCGAAAGCGCCGCTGCGAAGCTCCGTGACACCTATGGCCGTACCGGCCGGCCTGCCTTCCGATCTGTTGACCCGCCGGCCTGACATTATCGCCGCCGAGTACCGGGTACTGCGCGCGGTCGATCTCGAAGGGCAGGCAAAACTGGCAAGGCTGCCCACGATCAGCCTGAGTGGCAAAGCGGGCATGGCCGCCTTTTCGCTGAGCGATATCACGTCGACGACGACACTCGGACTGTCGTCGCTGTTGTCTTTCCCGGTGTTCGATCCGAACGTCCAGGCGCAGATCAAGGTGAGCGCCGCGCAAAGCAAAGTAGCGGAAGAGGAATACCGCCGCTCCGTGTTCACCGCCTTTGAAGAGGTCGAGAACGCGCTCACTAACCTCTCGGCCCACAAAGCGCAGAAGCAGGAACTGGAGAGCCGGCGCGAGAAGCTGGCGACAGTCTCCGAGCAGATTCATGCGCAGATGGAGGAAGGGCTGGTATCGCAGCTCGAGGTGTTCGAGGTCGAACGTACGCTGCTGTCCGCAGAACAGGAAATGCTGGCCAACCACTGGCAGATCCTGAGCGACACCATCATACTATACAAGGCGCTGGGAGGTGGCTGGCCGCAAGAAGTGGTCGGGCAGACGTCCAAATAACAAACCGTATAAGCCGGGATGCAACTCATTCTTAAGCCAATCTCCCAGCCCGGGCTGGATGAGATCATCGTCAACGACACGCTGTTTGCCATCGGCCGGCATGAGGAGCCGTTCGTCGGCTATGATCCACGCCTGGTAACCCGGCTGTCGCGGCGGCATGCGCGCATTTTCGAGCAGGATGGTGTGGTTTACCTCGCCGATCTCGGCAGCCTCAACGGCACGACGGTGAACGGACGGGCTGTCGATAAAATACCGGTCAAACTGCAGCCCGGCGCCGAAGTCTGTTTTGCGGGGCTGTGTTACCAGATAGAGATTCTCGGCGCGGCCGCCAAGCAGGTGTCGCAGCAAAGCGGGGCAGTGCCGGTCATGCTGGTGCTGAAGCCGGAACACCCCGAATACGCGCTTGAACCGGTCGTCATCAGCCAGTTCCCCTTCCTGGTGAACAAGAAGAGTGAGGTGTTCGCTCGATACGCCGAGCGGTTGCCCGATCAGATCAAGTATCTCTCGCGTCGTCACGCGCATATCTTCCTGCGTAATGACAGACTGTACATCGAGGATCTGGGAAGCACCAACGGCACCTACGTCTCCGGCGCCCGCCTCGAGGAACATGCACACCTGCTTGTCAACGGCGATGTCATCGCCCTGGGCGGTGAGTGTTTCGTGTATCGTGTTGAACTGGTATACGAGGATACCGAAGCGCCGTCGCAGGGACTGGACCCGACTCATGTGGCAACCCAGGTAACGGGTATCGAGGATGTTACCCGGACAACGTTCGTCACTTCGGCCAACTCATTCCTGGATATTTTCTGCATCGACGACGCCGGCGCGGATGGTGATCCGGCTGCCGCGCCGTTACCGGCCAAGGGTGAGGAATCGGACGCCGATGCGGCGGCAAGCGGCCCGGCCCGCGGCTGGTTGGCGCCGTTTGACCGCATACGATCCTCCGTGCGCGAAGTTCGCAGCGCACTGGCAGAGGATGCGCCAAAGCGGCCGCGCCGCCTGTGGCCCGCCGGCGTGCTGCTTGTCACCGTGGCAGGGATCGCAACCATTGTGTATATGACCACGTCAACGCAGCGAAATATCGGTGCGCTGATCGAAGCGGGCGAGTACCAGCAGGCCGCCGTGGCGGCGAACGCCTATCTGGAAACGCACCGCGATGACCGGGATGTCGGTGAGCTGTCGACCGAAGCCTTGCTGAAGGCAACGGCTCCTGACTGGACACGGCTCGTGATGAGCGGGGATTTCGCCACTGCGCGGGACAAGCTGGAAGACGCCAGGCGCTGGAGCACGAACAATGACTCCGTTGAACCGCTGATCGATAGCATGCAGTGGGTCACCGATATGGAACAGTTTATTACCGAGCGGGGCGGGCCGGACGCGCCGATCGTTATGTTCGAACAGGAGGGCAAGGTCAAGGCCTTGCTGGGCTGGTGGGAAACCGACCCAAATGCCCATCATCGCTCGTTCGGCACCATCGTACGCGAGGTTCCCGAGTTTGCCGAGTTGCGTTCGCAGGCTTTCAGTCATCAGCGCACACTGCAAAGCCACAAGGACCTGGAGTTCGCGGCTATCGACCGGCTGCGCCAGACGCTGGATGAGAAGCTCCAGGAGGACAGGGCAGGGGACCTGGGTGCGGTGCTGGCGGACTTTAAGAACCGCTATCCGCAGATCAAAGGCACCGGGAAACTGGACCGCGATCTCGAACGCTATCTGGCCATCGAAGCGCAAATCGAGTCGCACGACTGGCTGCAAGCCGGCGAGAGCCTCTCGGTTGCCGATTTCCAGACGCCGCCGTTCCGCGAGCGCGCCGCCTTCATCGCTGGCAACCTGTTACCGGGCGACGATGT
>JBAVKA010000257.1:0-26448 GCA_049688075.1 Gammaproteobacteria bacterium
CATGACCGGCGAGATCACATTGCGTGGCGAGGTGCTGCCGATCGGGGGTTTGAAGGAGAAGTTGCTGGCCGCGCATCGCGGGGGTATCACCACTGTTCTGATTCCGGAAGAGAACCGCAAGGATCTCGCCGACATACCCAAGAATGTCAAGGACAAGCTGGACATACTCCCGGTGAAGTGGATCGATGAGGTTCTGCAGGTAGCCTTGCAGCATCAACCGTTGCCGTTGACGGAAGAGGGCGCCAAGGAAGAGGAACGCAAGGAAGTCAAGGAGAAGGAAAAGGAAAAGGTAGCCGGCAAGCATAAACCCATTCGGGCGCATTAATCTCCGGGACTGATGCAATAACCCGCCGGACTTTCAGCCCGGCGGGTTTTTCATATCGCTCATCTATGCTTTAATACGCGCTCCTGTATATCCGGGTATTTCATGGACTGATAACCAGCGTGCATGACTGATTAATCTTTCTTGTAAATATAAAAGTAATTCTTGAGGATCAAGATATGAATAAATCTGAATTGATAGAAGCCGTTGCCAGCGGAGCGGATTTGTCCAAGGCGGACGCCACACGTGCAACCGATGCCGTGCTTGACAGCATCAGCAATGCGCTAAGCCAGGGGGACCAGGTTGCGATTGTAGGATTCGGCACCTTCTCGGTCAGGGAACGCGCGGCCCGTACCGGACGCAATCCCCAGACTGGGGAAACAATCAACATCAAGGCATCGAAAACGCCTGGATTCAAGGCTGGAAAAGCCTTGAAGGATGCCGTAAACTAGCGCGCCTTCGGGTGCTTAGCTCAGCTGGGAGAGCGTCGCCCTTACAAGGCGAATGTCGGGGGTTCGATTCCCTCAGCACCCACCATGGACATGGAGTGGTAGTTCAGCTGGTTAGAATACCGGCCTGTCACGCCGGGGGTCGCGGGTTCGAGTCCCGTCCACTCCGCCAATAGGTAAACTGAAAGGGCGCCAGGCACTGGTGCCCTTTTCTTTTTAGTGGCTGTTGATAATCATTCGGTAACCGTTCCGAGAGACTGATCTATGTTAATGGCAATCCGAGACCGCGTTATGGGCTTCGTGGGCTGGCTCCTTCTGGGCCTCCTCTTTATTGCATTCGCCTTCTTCGGCCTGAATTCATATTTCACCAGTAATGCAAAAATCTACGCAGCGGATGTGAACGGCGTCGAGATTACCATCCCTGAATACCAGCGCGCCTACCAGCAGATGCGTAGCCGCATGCAGAGGATGATGGGCGAAGCGTACAACCCGGCCATGATCGACGAGGATGCCCTGAAGAAGAGCGCGCTGCAGCAACTCATCCGCGAGCAGCTGATCCTGCAGGAAGCGGGCGACGACGGTTATGCCGTCAGTAAACAACTGGTCGCCGCACAGATTAATGCAGTACCGGCTTTCAATGGCGAAGATGGAACATTCTCCGTCGAGAAATACCGGCAGGTACTGCAGCTGCAGGGTATGGCTCCGGCGGAGTTCGAGTGGCGCCTGTCGCGCGAACTCATGGTTAACCAGGTCACGAACGGGATCGCGCTGACGGTCGGCGTATCGCGGCAGGACCTGGAGAGAATTTACCGGCTGCAGACGCAGCAGCGCCGTTTCAGTTACCTCGAACTGCCGCTGCAGCAATCGGCCGCCGAAGTGAAAGTCAGCGACAGCGATATCGAAACGTACTATACAGAAAACTCCAGCGATTTCATGTCACCCGAACACGTAAAAATCCAGTACCTGGAATTGAAGGCCGACGAACTGCAGGTTTCCGACGTGCCTGACGATCAGGCGTTGCACGCGCTCTACGATGAACACTCGGATCGCTATGTGACTCCGGAAGAACGCCAGGCACGGCATATCCTCGTCAGTGTCTCGCCTGATGCGGGTGAAGACGCCGAACGCATGGCGCGCGAAAAGGCCGAATCCCTTCTCGCCCGTCTGGAGAAAGGGGAAGCCTTTGAGGAACTGGCAAAGGAATCATCGGATGACCCGGGATCCGCGAGCAAGGGTGGAGACCTGGGCTTTTTCAGCCGGGGGGTGATGACACAGGAGTTCGAGACGGCGGCATTCGCGCTGAAGAAGGGCGGGCGCAGCGGGATTGTCAAATCACCCTTCGGTTTCCATATCATCGAGGTAACCGATATCAAACCGCAGCACACCAAACCGTTTGATGAAGTACGGGATGAACTCGTCAAGGAATATCAGGTAAAGGAGCGCGGTGATCTTTTTTCCGACAGGGCCGAGACACTGGCCAACTTGACTTTCGAACAGCCGGATTCGCTCCAGGGTGCAGCCAATGCCCTCGGACTTGAGATAAAGACCAGCGACTGGCTGACGAAGGAAGGCGGCCCGGGCATCGGGCAGAATGAAACGGTGGTGGATGCCGCGTTCCAGGAGGATGTCCTCGAAGCCGGCAACAACAGCGAACCGGTTGAACTTGGTAACAATCATCTGGTGGTGCTGCGCATTCTTGAGCACCAGCCTGCGGAAAAACAGCTGCTCGAGAGTGTGAAAGACAAGGTTACGGCTGAAGTGCGCGATGCGAAGGCCCGCGAACTGGCCAGAACCCGCGGGGATTCCCTGCTGAAGGAATTGAGGTCGGGTACACCATTGGCCGACATTGCCAGCGCGCAGCAGTTGAAGGTCAAAACAACGGGCCTGATCGGCCGCAATGCCACGGATCCGGCACCCCGCATCGTTACCGAGGCCTTCATGCTGCCTCCAGCGGCAGACAAGGGTCGGTCCACCACCGGTTTTTCCCTCGACTCCGGCGACTATGTTCTCTTGGTGCTGGATGAAGTCAAGGACGGCGATTTTTCCAGCCTGTCCCAGGACGATCAACTGAAGGTCAGGCAGGAACTCGACCGGATCATCGGTGGCGCCGAAGTGAACGCTTTCACCGATGAGTTGAAAAACCACGCGGAGATCATCATCCCTGAGCAGTCGAACTGAGGCCGACACCGAGGAGCGGATCAATCAAACTCAAACTGCACTGGCAGATACTGATTGCGCTCGTGCTGGCCGTGATTGCCGGCCGGCTCACCGGTACGGACGGCAGCCTGTTCGGGCTGCATGTCCAGTCCATTTACACCTTCCTCGGCAGTCTGTTCCTGCAGGCGCTGAAGATGCTCATCGTTCCCCTCATACTTTCCTCCATCATCTCCGGGGTCGCAGCCATGGGGGACGGCGGTGTCATGGGACGACTCGGCGGCAAGACCCTGCTGTACTATATGATGACCACCCTGCTCGCGGTACTCGCCGGCCTGACGCTGGTGAACGTCATTGCCCCGGGTATCGTCGACGGGATGCCCGCGAAAGATCTGCTTGCGCTGAACCATGACGGGAAGGAGGTGGCCGCGCGGGTGGCAGGACACGGGATCGGCGACATCGCCGGCATTTTTCTGCGGATGGTTCCGGCCAATATCGTGGCCGCTGCCGCGCAGGGACAGATGCTCGGCCTGATCTTCTTCGGGCTGTTGTACGGCTACTTCATGACCCGCATCGACGGCCCGGGGGCAAAGACACAAAAGGAATTCTGGCAGGGCCTGTTTGCCGTCATGATGCAGATTACCGAGTGGGTCATGCGGTTCGCGCCCATCGGGGTGTTTGCCCTGGTCGCAGGGGTCGTGGCGTCCACCGGATTTGCCGCCTTCGCCCCGCTGCTCACCTTCTTCCTGACGGTGCTTGCCGCGCTTGCATTTCATTTCCTCGTGACGCTGCCGCTGTTGTTGCTGCTGATCGGCCGTGTTAACCCGCTGCGCCATTATCAGGCGATGGCCCCGGCACTGCTGACGGCATTCTCGACGGCGTCTTCTTCTGCAACCTTGCCGGTTACCATGGATTGCGTGGAGAATCGCGCCGGTGTCTCGAACCAGACGACCAGTTTCGTGCTGCCGCTGGGCGCAACCGTCAACATGGACGGCACGGCGCTCTACGAATGTGTTGCCGCCATGTTCATTGCGCAGGCCTACGGCGTCAATCTCGGCTTCGCCGAGCAGTTCACCGTGGTGCTGCTCGCCCTGCTGACCTCCATCGGTGTGGCCGGCATCCCGGCCGCAAGCCTGGTTGCGATCACCATCATACTCACCTCCGTGGGATTGCCGGTCGAGGGCGTCGGGCTGATCCTGGCGGTAGACCGGGTGCTGGATATGTGCCGCACCAGCGTGAATATATTCAGCGATTCCTGCGGCGCGGTGCTGATCGGTCGCAGCGAGGGGGAGACCGGTATACTGCAGAAATCTTCCGGCACCCAGAGCCCGTCCACAAACATACTCACCGCAGAGAAGCAAAGTACGCAGAGAATTTCCTCATCAAAAAGTTAAATACCTCTGCGTACTTTGCTTGCCTGCTGTAAAAACGGTGTTTAAGGATGGTTACCGGCTACTCGAGTGTGCTCATACCCACGGTATTGTAGCCGCCGTCCACGTAGGTGATTTCACCGGTGATGCCGGCGGCCAGGTCCGAGCACAGAAAGGCGGCCGCGTTCCCGACATCATCGATGGTGACGTTGCGGCGCAACGGCGCCGTGCCGGCAAACTGGTCCAGCATCTTGCGGAAATTGCTGATCCCGGAGGCCGCGAGCGTGCGTATCGGACCGGCGGATATGGCGTTGACGCGAATGCCCTGCGGCCCGAGGCTCTGCGCCAGATAGCGCACATTGGCTTCAAGACTCGCCTTCGCCAGGCCCATGACATTGTAGTTGGGGACGCTCTGCACCGCCCCCAGGTAGCTCAACGTCAGCAGGGCGGCGTTGCGGCCCTGCATCATCGGGCGTCCCGCCTTCGCCAGGGCGGCGAAGCTGTAGGAACTGATGTCGTGCGCGACACGGAACCCTTCGCGCGTGACGCAATCGAGATAGTCGCCGTCGAGCTGATCGGCCGGCGCGTACGCGACCGAGTGAACGATGATGTCCAGACCGTCCCAATGCTCGCCGAGCGTCTGGAAAGCACCGGCAATTTCATCATCACTGCCGACGTCGCAGGGTATACAGAGGGTGGAGTTGCATTCGGCCGCCATCTTTTCGACCCGGCCGGCGAGCTTGTCGTTCTGGTAGGTAAAGGCGAGGATGGCGCCCTCCCGGTGCATGGCCTGTGCGATGCCCCAGGCGATGGAGCGGTTGCTGGCGAGGCCGACGATCAGGGCGCGTTTGCCGTTCAAGAATCCCATAACGTTTCCTAAAATATGCTGTCTGGACAGGACCTCATCCGCCGAGACTCTCACGGATGATCCGGATACTACGAGCACGCTACGGTACCGGAAAACACCGTTCACGGGAAGTCTCGATCGGACGCATCGGGACAGGACTACCGCCGCGCAGGCCGATATAATCAGTGCTCATGCCGAGTGATCCCTTCCATGCAATTCGCACCCCCGGTCGATCAGCCCGCTTACGCCCCGCAGGGCATACGATGCCGCGGAACCGGGCAGGTGGCAGGATGCGCATCAGTCTGCCAGGCAGGGCGGTTTGCCTCGCCGTGGCGCTGGCGCTGCTGGTCTCGGCTTGCGGAGGCGAACCCTGGAACCGCCCCTATCCCGCGGCCCAGGCCCGCGAGAACATTTTCTTCGCCTCCTTTCAGGAGCGGCCCAATCATCTCGACCCGGCGCAGTCCTACAGTTCGAACGAAATCGTGTTCACCGGACAGATCTACGAGCCACCGCTGCAATACCATTACCTGAAGCGTCCCTATCAGCTGATCCCGCTGACGGCCAGTGAGGTCCCGCAGCCGTATTACCTCGATGCGGACGGCAAACGGCTGCCGGATGATGCCGCGGGCGATGACATTGCCTACAGCGTCTATGACATCCACATCCGGCCGGGTATTGACTACCAGCCGCATCCGGCCTTCGCGCGGAACGGGGACGGCACGTACCGTTACCAGACGCTCGGTGCGCGTGAGCTTGAAGGTATCGACTCGCTCGGTGACTTCACGGAAAGCGGCACGCGGGAACTGGTGGCCGAGGACTATGTCTACCAGATCAAGCGCCTTGCGCATCCTCACCTGCACTCGCCGATCCTGGGACTGATGAGCGATTACATCGTCGGATTGGGCGACTACGCAAAAACGCTGCAGGCGGCCGCCGAGTCACTGCCCGACGGGGACACGTACCTGGATCTGCGCGACTACCCGCTGGAGGGTGCTCGCGCCCTCGACCGCTATACCTACCGCATCACGCTGCACGGCAAATATCCGCAACTGCTCTACTGGCTGGCGATGCCGTTCTTCGCCCCGGTTCCCTGGGAGGTGGATCGCCTCTACAGTCAGCCGGGCCTGAAGCAGCGCAATATCACCCTGGACTGGTACCCGGTCGGCACCGGACCGTACATGCTGACGGTCAACAACCCCAACCGCCGGATGGTGCTGGTCAGAAACCCGAATTTCCATGGAGAAACCTACCCGACCGAGGGCGCGTCCGGCGACCGGGAGCAGGGCCTGCTCGATGATGCCGGCAAGCCGCTGCCGTTCATCGACCGGGCGATCTTCAGTCTGGAGAAGGAAGACATACCCTACTGGAACAAGTTCCTGCAGGGCTATTACGACACCTCCGGTATCAGCTCGGACAGTTTCGATCAGGCCATCAGTGTCGGCGCCGGCGGCGAGGTGTCACTGACCGAGGCGATGCGCAAACAGGGCATCGGACTGCAAACCGCCGTTGCCGCCTCGATCTATTATACCGGCTTCAACATGCTGGATCCCGTGGTCGGCGGCTATTCCGAACAGGCACGCAAGCTGCGTCAGGCCATCGCCATCGCCGTCGATTTCGAGGAATACATTTCCATTTTCCTCAACGGACGGGGCATACCCGCGCAGAGTCCCATTCCACCCGGGATCTTCGGTTTCGTGGAAGGCGATGCCGGTGTCGACACCGAGGTCTACGATCTGACCCCTGAAGGTCCGCGGCGGAAACCCATCGAGGTCGCGCGCCGACTGCTGGCCGAGGCCGGTTATCCCGAGGGCCGCGACATCAGGACCGGCAAGCCGCTGGTGCTCTATTTCGATACCACGGCCACCGGACCCGATGACAAGGCGCGGCTCGACTGGATGCACAAGCAGTTTGCGAAACTGGACATACAGCTCGTGATTCGCGGCACCGATTACAACCGCTTCCAGGAAAAGATGCTCAAGGGTGCGGCGCAGATCTACCAGTGGGGCTGGAATGCCGATTACCCTGACCCGGAGAACTTCCTGTTCCTGCTATACGGACCCAACGGCAAGGTCGAACACGGCGGCGAGAACGCTTCCAACTATCAGAATGCGGAGTTCGACCGCCTGTTCGAGCGTATGAAGACCATGGAAAATGGCCCCGAGCGCCAGACCATCATCGATCGCATGGTGACCATTCTGAACCAGGATGCGCCATGGTTGTGGGGTTTCCATCCCAAGCAGTTCAGCCTGATCCATAGCTGGTACCGGAATTTCACTCCCAACCTGATGGCGAACAACGCCCTCAAGTACCGCCGCATCGATCCCGCACGGCGCGCCGTCCTGCAGGCCGAGTGGAACCGCCCCGTACTGTGGCCGATCATCGTGTTTGTGGTTTTGATCCTGATGGTCGTGCTGCCGGCCTTCATCAGTTACCGGTGCCGTGAGCGCCGGCCGGCCCGGCAGTCCGAACGCTGATGTTGGCCTATCTCGTCAGACGTCTCGCCTACGCCATCCCGATCCTGATCGGGGTGAACCTGCTCACCTTTTACCTGTTCTTCGTGGTCAACTCACCGGACGACATGGCGCGCCTGCACCTCGGCGTCAAGCGCGTCACACCCGAGGCCATCGAGAAGTGGAAGACGGAGCGCGGCTACGACAAACCGCTGCTCTACAATGCGGACGCGAACGCCGCCGGCAGACTGAGCGATACCATTTTCTTCGAGAAATCGCTGCGTCTGTTCGCCTTCGATTTCGGCCGCTCGGATGATGACCGCGACATCGGCCGCGACATCCGCCAGCGCATGTGGCCCAGCCTCGCGATCGCCATCCCGATGCTGCTGGTGGGACTGCTCATCGAGATCACCTTCGCCCTGCTCATGGCCTTTTTCCGGGGCACCTATGTTGATGTCTCCGGCGTGGTCCTGTGCGTCATCCTGATGTCCGTCTCGGCCATGTTCTACATCATCGGCGGCCAGTTCCTGCTGGGCAAGCTGTTGCGGCTGATGCCGATCTCGGGCTATGACACCGGCCTGAACGCCATCAAGTTCCTGGTGCTGCCGGTGATCATCGGGGTGGCCAGCGGCATCGGCACCGGGTCTCGCCTGTACCGTTCCTTCTTCCTGGAAGAGGCCGGCAAGGATTTCGTGCGCACCGCCCGCGCCAAGGGGCTGAACGAGGCGCGCGTGCTGTTCCGCCATGTGCTGCGCAATGCGCTGGTGCCGATCGTGACCGGTGTGGTCGCCGTCCTGCCCCTGCTGTTTTTGGGCAGCCTGCTGCTGGAATCGTTCTTCGCCATCCCGGGTCTCGGCAGCTACACCATCGACGCCATCAATCGCCAGGATTTCGCCATCGTGCGCGCCATGGTATTCCTCGGTTCGGTGCTCTACATCATCGGGCTGATCCTGGTAGACCTCGCCTATACCGTGGTCGACCCGCGGGTGCGGCTGTCATGATCCGCCCGGTCGTGCTCTGGACGGATGCGCTGCTCTATCTTCTGGTCGTCGTGGTGCTGGTCATTATCTTCTACGCGCGCCGGCAGCCGCACCTGCGTGCACCCTGGCGGCTGGTATTCTCCCGCAGGCTGGCATCAGCCTCGGCCGTGATCCTGCTGGCCTACGTCCTGATCGGCCTGCTGGATTCGCTGCACTACCGGTTGCCGCTGCGGGACAACGGCGGGGGCGGGGAGGTGCATTACGCCGTCGAGGTGCTGAGCGTGCTGGACTACCTGCTTGGTCCGGTGCGTACTCAGACCGAGAAAACCTACTCGGCGCCGATGGCGACCCGTCTGTATACCAGGGAAGCCGTCCAGCAGGCCAACGGGGTTCAGACCCGGGAATACCCGCGCCTCGAATATGGCGGCCGCCGGCTGCGCGATCCCGAATGCGATTTCCGCCCGGATGTGCTGCGCCGCGCCGCCACGGCATTGCTGGAAACCGCGCTGGTGAGTTCGCTGCTGCTCGCGTGGATGGCACGGCGGCAGGCGCACCGCTGCCAGCGGCCGCTGCGTGAGGTCCTGCGCGAGAGTCTGCCGGGCCATCGCGCACCGCCCTGTGTGGTTATCTGGATCACCGTCAGCGTGCTGCTGCTGCTGTTTTTCCTGGCCGTAAACTTTGCCGCTGCCTATCATGTATTCGGCACCGACAAGGTCGGACAGGACGTATTCTACCAGAGCCTGAAAAGCATTCGCACCGGGCTGGTGATCGGCACCCTGACCACACTGATCATGCTGCCGTTCGCCATCCTCATGGGTATCATGGCCGGCTACGCGCGCGGCTGGATCGATGACGTGATCCAGTACCTCTACACCACGCTCAACTCCATCCCCCATGTACTGCTGATCGCCGCGGCCATCCTGATGCTCCAGGTCTATATCGCCAACCATCCCGAACAGTTCGAAACGACCGTGGAACGGGCCGATATCCGCCTGCTGTTTCTGTGTATCATCCTCGGCATCACCAGCTGGACCGGCCTGTGCCGGCTGCTGCGGGGCGAGGCGCTCAAGCTGCGTGAATCGGAATACATCCAGGCGGCCGTGAGCTACGGGGCATCGCACGCCAGGATCGTCTCGCAGCACATCCTGCCGAATGTCATGCATGTCGTGCTGATCACGGTGGTGCTGGACTTCAGCGGCCTGGTGCTTGCCGAGGCGGTGCTTTCCTACGTGGGCGTGGGCGTCGATCCCACCATGAACAGCTGGGGCAACATGATCAACAGCGCCCGACTGGAGATGGCGCGCGAGCCCGTGGTGTGGTGGTCACTGCTCTCGGCCTTTCTGCTCATGTTCGCCCTGGTGCTGGCGGCGAACCTGTTCTCGGATGCCGTGCGCGATGCCTTCGACCCGCGCCTGCACGAGCGCTGAAAGATTGTTTCACCGCAGAGACACAGAGGATGCAGAGTGAACATATTGTCAAACAAAAGTTCCGCTTTCAGGTGCAACCGTGCGTATAAGGTTTGTGAAGTTATTATGATTTCGATGTTCTCCGCGTCCTCTGCGTCTCTGCGGTGAATATATCAACGCGGATGCCTGCACCATGTCGCAGCCATTGATCAGACTGGAAAATCTCACGGTGCGCCTCGGCAGCGGCGAGGGCGCGGTACGTCCCGTCGATGGCGTCAGCTTCGAGATCAACCGGGGCGAGACCTTTGCGCTGCTGGGTGAGTCCGGCTGCGGCAAATCGATGACCGCGCTGGCCATGCTGCGGCTGCTGCCGCAGCCGGCCGGGCGCATCACCGGCGGGCAGGTGTATCTCGACGGCGAGGACCTGACCGCGCTGCCGGAAGTCGAGATGCGCCGCGTGCGCGGACGGCGCATCGCCATGATCTTCCAGGAGCCCATGACCTCGCTCAACCCGGTGCTGACCATCGGTGACCAGATCGGCGAATCGTTGCGCCAGCACCATGGCAAGAAGGGTCGCGCCGCTCGCGAGCGGGTACTGGAGCTGCTCGATGCCGTGGGGATACCGGATGTCAAACGCCGCCAGGCGGAGTATCCGCACCAGCTCTCCGGGGGCATGAAGCAGCGCGTCATGATCGCCATTGCGCTGGCCGGGGAACCCGATCTGCTGATCGCCGACGAGCCGACCACCGCACTCGATGTGACCATCCAGGCACAGGTGCTGGAACTGCTGCAGCGACTGCAACGCGATACCCACATGGCTATCCTGCTGATCAGCCATGATCTCGGCATCGTGGCGGGCATGGCCGAGCGCGTCGCCGTGATGTATGCCGGCCAACTGGTGGAGGAGGCGACACGCAACCGCTTCTATGCCGGGGCGCGGCATCCCTACAGCCGGCGGTTGTTCGAGTCGCTGCCGGATGTCGGCAAGCGCGATCATGCCCTGTCGACCATCCCGGGATTCGTGCCGCAGCTCAACCGCGAATTCTGCGGCTGCCGTTTTGCCGACCGCTGCGACCGCGTCTGGGATCACTGCCGCAGCCACGTCCCCTCCTGGAATCTGGGAAGCGAACGCCATCACGTGCGCTGCCACCTCATGGACCCCTCGGTGCAGGTCCCTGCGGCAGTCGCCCTGGAGCGCTCGCCAACACGGCATGTCGACGTCGCCGAGGCGGCCGGCGGCACGCTGCTCGAAGTGCGCGATCTGAAACTGCACTTTCCTATCCATCGGGGCGTATTCAGGCGCGTCGTCGGTCACGTCCATGCGGTGGATGGCGTCTCGCTTGCCATTCCGCAGGGACGCACCCTGGCCCTGGTGGGCGAGTCGGGCTGCGGCAAGACCACGGTGGGCAAGGCCATTCTCCAGTTGCTGCGTCCCACGGCGGGCAGCGTCCGCTTCGATGACATCGAATTGACGCGTTTGAGGGGTGAACGGCTGCGTCGACGCCGCCGCGATTTCCAGTTCATTTTTCAGGACCCGTATTCCTCCATGAATCCCCGCATGCGGGTGGGCGATATCGTGGAGGAGGGCATGATCGTCCAGGGCATCGGCGGTTCACGGGCGGAGCGTCGCCGGCGCGTGGCGGAACTGTTCGCTCAGGTGGGTCTGACGGCGGAGCAGGTGCAGCGCTATCCGCATGAATTCTCCGGTGGGCAGCGCCAGCGCATCTGCATCGCCCGTGCGCTGGCGGTCGATCCGCGTCTCGTGATCTGCGACGAGCCCACCAGCGCGCTCGATGTCTCGGTGCAGGCGCAGATCCTGAACCTGCTGAAGCACCTGCAGAACCGGCTCGGCCTGTCCTACCTGTTCATCACGCACAACCTGTCGGTGGTGGCCTATCTCGCCGACCGGGTGGCGGTGATGTATCTGGGGCGCATCGTCGAGGAGGGGCCGGTCGCCGAGGTGCTGGAGCGCCCGCTGCACCCCTATACGCAGGCACTGCTGTCTGTGGTGCCGAGGATCGAGGCCGACAGCGAACGTCGGGTGATCCGCCTCGAAGGGGAACTGCCGTCTCCGGCCGATCCGCCACGGGGTTGCCATTTTCATCCGCGCTGCCCCGCCGTCATGCCGGCCTGTCGGGAACGTTACCCCGGGGAATCCGGCGACGGTGATCACCGGGTGCGTTGCTTCCTCTACCCGTCGGATACCGCCGCCCGGCAAGCCGCACAGTGATTGACCCGTCAATGGAAAATCCGGCGTCTACCGACCGGCATTCGCCGGCGCGCAGGGTAGGGCGGGCCGCGTGCGACGTGATAAACTGCGCCACGTTCAGTTGACGATCATCCTGACCTTCCGGAACCCGAGGCAACCATGAGCATCACGTCCTTTCATCCCCCGTTGCGTACCCTGATGGGGCCGGGTCCCTCCGATGTCAATCCGCGCATTCTCGAGGCGATGTCGCGCCCGACCATCGGCCATCTCGACCCGGCCTTCGTCACCATGATGGAGGAGATCAAGGAACTGCTGCGCTACGCCTTCCAGACCGGCAACCCGCTGACCATGCCGGTGTCGGCGCCGGGATCGGCGGGCATGGAGACCTGCTTCGTCAATCTGGTGCAGCCGGGCGACAAGGTGGTGGTCTGCGTGAACGGCGTCTTCGGCGGGCGCATGAAGGAAAATGTCGAACGCTGCGGCGGTACCGCCATCACGGTCGAGGATGCCTGGGGCAGGGCCGTGGACCCTGACAAGGTGGAGGCCGTGCTCAAGGCCAACCCGGACGTGCGGGTTCTGGCCTTCGTGCATGCCGAGACCTCGACCGGCGCCATTTCCGATGCGAAAACGCTGGCGGAAATCGCCCGTCGCCATGACTGCCTGACCATCGTGGACACGGTCACTTCGCTCGCCGGTTCGCCGCTCAGGGTCGATGACTGGGGATTGGACGCGGTGTATTCCGGTTCCCAGAAATGCCTGTCCTGCGTGCCCGGCCTGTCCCCGGTCACCTTCAACCAGCGTGCACTCGATGTCATCACCACGCGCAAACAGCGCGTGCAAAGCTGGTTCATGGACCTCAATCTGGTGCTGGGTTACTGGGGCGGAGGTGGCAAGCGGACCTACCATCACACCGCGCCGGTCAACACACTCTATGCCCTGCACGAGGCACTGGTGATCCTGAGCGAAGAAGTCATCGAGAATTCCTGGGCGCGTCACCGGAAGAATCACGAAGCGCTCAAGGCCGGCATCGAGGCCATGGGGCTGGAATTCGTGGTACCGGAAGGCCAGCGCCTGCCGCAGCTGAATGCGGTGTCCGTGCCTGCGGGCGTGGATGAGTCCGCGGTGCGCGGCATGCTGCTCACTGAATACAACCTCGAAATCGGCGCCGGGCTGGGCGCCATGGCCGGTCGGATCTGGCGCATCGGCCTCATGGGTTATGCCAGCAACCGCACCAATGTGCTGTTCTGCCTGGGCGCGCTCGATACGGTGCTCGCCGGCATGAAGGCGCCGATCAAGACAGGTGTCGCGGTCGAGGCGGCGCGCGCGGTGTACGCCGGCAAATCCTGAAGGGCGGCGACGCAATCTGACTCTATATGACCGTATATGACCGTCATGTTGAAATACACACCGGGGTTAACCTGACCTGGCGCGTATCGGTTAACGCCATTTTCACCGCAAAGACGCAAAGTTCGCAAAGAAGCTCATGAATAAAAAACAAATAAATGTCTTTGTGTCCTTTGCGTCTTTGCGGTGAGTTTATTTCTTGCAGAGGAATCACCCATGTCAGCGACAGTGCTTGATGGTAAATCGCTTTCGAAACAGATGGAGGCCGACCTCGCAGCACGCGTTGAGAAACTCAAAACGGCAGCGCAGGGCAGGACGCCCATCCTCGCGACGCTGCTCGTCGGCAACGATCCGGCTTCCGGGACCTACGTCAAGATGAAAGGCAATGCCTGCCGACGGGTGGGCATGGACTCCCTGCGCGTCGATCTTCCCGAGGCTACCACCACGGAAGAACTGCTCGTCAGCATTGACGAACTGAACGCCAACCCGGATGTTCATGGTATCCTGCTACAACACCCGGTGCCGAAACAGATCGACGAGCGCCGCTGCTTCGACGCCATCGCGCTGGCAAAGGACGTGGACGGCGTCACCACGCTGGGCTTCGGGCGGATGGCGATGGGGGAACGGGCTTACGGGTCGGCAACACCCGCCGGCATCATGAAGCTGCTGGCGCATTATGACATTCCCCTCTCGGGCCGGCGCGCCGTCGTCGTCGGCCGGAGTCCCATCCTCGGCAAGCCGATGGCGATGATGCTGCTGAACGCCGATGCCACCGTGACCATCTGTCACTCGCGCACCCGGAACCTTCCCGCTCTCATCGCGGAGGCGGATATCGTCATCGGCGCCGTCGGACGTCCGGAATTCATCAAGGGTGCCTGGATACGCGAGGGCACCGTGGTGGTCGATGCCGGCTATCACCCGGGGGGTGTGGGCGATATCGAGCTGAGCGCCGTTATCGACCGCTGCGCCGCTTACACACCGGTACCCGGCGGCGTCGGTCCGATGACCATCGCCACGCTCATCGAACAGACCGTCGAGGCGGCGGAGCAGGCGCTGCGCTGAGGCGCCTGCCGGTGGTTACTCAAACAGCTTGAGATACTCGCCGTAGCCTTCCTTCTCCAGGTCCTGCCTGGGGATGAAACGCAGCGAGGCAGAGTTGATGCAATAGCGCAGACCTGTCGGTTGCGGGCCGTCGTCGAATACATGCCCGAGGTGCGAATTCGCCCCGCTGCTGCGCAGTTCGGTCCGTTTCATGAAAAACCGCCTGTCCGTGTGTTCGACGATAGAGGTCTCTGAAATCGGCCGGCTGAAGCTTGGCCAGCCCGTGCCGGACTCGAACTTGTCACGGGAACTGAACAGCGGCTCACCCGAGACGATGTCGACATAAATGCCCTCCTCGTGGTTATCCCAGTATTCATTGCGGAAGGCCGGTTCCGTACCTTCCTGCTGGGTGACCTCGTATTGCAGCGGCGTCAGTCGTTTCTGCAACTCCTCATCGCCGGGTTTCTGGTAACCGGCCTGCGTGGCGGCAGTTGAAGTCGTCTCGGCTGGTTTACCGTTCATGGCAGTCACGTCCTTCGGGTCTGGTTCAGTGGTGTTTCCGGCGATCAGAATAAGCGCCATTAGCGCCAGAATGGCGCCGGTTCCTCCCGCCAGCAATAGGGGTCGTATCATGATGTGCGCTGCGCTCTTGATTGTGAAGACAGGATACAGAATGAGACCATTCTACGGTAATTGAGTTCCGGCGATACATGATACTGCCACGTTTCGTCGACGCAGGCGGTCATTGACTGAAACCCGGACAGCCCCTATAAACATGGATACCGGATGGAAATTCCGCTGGAACGGCGAGGGGATAGGGGACAAACCGCGTTATAAGTCCGAAACTGTGGTCTGTTCAGAATTGCGCTTAAGGTAAGTGCCATCAGGGTCTGTTCCCGATTACACGGCGAGTACCTGCGCGGGCAATTGACCCGCTGACACAAGGAGAGATAGTGATGTCCGCATTAGCCCGATTTGTCATCGTTATGATCCTGCCGCTGCTGCTGGCCCCGGTTTCACAGGCAGCCAGCGTATCCGATGCCGCCAAGGAGCAACGCTGGGCCAACCAGATCACCGACCAGCTCATCGTCGGCGAACCTGTCTGGCTGGAGGCGGATGGTCAGCGCTTTCTTGCGATTTATACCCCGGCGGAAACTGCATCCACTAAGGGGACGGTGTTACTGGTGCACGGAATCGGCGCCCACCCGGACTGGCCTCAGGTTATTCAGCCGCTGCGCAGCGGACTGTCGGAGAAAGGCTGGCAGAGCCTGTCCATCCAGATGCCGCTGCCGCCGGAGGGGATCGATACGACGGGTCGGGCGGCGCTGCTGCGCGAGGGCGGCGACCGACTTCAGACCGCGCTCGCCTGGATGGAAGACAAAGGCATGACACCGGTCACCCTCATCGCCCACAGCCGCGGCGGCGTCGATGCCCTGCACTTTGTCATGACGCATGACAGCGCCCCGATTATATCGCTGGTGCTGGTCGGCACCAACGCGGACTATGACGATGTGCCGTACGACGTCGGTCCGCTGCAGTCCCTGCGGGAAATCAAGCTGCCTGTCCTTGATATCTACGGCGAGAACGACCATGAAAATGTGATCAAGACCGCGCCGGACCGTCGCAAGGCTGCCGCGGGCAATCCCGGCTATCAGCAGCTCAGGGTGCCCGGGGCGGATCATTTTTTCGACGGCGAGGAGAAGCCATTGCTGGGAGAGGTCACCCGCTGGCTCGAAAGCCACCCGTAAAAAGGGGACAGACCCCGTTTTTAGTCCTAAAAACGGGGTCTGTCCCCTTTTTATTTTTGCTAATCGGCGAAGGAGTAGGGCAGCGCCTCGAGGGTGAATGCCGGTCCCTCGCTGGAACCGAGATGCAGATCGCCGGCTTCCGCCGCGCTGATCTGGATGACGGCGAGCGCGGCATAGCCGCCGTCGGGATGGGGCCGGGCATCGACGAGCTGACCGGCCGCCTGCACGCTGTTGTCAGGGGTATACAGGGCATCACCCGGCGACGGCTGGGTATCCGCCGCGATGCGTCCGGCATACATTCTTCGCTTCAGCGCGCCCAGGTACTGGGTGCGCGCCACGATTTCCTGTCCGGGATAGCAGCCCTTGCGGAAATTTACCCCGTCGATGAGCTGGAGGTTGAGCATCTGCGGCAGGAATTGCTCGGTGGTGCTCGCATAGACATTCGGCAGACCGGCCTGGACCTCGGTGAGTTGCCAGGCGGGCAGGCCGACCGGTGCCCCGCGCACGTTCAGCGTATCCCAGACACTCCGCGCGGCATTGTATGACAGCGCATACACTTCGAAGCGGGGATGGACACCGGGTACCCGCAGCACCGTCAGGTCCTGCGTCTGGACCGCCGCGCCTTCCTGTTCCGGCAGATTGCCGATGACCGCGGCAAGCTCCTCCGCTGCCTTCTTGCCGGTAGCGCCGATGCGGATAAAGTTATCCGTGGCATCTTCCAGGGTAACCTCGGCACGCAGGACATAGCGGCGCAGGCGATCCAGCACGGCATCGAGGGCGTCCAGCGGGAGACGCAGGTAATAGGTGTCGCCGCGCCGGAACAGGCGGAACAGGCCGAGGATGCGCCCCTTCGGCGTGCAATAGGCGCTCAGCTGGCTGTGGCTTTCATCCACCTCCCTGACATCATTACTGAACTGGCCCTGCAGGAACTCGGCAGCGTCCTTGCCGTGAACGGAGATCACGCCCAGGTGGCCCAGGTCGGCGAACACCAGTCCGGTGACGGCGATTTCCAGTTCACGTTCCGGGTTGCCGTAATGAACCGCGATGTCATCCGTGAATTCGGCACCGACATCGTCGCCGAGAAAGTTTTTCCAGAGGTTTTTCATCATATGGCCTTTTCGGGTATGAATGAAAATTCTAGTTGAACCCGCGTGGCCTGTCAGCCTTTCATCCGGCAAACGCCCCGTGTCTGGTGTTCACCGCGGGGCGGTGGTATAAAAGCAGCCACCATCGATGCCGACCATGCAAAACCAGCGATCAGCGCCTGTTTTCCTCAATCTTCTCCGGATCCGCTTTCCGGTCGGCGCTGTCACCTCCATCGCCCATCGCATCTCGGGCCTGCTGCTGTTTCTGTCGTTTCCGGTGCTGGTCTACTGGCTGGACCTGTCACTGCGCAATCCGGCGGGCTATGCCGACGCGAGCGAGTGGCTGCAATGCGGCTGGGTGCGGCTGGCCTCGGTCGTCATCATCTGGTCGCTGATTCATCACCTGTTCGCCGGCCTGCGCTTTCTCTTCATCGATCTCGGGCTGGGCGTCGAGCGGACAGCGGCGCGCCGCTCCGCCTGGGCGGTCAACGGGCTGGCGCTGCTGCTGGTGCTGGCCTACATCGGGTGGATCGTATGAGCCGGCAGACCCATGCGTTGCGCGGCTGGCTCCTCCAGCGTTTCAGCGCGGTGTATCTGGCCGGCTTCCTGGTGTATCTCGTCACCCATTTCCTGACCCGGGAAAGTCACGGCTATGACGCGTGGCGCGCCTGGCTCGCGCACCCGGCCATGGCGCTTGCAAGCGCCGGCTTCGTGCTTGCGCTGATGCTGCACGGCTGGGTCGGTGTGCGCGACATCATCCTCGATTACATTCACGCGCTGGGCCTGCGCCTGCTGCTGCTTGTACTGAGCGGTGCACTGCTCGCTGCGAGCGGTCTGTGGGCCGTGCGTCTGCTGCTGTTGAACGCCGGATAGCCGCATGGATATCGCCCGCCGCAGATTCGACACCCTGATCATCGGCGCCGGCGGCGGCGGGTTGCGCGCCGCACTGCAACTCGCCAGTGCCGAGGCGCATGTCGCGGTGGTCTCCAAGGTGTTTCCGACCCGCTCGCACACGGTAGCCGCCCAGGGCGGGGTCAACGCGGCGCTCGCCAACGTGCGCCCCGACAACTGGCACTGGCACATGTTCGACACCGTCAAAGGCAGCGACTACCTCGGCGACCAGGACGCCATCGAATACATGTGCCGCGCGGCCCCGCAGGCGGTCTACGAGCTGGAGCATTTCGGGGTGCCGTTCTCGCGCCTCGATGACGGGCGCATCTACCAGCGCCAGTTCGGCGGTCAGAGCATGAACTTCGGCGGCGAGCAGGCGGCGCGCACCTGCGCGGCGGCGGACCGCACCGGGCATGCCATCCTGCATTCGCTCTACCAGCAGAACATCCGCGCCAAAACGCATTTCTTCGATGAGTACTTCGCCGTCGATCTGGTGCGCGATGCGGAAGGTTGCCTGCTCGGCGCCCTGGTGATGGACATCGCCAGCGGGGAGCTGATGCTGATCGAGGCGAAGACGACGCTGATCGCCACCGGCGGCGTGGGGCAGATCTTCCGCACCAATACCAATGCGCTCATCAATACCGGTGACGGCATGGCGATGGCCCTGCGGGTCGGGATCCCGCTACAGGACATGGAGTTCTTCCAGTTCCATCCGACCGGGATCGCCGGCAAGGGGATGCTGATCTCCGAGGCGGTGCGCGGCGAGGGGGGTTATCTGGTCAACGCCGAAGGCGAGCGCTTCATGGAACGCTATGCCCCGCATGCGCTGGATCTCGCCAGCCGGGACGTGGTGAGCCGCGCCATCGCCACGGAGGTCCGGGAAGGACGCGGCTGTGGACCGCGCAAGGACCATGTGCTGCTGAAGCTCGATCACCTCGGCGCGGAGACCGTTCACAAACGCCTGCCCGGCATCTGCGACATGGTCAGGACTTTCCTCGGCTTCGATCCGGCGGAGGCCCCGATACCCGTGGCCCCGACCGCGCACTACACCATGGGCGGCATCCCGACCAACCGTTACGGCCAGGTGGTCGTCCCGGAAAAACACGGTCCCGAAGAACCTGTTCCCGGCCTCTACGCCGTCGGTGAATGCGCCTGTGTCTCGGTGCACGGCGCCAACCGCCTGGGCGGCAACTCCCTGCTCGACATTATCGTCTTCGGCCGGGCGGCGGCCAACCACATCATCGACTACCTGCGGGAGAACCGCTATCACCGGCCATTTCCGGAAGACGGACTGGATGCCGCGCGGGCGCGGCTGGCGCGCTGGGAGCAGCAGGGCGACGGCGAATCGGTGGATGCCCTGCGCGGCGAGCTGCAGCAGGTGATGGAAGCGGACTGCGGGGTGTTTCGCACCGAGGCGGTGCTGGCCGATGGTCTGCGCAAGGTCAGCGCGCTCGCCGAGCGCATGGCGGATGTGCGGCTGCGCGATCACAGCCGCCTGTTTAACACCGCGCGCATCGAGGCCATGGAACTGGAAAACCTCATGGACTGTGCGCTGGCGACCGTGGCCGCCGCCCTGGCGCGCCAGGAAAGCCGAGGGGCGCACACGCGCATCGACTACCCGCAGCGCGACGACATACACTGGCTGCGCCACAGCCTGTATCACCGCGAGTCCCGCAGCGTCGACTCCAAGCCGGTGCGCACCCGACCGATGACCGTGGACTCCTTTCCGCCCAAAGAACGGGTGTACTGACACTTATGAAATTTTCCATCTACCGCTACCATCCCGAACAGGATACGGCCCCGTCCATGCAGGCCATGGATCTCGATGACGCGCTCATCAAACCGGGGATGATGCTGCTGGATGCCCTGCTGCTGCTCAAGGCGCAGGACGAAAGCCTCACCTTCCGGCGCTCCTGCGGTGAGGGGGTGTGCGGCTCCGACGGCATGAACATCAACGGGCGTAACGCGCTGGCCTGCGTCACTCCGCTCGCCGAACTGAAGACCCCGATCGAGGTGCGTCCCCTGCCTGGCGTGCCGGTCATCCGCGATCTCGTCGTTGATCTCGAGCCGTTCTACCGGCAGTACCGCGCCGTCATGCCCTACCTGGTCAACCACGCTCCGGAACCCGAGGTCGAACGCCGCCAGAGCCCCGCGGAGCGCGAACAACTGGACGGCCTGTACGAATGCATCCTGTGCGCCTGCTGCACCACATCCTGCCCGTCATTCTGGTGGAACCCGGACAAGTTCCTGGGACCGGCCGCGCTGCTGCAGTCCTGGCGGTTCCTGGCCGACAGCCGCGACCAGGCGACGGACGAGCGGCTCGCCGACCTCGATGGCCCCTTCAAGCTGTTCCGCTGCCACACCATCATGAACTGCGTGGAGGTCTGTCCCAAGGGACTGAACCCGACACGCGCCATCGGCCGCATCAAGGAACTGATGCTGAAGCGCTCGACCTGACGATGACCACCGTCATGACGGAAGACCCGCAGCACAGCCGCAACCGCCTGGCCTGGCAATGCCGGCGCGGCATGCGCGAACTCGATGTGCTGCTGAACGGTTTTCTGGAGCACCGCTACGAACGGCTCGACGCGCAGGAACGGAGCAGCTTCGCACGGCTGCTGGACTATCCGGACGCCGTGCTGTTCGAATGGTTGATGGGCCGCATGGTCCCGGCTGACAAGGATGTCGCCTCCATTGTTCAGGACATACGCCACACCGCTGCGCCTTGAACCCGGCGTCTCGCGCCGACTCGGCGGGTTCCTCGCGCTGAGTCACGGGGCGGCGCTCGCGGTGCTGCCGTTCTGCGGACTGCCGCTGCTGCCGGTCATCGCGATCGCATTGGGCGTGGTATTGTCCTGGCTTCGCGCCCGTCGCCGCGACGTGCAGCGCCGCGATCCCGAGTCGATCGCGTCACTGGTCTGGGAGGAGGGCAACCGCGTGCGCCTGACACTGCAATCCGGTCAGGAAACCGGTGCCACGCTGCGCCCGTTCGTGTTCATGCAGCCGTGGCTCGTGATCCTGCATTTCCGCCGCGACGACGGCCGCGCTGCCCGGCTGGTGCTGTTGCCCGACATGCTCGACGCGGACAGTTTCCGCCGCCTGCGGGTACGGCTGCTGATCGATATGAAGCACCTTGTCGTTCCGGGTAATGGGCAGTGATAAATTCACCGCAGAGACGCAGAGAACGCAAAGATTTTTTATGAAAGGAAAATCTGTTTGAGCTTGTAATTCCCGCGAAAGCGGGAATCCAGACATACCGGAATCTACGATTTATTGGATCCCTGCTTTCACGGGGATGACTTGTTCAGAGATTCCAAAAGTAATTTCGCATCGGTTTCCGCGCCTCTGCGGTGAAATGCGATTTTTATGGATGAACCCTGGTAATTCAATGAAGCAACATCGCCGTCATCTGGCAGAGGCAAGAGCGTTACTGTTAATCTTCTGCCTGGCGCTGTGCCTGCTCACGCTCACCGCCTGCACCCGTCCGGCGGATGATGTCATCCGCTTCGGACTCGCCAGCGAGCCGGTCAATCTCGATCCGCGTTTCGCCACCGACGCCACCTCGGCGCGCATCAACCGGCTGCTCTACCAGCGGCTGGTCGATTTCGACGAACACACGCGCCCGGTGCCGGCGCTCGCAACCTGGGAGCGCCTGGCCGGCGATCATTACCGCTTTCACCTTGCCCTCGACCGCCCATCGTTTCACGACGGCCAACCGCTGACCGCCCGCGACGTCGCAGTCACCTACGGCTACATCCTCGACCCGGCGCACGCCTCGCCGCACCGCGGTCCCCTGCGCGTTATCCGGCGCATCGAGGTGCTGGACGACGACACCCTGGACTTCTTACTCGAACGCGCCGACCCGCTGTTGCCGGGATATCTCGTCATCGGCATCCTGCCGGCGAACGGCATCGCGTCCGGTCATCCCTTTCAGACCGACCCCGTCGGCAGCGGGCCGTTTCGCTTCGAGCGATGGCCGGAACCGGGGCGGCTGCGGCTCGTGCGCCTTGCCGACGGGCAGCGCGTCGAGTTTCTGCGCATCGTCGACCCCACCGTGCGGGTGCTGAAACTGCTGCGTGGCGAGGTGGATCTCCTGCAGAACGACCTGCCGGCGGAAATGCTCGGCTACCTGAAACGCCAGGACGGCATCGCGGTGAGCTTCGCACCGGGCAGCAACTTCGCCTATATCGGCTTCAACCTGCAGGACCCGGTCACCGGCGATGTACGCGTTCGCCGCGCCATCGCGCAGGCGATCGATCGCGCCGCCATTATCCGCTATCTACTGGCCGGCGCCGCCGCCCCGGCCGAGGCATTGTTGCCGCCGGATCACTGGGCGGGCAATCCCGCGCTGCAGGCGCTTACCTATGACCCGGAGGCGGCGCGATCCCTGCTGGCGCAGGCCGGTTATGACGACACGCATCCACTGGAGCTCGACTACAAGACCTCGACCGACCCGCTGCGGGTGCGCATCGCCACCATCATCCAGCAGCAACTCGCCGGGGTCGGTATCGATATGAAGTTGCAGAGCTACGACTGGGGGACGTTCTACGGCGACATCAAGGCCGGGCGCTTTCAGCTCTACAGCCTGGCCTGGGTGGGCATCAAGACGCCGGACATCTTCCGCTACGCCTTTCACAGCGCCTCGCTGCCTCCAGAGGGCGCCAACCGCGGGCGGCTGGAAGATGACGAGCTGGATGAGCTGATCGACCGGGCCGAGCAGGGCGCCACGCTGGAGCTGCAGGCCGAGGCCTACCTCGAGGTGCAGGCGCGGTTGCTGGACCTGCTGCCCTATCTCCCGCTCTGGTACGAAGACCAGGTGTGCGCCGTCCGTGACGATATCGAGGGCTACCGCCTCGCCCCGGATGGCAACTACGACGCTCTGCGCGAGGTTCACCGCAAAACACCGTAGTGTGTGCCGTATGCACCCGCTATGCATGTACATACATAACGAAACGAATTCACCGCAATGACGCGAAGAACGCCAAGTTGACAGATTGTTTTTTGCCAATAATTTTCTTCGCGACTTTCGGCAATTGCTCCCTTCATCCCCTAAAGCGTCTACTTTTGGTGCTCTGCTCCTGCATGGCCCAGGCCAGTCTCTCGACCGGTACCCGGTCTCACCTTCTTCCTGCAGTCGTGCCTTCCTGCGGTTTAAATAGTGTTTATCGAATGACACTAATTCGTTATTCCATTTTCCGTATAATCACCGCATGAACAGTAATTCCTTTCTCATCCGGGTCAGCATCGATGAACAGCGCCTGCAGCTCATCGAGGCAGGACGTATCGTCATGGACGTCGCCGTCGCGACCGCCCGCAACGGTCCGGGCGAACGCATTCACTGCGAATGCACCCCGCGCGGCCTCCACCGTATTCGCGCGCGGATCGGCGACGGTTGCGCGCCCAATACGGTGTTCATCAGCCGCCGGCCGACGGGTGAACTCTATACCCCGGAACTCAAACAGCAGCACCCGAAACGTGACTGGATCCTCACCCGCATCCTCTGGCTGTGCGGCGAGGAACCGGGCCGAAACCGTCTCGGCGAGGTGGACTCCATGCGCCGCTACATCTATATCCACGGCTGCCCCGACGAGGACCGCATGGGCGAACCGTCCTCACACGGCTGCGTGAAGATGCGCAACGACGATGTCATCCGCCTGTTCGATCGCGTACCGGTCGGCACGAAAGTGGTGATTCAGGAAGAGGCGCTGGAGTGAGATGGGGAATTTCGGAACATGTCATACCCGCGAAAGCGGGTATCCACTCTGTCCTGTTGAATTATGTGAAGTGTTCCCTAATAAACTACCATGTCGTTAGAAATAAGCATGCAGGATTTTTCGGTCACCCAAAATGAGCGATTTAAGCTGGACAATCAGGTCCATGAGATATAGTCAGGCGGATTGATGCTCTACTATTCATAAGAATGAGAAAATGGCAGATGAGCGGGATACACTGAAAAGGATTCAGATCATCACATCAATTATATCCGCGATTGCAATTCCCTTGCTCATCGCAATATTTGGTTGGATCGTTCAATCGAAAATATCAAGTGAGTCGGTAAAGAAAGATTATGTACATATGGCCGTAAATATCTTAACAAGTACAGCTGTGCAAGACAGGGAGCTTCGAGAATGGGCAGTAGCCGTTCTAGACAAAAATGCTCCAGTTTCTTTCTCAAGTGAACTTAGAGTCAGGTTAACTGAAGGCGTGATTCTAATTCCTTGCCCAAAACCACCACCTGAATTGCTCAAAAAGATTGAACCACTTCCTCCGTTGAGTAATTATCAAAGGGGGGCGCCACCTGGCCAGTCAACCCAGCCGACCCAATAAACTACGTGGCTGGTTTCAAACATTAGATTGTATTATCTAACGTGTCGAATGAAGGGTGATTATGCTATTTCAGAATAGTTGATAAGAACTACGTAGCTCTTTGCGTACGATCCAAGCAGATATCGCAGTCAACACTGCCCTGCTGCCAACGGATGACGTTTGTCAGCTACTTATTCTTGAGACAGACTTAGAACTGAAAAGGCAAAGGACATGCGCACTAAAGGTAAAATAACATCCTGGAACGATGAAAAGGGATTTGGCTTTATTACACCATTTGATGGCGGAAATCGGGTGTTTGTCCATATCCGTGCTTTCAACAACCGCAAGCGACGTCCCGAGATTAATCAGGTGGTCACCTTTGACCTGTCTACCGATAAGCAGGGACGCCCCTGTGCGGTGATGGCAACCCTGGCGGGTGATCGGCTTCCACAGGATATGCAAAAGAAGTATGGATCGCTGCCGGCCATTATCGCTGCTGTATTTCTTGTCATCGTCGGCATTACTGTTCTTGCATCGAGGATACCGCCTGTGATCTTCGAAATTTATATGGTAATCAGTCTTATGACCTTTTTTGTGTATGCTCACGACAAATCGGCAGCCGAGAAAGGCGCCTGGCGAACCAGGGAAAGTACGCTGCACCTGCTTTCTCTGGCGGGAGGCTGGCCAGGAGCACTCGTTGCTCAACAGCAGTTACGTCATAAATCGAGGAAAGAGTCATTCCGCGCTGTTTTCTGGATGACGGTCTTGCTGAACAGTGGTGCATTCTTCTTGCTGACCACGTCAACCGGTGCGGAAGCGCTGCAGTCTTTTATTGGCAGTGTCGTAAAATAGAGAGGACGAAGTGGAAGATATTCGGATCTCTACGCCCTCTTTATGGCCTGACGGAATCCCGACTCTATCATTAAGTTGCACTTAGCCTGCATGGCTTCAGAACGGAGGTGAAAGCATGGACATAACCGGATTGATCATATTCCTGGCAATTGGCGCCGTAGCAGGCTGGTTGGCCGGAACCTTGATGAAAGGGGGTAGTTTCGGTTTGCTGGGTAATATTGTTGTCGGAGTAATTGGTGCGGTACTTGGCGGTTTCGTGTTTGGTTTGCTTGGTATCACGGCAGGAGGATTGATCGGCTCAATCGTTACAGCAACCGCGGGGGCCGCCTTGTTGCTGTTCCTGCTTGGTCTTATCAAGAAGTCATAAGAATCCGGCACGTGTTCCCTGGACACGGATATAACCCGCAGGTCGAGGTGGCGGGACAGTCCTGTCGCGACTATGCTGTAAAAGCATCATAAGGAGCTCATCATTGATGAGGCGGTGGATGTGAACTGTCCAAACCGCGCCACTATCGAAATGTCTTACTCACGCAATACGGAGGATCCAAAATGAAAGTCAAGCCGGCATTGATCATGATTATGATGGTACTGGGTGTGGCCGTTGTCGGCTGCGAGTCCAGTGAAGGACCGGCAGAGCGCGCCGGTAAACAGATCGACCAGGCGGCAGAGCAGACAGGTGACACGATCGACCAGGCAGTTGAGAACGCAGGCGAGAAGATTGAGGAAACCGGTGACGCGATACGGGAAAAGACAAGCAACTGAATACAGCGTCAGCACCGGATGGCGCTGACGTCCAGGCTGATCCTGAGCATGGCCATGGACGCGTACACAAAGACAGGGGACAGGTTATGACAAGGCATGTGTAGCATGTGTGATTGCGCGTCAATCCTCCAAGAAACAAAGGGACCCGAGGGGTAAATAACTAGCCCCTCCGGTCCCTTGACTGGTTTTTATTACCGGCTGTCCATGGCAGTCGGCGGTAACTCATGAGCCG
>JBAVKA010000258.1:0-7126 GCA_049688075.1 Gammaproteobacteria bacterium
TTGGGCGCTTTGGCGGCTGCCAGGGCTGTCACCCGGCGCACCGCTCCGATGGGGTGATGGACAATTATCCCATCACTATTCACGGTGATAACGTCAGAGCCACAAGCGACAACCGCCTGGGTGCGGGTGGCTGCTTCGTCGGCCGTGACGTGCACTCAAACCCCTTGAAGGACGTGGATGGCGCGGAGACGCCGGAACACCTGACCGCGGTAGGGCAGTGGCTGAAGGACAATGTCGCGCGCAACCAGGCGGGACTGGGTAACAGCGATGAGAACTACCGGGGCATCTGGTGTACCAACTGCCACACCCAGCTCAGCCAGGAAATCTGGCGCACCGAGGACTGTGATGACCTCGTGCACAGCGATCCAACCCAAACCTCGTCCCCGGATTGTCTGGTCAACCCGCGCGCGGAGCCGACACTGGCCGCCGTGGCCCAGGCGGTTGGACTGTCCGAACAGGAGGCGATCAACTACCTAGATCCGAAGAACCCGAACGTGCAGCCTCCAGGTGTGCCTCAGGTCACGGTGGACGAGACCCATGCGCCCTGGAATCCGGCGATTTCCGATGCCAATGTGGCGACCATCGAGGTGGCCGCGGCAGATGCCCCGGGCAACTGCGCTCCCCTGACAGCAGTGTTCAATGCAACCTTCAACGTCAACGTGTGCGTCAGTCTGGACGCGGATGGGGATCCGAGTGTCAATATCCTGACCTTCTGCACGACCGACGACTGTGTGGCTCAGGTGAATGATCCGGCAAACAGAACCATGCCGGGCAGCTGGCGCTATCCGGAGGCGGGTACCGTCGACGGTGTTTCGGGCTTCGCCGGTACGGGGACGGTTGGAGCGGCGGTGCCCTTCTCGGCCGCCGACGATGCCCGCGACCATTGGCTGTCGGCGGGCGAGCCCCACTGTGCGGACTGTCATTCAGCTCCCTACACGGAGCAGAGCGGCAACATCAATGCCTTCCCACCGTTCAATTATCCGGCGAAGGCGAGCCTGAATCGCTACTCGTTCGGCCATCAAGGCATCACATGCCAGGGTTGCCACGAGTCGATCCACGGTCTCTATCCGGTGGGACCGGCAATCGATAATACGTCCTATGCCCAGGCGGCGGCGCTGAACGCAGATGGTTCCCATGGCCCGCTGAAGTGCGGTAGCTGCCACACGGTCAATGGCGACGGCATTCCCACGTGGATAGGTGCTCTTGGCGACGGGGCGATCTCTCCCCAGATCGCCAACTTCGACGAAGCCGTGACCTGGGCACATACCTACACGGCCGAGGCCAATGTGCTCAACACGACGTGCCAGAACTGTCACGGCGTGGACGGTGCATTTGGCAGCAGCGCTGTCAACACCAACAGCGTCCCGGCGGACTGGACCAAGGTCGCCAGTCACGAACCCGGATTCCTGCAGCATTCTTACTGGGGATTCACTTCGCGGCAGATGATGGACAATGCCGAGACGCTCGTCTCGGGGTCGGTCGACGGAACAACCGACGGTTCGGACGGTGTCTGCGTGGGATGTCATGCCAACTTCAGTGCCGGGTTGAGTTGCACCACCGGATGGAAACAGCACCTGACCCAGGGACGCGTCGCCGAATCGGTCTGGGAACAGGTCTCCGAGATGAAGACCGGCACACTCTGCGGCTGGTAACTGCCGGGGTTCCGCCCGTTACGCGATAGGGAACGGGCACACCAAACAAATGGAGGGGAAACGTGCTTCCCCTCCATTTTTCACAGGATCAGCAATCCTCCGGGATGATTGTTCACGGCTCGGCCAGCGGTTGCCTGCACGGTGGTTCCGTGAACATTGGGATCAAGCAAACGATGAGGGCAACAATAATGAAAGTAATTCTTGCGTTTATGAGTGCGCTACTCATGTTACCGGTTTGCGCGACCGGCACGGTGGCCAGTGCCGCCGACACGGAGCCCGGTGCCGCCGGCACGGAGCCCAAAGCCACTATGGTCGATGATGTGATCGCCCGGGTGGGTGATCAGACGATCACCTTCAGCGAGATCAGCACCGCGCTCAACAGCTCGGCGATCGTCGGTTTATCCATCCCGGCACTGGGCACACCGAAGCGGGACACGACGCGGATTGTACTGCTGGACCGGTTCGTCAGCGCCAACCTGCTGTATCTCGATGCTCTCAAGCAGGGTGTCGACAAGGACCCGGACTACCAGAGGGCGATCACCCGCTTCTCCGATGCGATCCTGTCCGGGCTCTATCGGCAACGCAATCAGGCGGGCGACATTCCAATAAGCGAAGAAGAAGTCCAGACCTATTACAAGCAGTATGTGGCGCCGGATACGGAATTGACCGCTGATTTGCGTCTGCAGATCGAATCGACACTGCGCCGGCAGAAACTCCATGAACGGCTGGCAACGGCCGAGAAAACCTTGCGTGACGATGTCAGGGTGGTGATCCATCCGGAAAATCTGGCGCTCGAGGATGACGAGAACCGCGCGGACAGCACACCGCTCGCCGAGGTCGGTACGGAAACCATCACCTGGGGTCAGGTCAGTGACAGGATCATCGCTGCCGGCAAGGGCACGATGATGACCGACCCATCGGCCTCGGAGGATCAGGCACGCCGGGATGCCCTGGAATACCAGATCAACCTGCGCATCATGGTGCAAAAGGCCAGGTCGGCGGGAATCGAGGAGGATCCGTTGTACAAGAGACGGATGACGGAGTACCAGAAAACGCTGCTGATCAATCGGCATCGCGAGCAGCTGGCAAAGACCATGGAACCCACGCCACAGGAACTCAAGGCCTGGTATGAAGCGAACAAGATTCGCTTCGTCGTGCCGGAGGCGCGCAAGCTGCAGATGATCGTCGTCAAGACCAGGGAGGAAGCCGGGAGCCTCAAGGGCAAGATCGAATCGGGTGAACTGACCATCTACCAGGCGGCGCGCGATCATTCCATTGCCGCAAAGGCCAGGCAGGATCTGGGCGAGGTGGGCTGGGTGAACCAGGGCGAGGTGGTGCCGGCGCTGGATCAGGTGATTTTCTCGCTGGGACCGGGTGAGATCGGTGGTCCGGTGGAGACGCCGGCCGGCTGGCACCTGGTGAAGGTCACCGAGGTGATAGAGGCCAAGTTCACGGACTTCTCCGATGAGACGACGCGCAAGCAGGCTCGGCGCAAGTATCTGCATGAGAAAATGGATGCCTACACCGCGGAACTGCGCAAGCACGAGTTTCCGGTGGAGGTTTACCAGGAGCGCCTGGTGCAGCTCGAGCAGCAGGAGGCGGACACGGTGAAGTCACTGGCGGAGAAGGCGCAGCAACCGGGGTCAGTGACACAGAAACGCATCGAGGAAATGCAAAAGTCCATGGCACCGCCCATGTGAGGTGTGACAGTTCAGACGCGGGTCTAGGCGGCATGAACGATTCACTTCTTTTCAGGCGGGCAATCCGCAGAGCACGGGCACGCGAACCTTCACCAGGCTCTCCGACACGGTGACCAATACCACGATCGGGAAACGACAATACCTGCAACCGATGGTCACGGAAACGTTTATGCTACGCTCCGTGGCATCACACTGGAGAACCGGGCGCGGCCCGTTATTTCGCCTCAACATTAGACGCCCGTGAGCTGCCGATCAGCTCCTCGATGGCCTGTATCATGTCAGGGTCATCCCAGTTGCGCGGTCCGTACGCGACGTACTGAACATGCCCTTGCGGATCGACCAGGAAGCTGGTCGGGTAGATATCGATTCCCCAGTCGTAGGCGGTCTGGCCTTCACGGTCCAGCAGCAGGGGAAAGTGAACTTTCGCTTTGGCGGCGAACTTCCACACCGTACCAGGCGATTCCTCGACATTGACAGCGAGAAGGGTGAAGGGTTTTCCGGCCATGGCATCCTGCAGGCGCTGCAGGCTGGGCATCTCCATCACACAGGGTCCGCACCAGCTGGCCCAGAAATTCACCAGCACCACCCGACCGCGATAGTTCTGTAGTGTGTGGACCTTGTGTCCCAGGTCCTCCAGTGACAGCGCGGGTGTCCGGGTGAAGCCACGGTAGGGCTCCAGTTGTCCTGCCGCAGCGCAGGACAGGTGCAACAATATCATCAGGCCAGTGAGGAATTTGATCATGAGAGTTCCGGTAATTGCCTTTAAGCCGCTGGCCCCGATTTGTATCACAGACGTCGATTGCACAGGGCAGGCAGGACCTGCACAAACAGGGTCTGGTTTCGGTCTGCGCGCGCTGTGTCAACGCAAAGCTGTAACCCTACCGTACATGAAGCATATCCAAAATCAAAACAGGCCGCCACGCGGCTGGATCCGGATTACTGCGCTCCTGCTGGCGGCACTGGCCGGTGCGGCCGTCATGGAGGTGGAACCGGGCGTGGTGCGCGCATCCTGACGCCGGTATTCGGCGGCTCTATCACGGTCCGGGCCCACGTTTCCGTCACCACGATGCCGGCGCTGGCCGCCGTCGCAGGATAACGCGGCGCCGGCAGCGCCATGAGAAACTCGATGAATACATCTTCAAGCTGCGCGAGAACGAATTCGAGGTCAAGGTGGACCAGGACAAGCTGATCCGCCTGGCGCAGCAGGGAGCCGACATGGTGAAGCAGCTCGCCGAAAAGGCCCGGCAGCCGGACTCCGGGACCGAGAAGCGCATCGGGAAGTTCCAGAAACTGCTGAAGCAGTAAACTGCCTATTTCCCCTCTCCCGCCGGGAGAGGGCTGGGGTGAGGGAACCAAATAAAGGAACTGCCTGTTTGATTATCCTCTCATCCTGTTCTTCTCTCGGAGGGAGAAGGGATGTACAGTTTAAACCGTTACAAGTCAATTCAATGCCCTGTATCTATTCACCGCCTCTATGAGTGGGCTCAATCAGGGGCTTGTTGATAACCAGGTAAATGTTTTATCGGAGAACAGTGAAGCGAACTATGTACTGGCGTATCCTGGAACGGTTGATCGCAGGCATTCTTCTGGTTGCCACTTGCACGATGGTTGCCCGGGCCGACGATTTCATGTCACCAGCCATGCCGTCGGCGGAAGTCAAGGCACGTCTGGGTACGCCAAAAGCACCGCTCATGGTGGACCTGCGCACGCCGCCGGAGTTCGCTATTGCGCACCTGCCCGGCGCCGTCAACATTCCCCTGTCGGAACTGGCGAAACGTCTGGATGAGTTGCATCCCGCCGAGGACCATGATCTTCTCATCTATTGTCTGAACGGCTCCCGGACGCGACAGGCCGAGCCACTGCTCTATGCGCACGACATCAACAATTTTTACCACCTCGAAGACGAGCTCGAAGGATGGCTGCAAAAAAACTACCCGTTCGAGAAGGGCGGCGTGAATCGAAAAACCTGGTAAAAAGGTAATATCCGTCATCCGGTGCATGGCCCAGGCCCTAGACCGGGTCCCTCAAGAGGAATCCCGATCCGGTGCGAGCTGGCTCAACGGTGTTGCCGCAGGAGCAAGCCGGCGCGTACTACGGAAGCGCGCGAATTTACCGGAGCAGTCTAGTGTCCTGTCTCGTATTAAATGCACATATCAGCGAGGCACTGAGCGGTCAGCTGCTAGGCGCATTGGCGCAGGCATGGTTTGATCCTACGTCAAGCCAATGCAACAACGCAGATGGCCGCTCAGCGCCTCGCCCGAAGGGAGCGCCACAAATGCCCCACAGCCGCGTTGCGGCTCTTGACAAGGGTACCAACCATTGCCTGCGAACCGCGCCTTGCTGTGAACCATTTGTGGGGCTCTGATTTGTACATTTAATACGAGACAGGACACTAGTTTCCCGCGCCGGCACCGATCTCCTGCTGCAGCTCGCCGATGTGTTCCTGCAGACGCTGCATGGCCAGCTGGTTGCGCTGCCGTACCAGCTCGGGCAGGCGCTGGAGCACCTTCTGGCCGGTGGGCGAGCCGTAAAAGGCGTTCATCTCGTCGAGTTCCGCTTCCGTAAAGGCCTGCAGATACATCGCCGCGAGATCCTCTTTCAGGGCTTGCCAGCCGATGTATTTCTGGAGGAAGGCTCGCATCGCCTCCCGGTGCTCCGCCAGGGCGGGGTTCTGCGTGATCTGCAGGGCGAGCACGTCGTCGACGCTTTCCTCGATCAAGCGCTGAATGTGCGTCAGTTCAAAGAGCCTTGCCACGGCCTCCCGGTGGCTGTCGGGCCCGGCGGGTGAAACGCTCGGAACGGCCAGTATCAGGGTGCAGACGAGAAAGCCGGTGAGGGCAGGTAATTTCATCGATGGTCTCCTTTGTCCACTACCGTGCAACAGGGATAAGTGCTACTGTTTACGAACAATAATAAACAGAATAAAGCCGTGCCGGAAATTCAGGGATGAATCAATTGCAGGAACGGGTTCTTGTGCTCATTGGATATGCCCGCGGACACGGCGATTTTGTAGTCAAACAGTTTGCGGGCAAGCCCGTTCCTGCTGAATAAATAATAATTATTCGAGGTGCCTGTAGCACAAACAACCGGCGACTATTGATCGCTTGTCCACGCCACCAGCCCTGACATGTTTTTATGTTGCGTCATGTTCAAGCGACCCTGTCGGCTGGAAGGTGCAAGCGTCATTATTTCCAGGAGGTATTTCATGCGTGAGTTTATCCCGGTTCACTCGTTCTCCGGAAGCAGGACCTGTACGGATGTTGACGGCGGTGCAAGTGGGTTGTGCTGTCTGGGGAAGCCTATGCGCTCGCTGTTCATGCTCGTCGGGATTCTCGGCGTTGGCGGGGCCATGGGAACGGCTCATGCCACCCCGTTCAATCCGCCCAGTCTGGATGGGTACAGCCTGGCCGATGAACATGATGCCGACGGCGATGGCGATGGCGTCAAGGAGACGCATGTCCAGCAGTATTTCAACCCGGACGGTGACAGCATCTACAGCATGACCACCAATGGACAGCTGTGGGCCTGGAGTCTGGAGACGAAGGGCGAATCGACGGGCGGACCGCTGAACTATGTCATACGCGACAGCGATTGCGACGGCGTGTTCGACGAGGTCTACAGCCTGGAGGACAAGTACTACCTGCCTGACTGCGTCAAGTAGTTGGTGCCGAGAAGAGGACTTGAACCTCCACGGGGTTACCCCCACTAGCACCTGAAGCTAGCGCGTCTACCAATTCCGCCATCTCGGCCGTGCAGATTGTGCAGCGGGATTTG
>JBAVKA010000259.1:0-2128 GCA_049688075.1 Gammaproteobacteria bacterium
CCTGGCTCGAGCGATCAAGGGTCGATAGCCAGGAATGGGACCGCGTTGTGATTTGTGAAGTCGCCCATACCCCGGTGAGGCCGGGATCGATCCACGCCGGATCGGCCAGGCATGAGTTGACCCATAAACGCTGCTGTTCCTCGATGGGATGTATGTAGACCGTCCCGACGGATCTGCACGGTTTCGCTGGGCGAAGGCGCCACCCATGTCATCTTCGAGGCGTTTGACTTTATTGCCCGGCTCGCTGCCCTGGTACCCAAGTCCGGAGTCAACCTCACCCGACTATGCGGAGATCTGCATAGTCGGGTCTATGCCCACATCGGGACTATGCGGAGAAAGCGAATCGATCACGAAAGATCTGCTGATGATTGAAGGGCTTGCGAGCGGTGGCGGCTGCCGTATCTGCGCATAGTCTGGGTGCTCTGGCTGAGTGTTCAGCTGTACAAGGAGCATCCCATGGTCGACCACGATTTACGGACACTCGACGCGATTGTCGAGGCATACAAACAGGACCAGCGACGAATCCGGGGCTTGCGAGAGACGACTCTGCAGTCCTACGAGCGGGTCATTCGCCCATTCCTGCGCACCACGCTCGGTGAAGACCCACTCGATCTGACGCGGTTAATGCCGCCTGATGTGGTGAAGTTCGTCACGTCATTGCAGGATCGATATGCGGCGAGTTCGATCACGCAGACCAGTACGGCGCTGCGTTCGCTATTTCGCTTCCTGCACATGAAAGGATACTGCGACGAGAAGCTGGAGCTGTCGGTTCCCACTGTCGCGCGCTGGGAGCTGGCCAGCTTGCCCCGCTGCCTCGACGAGCAACAGCTCAAGCAGGTGCTGGAGGGCTTCGATCGGAGTAGCCCATGCGGGCAGCGGGATCTGGCCATGGTGTTGTGCCTGTCGACGCTGGGACTACGCCCCCGCGAGCTCGCAGAGTTACGCCTTGAGGACATCGATTGGCGTGTAGGCACGCTGCGGCTGTCCACGCGCAAGACCCGGCGAGGCGCGGTACTGCCTCTGCCGCGCGAGGCGGGTGAGGCTTTGGTCTCCTACTTGCAGAAAGGGCGACCCGAGACGACCGAGCGCCGTGTATTTGTGCAGCATGGCAACCGCCGCCCTGGCACAGCGATTTCGGCTCCCGCCATCACCGCGGCAGTGGTTCGCGCCATTCGACGTGCGGGAGTGGATTCACCGCTCGGGGGTGCCTATGTCTTCCGTCACACGGTCGCTGGCCGGCTGGTGAAGCGTGGCGCGCCTCTCAAGGAGGTGGCCGACTTTCTTGGCCATCAAAGCCTCGACACGACCACGATCTACGCCAAGCTGGACCTGCCGGCACTGCAGGACGTTGCGCTGCCCTGGCCGGAGGTATCGCCATGACGGACTCCAGCCTGTTGGCCGATGTCGAAGAGTATCTGGCGTACCGTCGCGGGCTCGGTTATGGCCTGGCCACGGCAGCCTGTCATCTACGGAGCTTTGCTCAGCACGCCGAGCAAAACGGGCATCGTGGCCCCATCACGGTGGATCTGGCGGTGCGGTGGGCGCTGTGTTCACGCTCACAAAAGCCGGCGCAAGCCGCCCGGCGGCTTGCGTTCATTCGCCAGTTCGCCCGCCACCGAGCACTGATCGATCCGGCGACCGAGATTCCACCGGCAGACCTGCTCGGGCGCGTGCCGCACCGCCGGCAGGCGCATATCTACAGTGATGTCGAGATCAGCGCGCTGTTGCAACAGGCCGGCCGGATGCGTCCGCACGGTGGACTTTGCCCCAAGACCTACGTCGCATTCTTCGGCCTGCTCCTGTCCACCGGCCTGCGTCTGTCAGAGGCGTGCCGTCTGACCTGCGACGACGTGGATGTACAGCAGGGCCTGTTGACGATACGGCAGACCAAGTTTCGCAAAACCCGATGTGTTCCTCTGCATCCGAGTACGACACAGGCACTCAAGCAATACGCCGCTGATCGCGATGCGTTCGTGCACAGCGATCCCGCGAGTTTCTTCTTCCGTACACAGCGCGCTCCGAGGCTGATGCCCGACACCGTGCAGTCGGCGTTTGGCTGCATCAGGCGCCGCTTGGGATGGACGGCTCAGGGTCGCGCCCGGCGGCCACGCATTCATGACACGCGCCA
>JBAVKA010000260.1:0-1891 GCA_049688075.1 Gammaproteobacteria bacterium
GAGTTCAAGGCATGGAGAGAACTGGCAGGCTTGAGGGTCCAACGAGCCATGTCGACGGGAAACAACTTATTCGTATCGCGCTGCTGGTGAACAACAGCACTTCCGGAGCAGCAGCCGGGTTATGACAGGAGGTGTCAACACAAATCGTTGGACACTGCGCGGATGTAAATTGCCGTTGTGATCCTTGAACTACACCAGCCTGACTCTTGTCAGCGGTGGAAGTGCACCTGTTTTGTGATCCGACGTCAGCACCCCAGTCAAGAGGAATGCCGCCTCTGCCCGGGATTGCCGGTGGATTCCGCCATCCGCCGGGGCTGTACGAAGCATGCTATTCTTTTCCCTTTCCCGCGCATTCTATTGCCACATGAACGCAAAAAAAGGGGAGGCAAAATGACTGAATCTAGCAACAGAGAGGCCGGCGTCATCCAGGCGCTGGTGGAGCGGCTCGAGAAGCAGCGCCTGCCCATGGCCCTGAAGCTCAAGGAGAAGGTCGATCAGGGTGGGCTGCTCAACGAAGCGGACATCGCCTTTCTGGAGGATGTCTTCGCGGGTTCCGCTCAACTCAAGCCAATGCTGGACGCCCATCCGGAATGGCAGGAACTGGCAGCGCGCATGGCCGGGCTCTACAACGAGATCACCGCAAAGGCGCTGGAAAACGAACAGGGCGCGCAGCCGCGGGAATAGCCGCCGCACTCATCCTGAAGGGTTATGCACCGCTTTGCCATGGAGCCCGAATAGGGGCATAGTGGACCATAACAATAAAATAACCACAGGCATCATCCCGAGGAGAACCGCCGATGATCAATGGCAAATTCATCAGCAAGTCCCGCCGCACCCTGCTGAAATCCGTCGCCCTGCTGGGCGGGCTGTTCGGACTCCGGACGGCACAGGCGCACCACACCGAAACCCACTTCGAGGAGGATTCGGCGCACCATATCATCTATCAGTGCAACAAGGCCGACCCGGAATACCTGGAGCATATCCTGTTCTCAGCGGGTGAGTTGCTGCGCAAATACGGCGATGACGTCGAGATCGTATTCTCCGTCTTCGGTGCCGGTCTGCACCTGCTCGCAACACATCCAAAGCGCCACATCCCGCGCGAACTGCAGCAGCGCGCCAGCTCGCTGGCGGCCTACGGCGTGTCCTTCCACGCCTGCGGCAATACCATGTTGTCACTGCACTGGACGGAGAAAGACCTGGTTGATTACGCGAAGGTGGTGCCCATCGGCGTCGAGGATCTCATGCTGCTGCAGGAAAAAGGCTTTGCCTACGTCAGCTGGTAGTGTAATCACACAACCGGTCATTCCGGCCCGCCGGCATACAGGGCATCGATGCGGTCGGCAAATTTCGCCAGCGCCAGTGCGCGTTTCACCTTGAGCGTCGGCGTCAGCAGGCCGTTGTCCACCGTCCAGGGTTCGCGCACCAGCATTACTCGCCTGACCTTTGCATAGCCGGGGAAGTCGCTCAGCTGCTGCCTGATCACAGTAACGAAATGGTTGCGTAATTTTTCATTTTCCAGGCTCGCTTCCGCATAGTCGTCCAGACCATAGTGGCGTGCCAGTCCCAGCCAGCCGTCCGGATTGAGCACCAGGATGGCGGAGAGGTAGGGCCTGCCCTCCCCGACGACCAGTGCCTGGTCGATCAGCGGATCGAGACAGATGGCCATCTCCATGTCCATGGGCGGGACCTTCTCGCCGTTTGAGAGCACCAGGATGTCCTTGAGGCGTCCGGTGATGTAGATGTGTCCGTGCTCGATGCGCGCCTGGTCTCCGGTGTGCAGCCAGCCCTCGGGGTCGATCATCTCGGCGGTGGCGGCATGATTGTTCCAGTACCCGATCATTCTGCCCGGGGTTTTCACCAGCAACTCGTCATCCTCGCCGATGCGCGCCTC
>JBAVKA010000261.1:0-1752 GCA_049688075.1 Gammaproteobacteria bacterium
ACACCGTCTGGGCTGATGAGGGACGCTATGATAATCATGGGCACCAGGGCAGCCCTGGATGGAATGGTCACTACGAGAGATATCACGGTAATAATGCACCGTATCACGCGCATTACAACCGGAGTTATCACCCACGTTATTACCCGAGCCATTACCAGCATCATTATCCACCACAGCCGCCATGCGGAAAGTGCACCCAGAAAAAACAGCACCATCACAACAACAATAACAGCTGGTGGCACTTTTGGTAATGAAATATCCCGGGCCAGAGAACAATTTGCGCCAATATGCGAGATATGTGTGCTCTGGTCCGGGTTTCCTGCCGGGTTGGTAAACGGCTGTTTTATGCTGCGAATGATATAAACAACAAGATGCAAGGAAGATCAAGCACAAATCTGCTTAAGCTTGTACTGCTCGCGACGCTGCTTCCGGAAGTCTGCGCGTGCAGCAATGAATCCTGGAAACGAACCGGGTACGAAACTCTTCAGAATATCCACCAGCAGCAATGCGAGAAAAACCTCTCCATGGAATGTGAAGAGCGCAAATCTTATGAGGCGTACAGGCGCGAAGTAGAAGATTATGAAACAAACCAGGCACCAGATCATTTCCGGTCTCGCACTAGAGTGGATTCAATAACTGGCCATGCATCTCCGTTTCGTGTTATCCCTCCGCACTTACCGCGCACTTCCAACGAATAAACCGGCACGGGGCTGGCAGCATAAGTTGCTGAAAATGAATAGAGGCTATGGGTGGACTTGAACCACTGACCTCAGCATTATGAGTGGCAATATTGGCTTGTATCTTATTGTTTAACATGCGATCAAATGGAGCGCCCGTTGCCTCGATTGCACAATCGTGCACAACCATGCAGAGCTGTGTCCCGTAAAATTCCCGAAGTGTGAACGTCCTTTTGCATGCGATTGACAGCGGCTGGCAAGAGGCAGATGTTGTGGCATATGCCTACATTAGGAGATCCCCAAAATGGCCCAGCCTGAACGACATGTCCGCCTGTTCCGCTACTCTTAACCGACGTCATGGGTTTTGTGGCCTTACTTGCACGATCCCGTACAGCATTTACGGCTGAAAATCTATTTCTCAGAAAACAACTCGCCTTCTACCAATAGCGCAAAGTCAGACCGCGGCGCTTCGACAACCTAACGCAATTGATACTGGTGCTGCTCTCGCACGGTTTCGCATGGAAGGATGTCCTGGTGAATGTCACACCAAGAACCTTCATCGGGTGGCATCGTGCGGGATCTCGCCAGTTCTGGCGCTGGAAGTCACGCCCGGGGCGGCCGCCAATCCCCATGGAACTCATGGCAGCAGATCCACGAGATGGCTCTGAGTAATCCATCATGGGGTGAAGAACGCATTGCCAATGAATTGCTGCTCATGCTGGGGATTCGCGTATCTCCTCGTACGGAACGAAAGGTCATGCCCAAACACCCGCGGGGACAACCGCGCGGCGATTAACGCTGGTCGACTTTTGTTCGCAACCATGCGAGGCCATAGTGGCCTGTGACTTCTGTGTCGTCATGACGACGACGTTTCGGCTGCTCTACGTCTTGGTCCTTATCGAGCACCAGACACGACGGATTGTGCATTGCAACGTGACAACCCACCAGACAGCAGCATGGACACTGCAGCAACTCCGCGAAGCCATCCCCTCGAACCATGGCTACCTTTTTCTCATTCACGATCGTGATGGCATCTTCTCTTCGCAGCTCGATCAGTCGATTACGCAGAGGGGGC
>JBAVKA010000262.1:0-9255 GCA_049688075.1 Gammaproteobacteria bacterium
GCAGGCCGAGCGGCGAGAGCGTCTGCGCGCACCGGCGGTACTGCCCGAGCACCGTCCGCTCATGGCCCTCCGGTCCGCTGAGCAGGGGCAGCGCAAGTTCGTCCGGCAGCTTGCGCGGGACGAAGACCTCCCCGTAGCGGTTCAGCAACGCATCCTTGCCCCAGCGCGCCACCGGCTCCTGCTCCACGAAGCTGATGATCAGGCGGTCAGGCCAGTCCCGCCGCACGGTCGCCCGGTAGACCCAGGGCAAGGCCTCGACTGCATCATGGATGCCGGTCACGTTCACGGTAAAAAATCCGCCCCGAACAAAAGGAGCCAGCGCCTGCTGCAGCTCGTCCTTCTCCAGTTGGTGCAGTTTGCCGGTGATCTTCACCATCCGCAGCGGAAAACGGTACGGGTCCTGCAACCATTGCACGCCCAGCGCCAGCGTCGCACCCATGAATGCGAGCAACAGCAGGCCCGTGATGGAGCGGAAATGATCCTGCAGGAAGGCGCCTGCGCTCTGCCAGCGAGAGGGGCATCGTGTTTCAGACCGGGGCATCGTGTTCTCCCTCCCTGACGACGCGCGGCACCAGCGTCGCATCCAGAATGCGGCATACCAGGCTGGTGAAATCCATGCCACTCGCACCTGCCGCCATCGGCACCAGGCTGTGATCAGTCAGGCCCGGTATGGTGTTGATCTCGATGAACCAGGCCTGCCCGGCGTCATCCAGCATGAAATCCACACGTCCCCAGCCGCCGGCGCCGACGGCGCGGAACGCGGCCAGCGACTGCGCCTGCAGGGCCTGCTCGCGCGCAGCCTCCAGGCCGCAGGGGATCAGATAGCGCGTCGTATCAGCCTGGTATTTGGCGTCGTAATCGTAAAAGGTGTTGGGCGTTTCCAGGCGAATCAGCGGCAGCGCCTCGGTACCGAGGATACCCGCCGTGAATTCCTGCCCGGTAATCCACTGTTCCGCAAGCACCTCCTCGTCATAGCGGCGCGCCAGCTGCCAGGCCGCGAGCAAGTCGTCGGCGGTTTCCACCTTGCTGATGCCGATGCTCGAGCCCTCGTGCGCGGGCTTGACGATAACCGGGTAACGGAGCGTGTTCCGCAGCGTCTCCACCGCGCTGGCATCGGGAAGCGGCGTGAACGACGGCGTCGGGATGCTGGCGCTGCTCCACACCTGCTTGGTGCGCAGCTTGTCCATTGCCAGCGCCGAGGCCAGCACTCCGCTGCCGGTATACGGCAGCCCCAGCACCTCGAGCAAACCCTGCACGACGCCGTCTTCGCCACCGCGCCCGTGCAGGGCGATGAAGACCCGCGCATAACCGTCGTCGGCCAGTATCCGGGCAAAATCCGCATCAGCCGCATCCATCGCATGGGCATCCACGCCGGCTGACTGCAGCGCCTGCAGCACGGCCATGCCGCTTTTCAGGGAAATGGCGCGCTCGGCCGAGTGGCCACCCATCAGCACCGCCACCTTGCCATAGCGGTTCTCCCTGTTTTTGCCGGTATCTGTCATGCTCGCCATCACGTCGTTCAGTCGCCCGCAATGCGCACTTCGGTTTTCAGCCGGATACCCTGCGTTTGCTCAACCTGCTCCTGAATCTGCACGATCAGCGTCTCGATGTCCGACGCCGTCGCGGCGCCGGTATTGATGATGAAATTGGCGTGTTTCTCGGACACGCGCGCCCCGCCCACCGCCATTCCCTTGAGGCCGGCAGCCTCGATCAGGCGCGCGGCATAATCCCCCGGCGGGTTGCGGAAGGTGGATCCGCAGCTCGGTTCCCGGGTGGGCTGCGTCTCCCCGCGGTGCGCGAGCAACTCCCGGATGCGGGCCTGCGCGGCCTGTGCATCGCCAGACTCGAGCCCGAGACGGGCGGCGACAAACCATTCATCGGATGGACCCTGCACGCTGCGGTAGCCGATGCAGTAGTCCGAGGGCTGACGCGTCTGCAACCGCCCGCTGCGCGTCACGGTTTCCACCGACAGGACATGCCGCCAGGTCTCGCCGCCGAAGGCGCCGGCATTCATGGCCAGCGCGCCGCCCAGGGTGCCGGGAATTCCGGCCAGAAATTCCGCCCCGACCAGACCGGCCTGCGCCGTCAGCCGCGCCACCTTGCTGCAGGTCACGCCGCTGCCGGCCCGCAGGGTGCGTTCATCCAGCCATTCCAGCAGGTTGAGGGCGCCCAGGGTGGCGATCACCGTGCCGCCAAAGCCGCCGTCGCGCACCAGCAGATTGCTGCCCAGCCCCAGCCACAGCAGCGGTTCCTGCGGTTCCAGGTCGCTCAGGAATCCGCACAGATCATCCAGGTCCGCGGGCCGATAGAAACGCCGCGCCCGCCCGCCGGCACGCCACGAACTGTGTTCGGCCATGGGCTCGTCGTAACGCAGTTCGCCCCGATACTGCATCGTCTGTCGCGCCGACATCATCCTTGCTGCCACCGCCTGAAAGTGGAACCGCTCATTGCGTCTCCTCCGTGACCCGCAGCACACCGGCCAGTCGTGCCGCCACGGCGCCGATGTCGCCGGCACCCATGGTCAGCAGCACATCGCCATCCCGTAGAATGTCTTTCAGTACCGCCGGCAGATCGGCGATGTTCTCGACGAATACCGGGTCGGCATGACCGCGCGCCCGGATGCCACGGCACAGGGCACGACCATCCGCACCGCTGATCGGCGTCTCGCCGGCGGGATATACCTCGCCCAGGATCAGCACATCCACGCCGGAGAGTACCTGGACAAAATCGTCGAAAAGGTCATGGGTGCGCGTATAGCGGTGTGGCTGAAACGCCACCACCAGCCGTCGCTCCGGCCATCCCGCGCGCACCGCGGCCAGTGTCGGTGCGATTTCGCGCGGATGGTGGGCATAATCATCGATCAGCAGCACCCGGCCGGCCGGGGTCTCCACCTCGCCGATCATCTGGAAACGACGGCCGATGCCCTCGAAACCGGCCAGTACCTGCTGAATGACCGCATCGGGCACCCCCAGTTCGGTTGCCACCGCGATCGCCGCCAGCGCATTCAGTACGTTGTGGCGACCTGGCAGGTTCAGGGTGATCGTGAGCTGCCCGTCGCGGCCTGAATGCGTCACGGTGAAATGGGTCTGCATGCCGTCCTGGCGAATATTGGCGGCGCGCACATCAGCCACCGCCTCGATGCCGTATGTGATGACCGGACGGGTCACCTCGGGCAATACGTTGCACACCTCCGGGTCGTCCAGGCACAACACCGCAAGGCCATAGAACGGCAGATGGTGCAGGTATTCGATGAAGGTCTGGCGCAACCGTTCGAAGTCGCCTTCGTAGGTCGACAGGTGGTCGGCGTCGATATTGGTGACGACCGCCAGGGACGGCTGCAGGTAGAGAAAGGAGGCGTCGCTCTCGTCGGCCTCGGCCACCAGATAGTGCCCGTCTCCGAGTCGCGCGTGGCTGCCCGCACTGTTCAGCTGACCGCCGATCACGAAGGTCGGGTCCAGCCCGCCCCCGGCCAGGAGGCTCGCGATCAGGCTGGTTGTCGTGGTCTTGCCATGCGTACCGGCCACGCCGATGCCGTAGCGGAAGCGCATCAGTTCGGCAAGCATCTCCGCACGTGGCACCACCGGAATGCGCCGTTGCCGGGAGGCCACCACCTCGGGATTGTCCGCCGCAACCGCGGTGGAAACCACCACTGCATCGCAGGCTTCGACATGCCGGGCGTCATGGCCGACCCACACCTTGACACCCAGGTGGTTCAGCCTGCGCGTAACTGCGTTCTCGCGCAGATCGGAACCGCTCACCACGTAGCCGAGGTTGTGCAGCACCTCGGCGAGGCCGCTCATCCCGGCGCCACCGGCTCCAACGAAGTGTATCCGGCGCACCCGGCCCATGCCGTGCGGCTGGGAAGCGGCGGTGGGACGCAGCGTCTGGCTCACTGTGGCAATCCCTCCGCCGGGGCTGTCGGGGAGATGCCGGCGGCCTCAAGACACAACAGGGCGACGCGCCGCGCCGCATCCGGCCGGGCCAGTTCCCGCGCCCGGTGCGCCATGGCCAGCAGCGCTTCACGGTGGCCGGTAAATCGACTCAGCATCCCGGAGAGCCACTCATCGCTCAGGCTGGACTGCGGCATCAGCAGCGCCGCCCCGGCATCGGCCAGGTAGCGGGCATTGCCGGTCTGATGATCATCGGTGGCATGAGGGTAAGGCACCAGGATCGATGCTACGCCGGCGGCGGCGAGTTCTGCCACAGTCAGCGCCCCGGAACGGCATACCACCAGGTCGGCCCAGGCGTAGGCCTCGGCCATGTCCTCGATGAAGGTTTCCACCCGGGCATCGCATCCCAGCTCCCGGTAGCGCTGCTGCACGCCGGCCACTTCCGCCTGGCCGGTCTGATGATGCACCTGCGGACGCATGGCCGCGGGCAGGCGCGCGATCGCCTGCGGAACCACCCGGTTCAGTGCCTGGGCACCCAGGCTGCCGCCGATCACCAGCAGGCGCAGCGTTCCGGAACGACCGGCAAACCGTGTTTCCGGCGCCGCCAGCTCGGCGATGCCGGCGCGCACCGGGTTACCGACGGCCTCCGCGTGCCGGGACGCCGGCATACTTCCGGGGAAGCCCTCGAGCACGACGCGGGCGAACGGCGCGAGCAGGCGATTGGTCAGCCCGGGGACGGAATTCTGCTCGTGTATCAGCAAGGGACGGCGCAGCAGCCAGGCTATGAGACCACCCGGCCCGGCTGCAAAGCCGCCCATGCCGAGCACCGCCAGTGGTCGCAGGCGCAGGAACACCCTCAGCGCCTGCAGCAGGGCGATGCTCAGCATGAACGGCGCGAAGAAGACGCGCAGCAGTCCCTTGCCACGCAAACCCGATACCCGTATCGGCGTCAATGAATAACCGGCGGCGGGAACGACCCTCGCCTCAAGCCCCTGATCCGTACCCAGCCAGGCAACTGGCACGCCCAATCCGGTCAGCTCGGCGGCGACCGCAAGGGCGGGAAACACATGGCCGCCGGTACCGCCCGCCATGATGAGTACCGGTCTGGAGGCACCCGTGCCGATGCTCATGCGACCTGGCCCCGGCGTTTCGCGGCAGCCGCCCCGCTCGCCGTCAGTCCCTGAACCGTGCAGCGGGTTTCATAATCGGCCCGCAACAACAGAGCGATGGCGGCGCAAACCACCACCATGCTGGAGCCGCCGTAACTCATCAGTGGCAGTGTCAATCCCTTGGTGGGCAGCAGTCCCATGTTGACGCCCATGTTGATGAAAGCCTGCAGGCCGATCCAGATACCGATGCCATGGGCAATCAGTGAGGCGAACCCGTTGCCCGCCTTCTCCGCCTGGATGGCGATCACGAAAGCACGCCATACGACCACCGCATAGAGGCTGATCACGACGCACACGCCCAGCAGCCCGAGTTCCTCTGCGAGCACGGCAAACACGAAGTCGGTATGCGCCTCGGGCAGATAGAACAGTTTCTGGATACTCGCGCCCAGCCCCACACCGAACCACTCACCCCGGCCGATGGCGATCAGGGACTGGGTCAGCTGAAAACCGCTGTCGAACGGGTCGGCCCAGGGGTTGAGAAAGGTCGTCAGCCGCACCATTCGGTAGGGCGAGGACACGGCGAGTCCCGCCAGCGACACACCCCCCAGTCCGAGCATGCCGCCGAACTGCCACAGGCGCGCTCCGGCGATAAAAATCATGCCCATGGCGGTGGCCAGCATCACCACGGTAGCGCCGAAGTCGGGTTCAAGCAGCAACAGGATGGCGGCCAGGCCGAGCAGTGCGAGCGGCTTGATGAACCCGGATAACTGCGTGCGGACTTCCTCGCCGTGGCGGGTCAGGTAGCTCGCCAGGTAGATCAGGATCATCAGCTTGGCCGGCTCCGAGACCTGCAGGCGGAACAGCCCGGTATTGAGCCAGCGCACGCTGCCATTTACCTGGGTGCCGACGCCGGGCACCAGCACCGTGAACAGCAGGGCGAAGGCAGTCAGCAGCAGCAGCAGGCCGGCCTGTTCAACCAGCGCGAGGCGCAGGCGATACACGCCCATCCCGAGCAGCACGCCCGCGCCGATATAAATGGCCTGGCGCAGGGCATAGTAGAACGGTTGCCCCAGTTCACGGTCCGCGAGGGTGATACTGGCGGAGGCCACCATGACCAGACCCAGCGCTGCCAGCGCCAGCGCCGCGAACAGCAAGAGGTAATCCATGCGTGGCAGCCGGGCGCGACCGGCGCCGCTCGGACTTGCCTGTCGGGCGTTGGCAGCGATCATGTCACGAGCCCCCTCACCGCCTTGACGAAGAGATCGCCGCGCTCCTGGTAATCGCGGTACATGTCCGTGCTCGCACAGGCCGGTGAGAGCAGCACGCTGTCACCCGGCTGCGCCATTCGGGCTGCGAGTTCCACCGCCTGCTGCAGGTCGGCGGCCTGCTCCAGGGGGATGACGGACTGCAGGACTTCCTGCAGCCGGGGAGCGTCCCGGCCGATCAGAACGGCGCCGCGCCCTTTTTCGCGCATGGCGGGAGCAAGCGGCGCGAGGTCTGCGCCCTTGGCATCGCCGCCGGCGATCAGCACCACCTGCCCCTCCGCGCTGTCGATGGCCGCGAGCGTGGCTCCGACGTTGGTGCCCTTGGAGTCGTTGTACCAGCGAATGCCCGCCTGGTGAGCGACCAGCTGCATGCGATGCGGCAGGCCCCTGAATTCATTGATGGCCTCGATCATGGCATCGCGCGGCAGGCCTGCGGCTTCGCCCAGCGCCAGCGCGGCGAGGGTATTGCTCACGTTGTGGCGCCCGTCCATACGGATTCCCGACACCGGCATGATGGGTTCATCGCCCCGGGCAAGCCAGCTGGCGCCCTGGTAATCACACAGGCCGTATACGCCCGCCGCCGGCACGCCCATGGTATAGCGGATCTGCGGCCTGTCCGGGCAGGCCAACCGGGCAACCAGCGGATCATCAGCGTTCACGACCTGAATGGCGGCGTTGCGGTATATCGATTGCTTGGCCTTCGAGTACGCGTCGAAATCGGCATAGCGGTCCATGTGATCGGCGCTGAGATTGAGCACGACCGCGGTCGCCGGTCTGAGCGAGAAGGTAGTCTCGAGCTGGAAACTGGAAAGTTCGAGCACATAGAGGTCGGGTTCGCGTTCCGCGATCAGGTCCAGTGCCGGTGTGCCGATGTTGGCGCCCATGCGTACCTCCCTGCCGGCGCTTTGCGCCATGGCGTTCAGCAGAGTCGTCACCGTGCTCTTGCCGTTGGAGCCGGTGATGGCGACCACCGGCGCCGTGATCAGCTGCGCGAACAGCTCCACATCGCCGATGACCGCGACCCCGCGGGCGGCCGCCGCAGCGATCAGGGGTTCCTTCACCGAAACGCCGGGACTGACAATCACCTGCTCGGCACGCTCGAAGGCCTCCGCCTTGAAACCGCCGAGAAACAGGGCGACGTCGGCCGGCAGCTCGGCGCGCAGAACCTCAAGGCCGGGGGGCGTCTCGCGGCTGTCCACTATGGCGACCGGTACGCCGCGCTGCGACAGAAAGCGCGCGACCGACAGGCCGGTCTTGCCCAGCCCGACCACCAGTGTTCTGCGTGCCGTATTGAACATATCCATCATCAGTGAAACCGGAACCGCCATTACATCCCCGATACTCTCAACCAGAAAACCGCCACTGTTTCATCAAAGACACATGCCACCCGTGAATCCGACACATCTCAGCGAATCTTCAGCGTTGCCAGCCCGACCAGCACGAGTATCACCGTAATAATCCAGAAACGTACGATGACCCGCGGCTCCGGCCAGCCCTTGAGTTCGAAGTGGTGATGCAGCGGCGCCATGCGGAAAATGCGCCTCCCCGTCAGCTTGAAGGACGTCACCTGGAGGATGACCGAGGCGGTCTCCATGACGAAAATGCCGGACATGACCAGAAACACGAATTCCTGCCGCACCAGCACCGCCACGATGCCAAGCGCAGCGCCCAGCGCAAGCGCCCCGACATCACCCATGAACACCATGGCCGGGTAGGCGTTGAACCAGAGAAAACCCAGACCGGCGCCGACCAGGGCGCCGCAGAAAACCACCACCTCGGCCGCGTCGCGGATATAGGGAATGCCGAGATAAACGGCAAACTTCACGTTGCCGGTGGTGTAGGCGAACACGCCGAGCGCACCGGCAATCAGCACCGTCGGCAGGATGGCCAGTCCGTCCAGACCGTCGGTCAGGTTCACCGCGTTGCTGGAACCAACAATCACGAACCAGGTCATCAGGACGTAAACCCAGCCGAGATTGAGCGCGATGTCCTTGAAGAAGGGAACGATCAGCGTGGTTTCGGCGGGAGTCATGGCGGTCGCATACAGAAACACGGCGATGCCCAGCGCGATCAGCGACTGCCAGAACATCTTCGCCCGCGGCGCCAGGCCGTCGGAGTTCTTCAGCACCAGTTTCTTGTAGTCATCGACCCAGCCGATGGCCCCGAACAGCAGGGTCACCATCAGTACCACCCAGATATAGCGATTGCCCAGATCGGCCCACAACAGGGTGGCGATCGCCACGGCGACAAGAATCAGCGCGCCGCCCATCGTCGGCGTACCGGCTTTCAGCAGATGCGTTTGCGGCCCGTCATCGCGCACCGTCTGCCCGATCTGGTAGCGGCCCAGACGGCGGATCATCTCCGGACCGACGACAAAGGAAATCAGCAGCGCCGTTAGCACCCCCAGAATGGCGCGCAGCGTCAGGTACTGGAAAACGTTGAAGCCGCTGTAGTACCGGCTGAGATATTCGGTGAGGTAGACGAGCATGACTAGTGTCGCGCCTCCGACCCGGCGGATGCCTGGCCCTGCGCGACGACGCCAAGCGCCTCCACAACCCGCTCCATGCGCATGCGCCGCGAACCCTTTACCAGCACATGCAAACCGCCGTGCATGGCCTCGCGCAGGGCGGTAACCAGGTCCTCCAGGGTATCGAACGCCGCGGCATTGCCGCCAAAGGACTCGGCGGCGGCGCGGGAGAGTTCCCCCAATGTAAACAGCCGGTCCACACCTGCGGCGCGCGCCCGGGATCCGGCATCGCGGTGAAGGTCCAGCGCCCCGTGTCCCAGCTCGCCCATGTCACCGAGCACCAGCCAGGCTTCACCGCCGGCCGTGGCCAGCACATCGATCGCGACCTGCAGAGAGCCGGGATTTGCATTGTAGGTATCATCGATCACCGTGATGTCCTGCGGCAGTCGATGTATCGTGAAACGCCCGGCGACCGGAGACAGTGACGCCAGCCCCTGGCTGACGGCATCCAGCCCGGCACCGGC
>JBAVKA010000263.1:0-6369 GCA_049688075.1 Gammaproteobacteria bacterium
AGCGGCTTGACTATCAATTCGCCACGCACAGGCACAGCGAGTGCTTCCTTGCGATTCGACGTTAGTGCCTCACCGGCAAAAAAGCCAATAGATCCGTGATGGTTTGCGGGTCCAATGGCTTGATCAAGTATCGATCGAACCCAGCTTCTTCCGCCTTCTGTCTGTCGCTTTCCTGACCGTAGCCGGTAACCGCCACGATTAATGTATCCGTCAATCCTTCATTCCGCATTGCTCGGCATGCTTGATAACCATCCATGCATGGGAGACCAATATCCATGAGAACAACAGCAGGCCGTTCACGTAGCGCAATTTCGACCGCCTCTTTCCCGTTATGGGCTAATAGTACCTCATGCCCATAGATCGTGAGCAGCAATGACAGACTATCAGCCACATCAAGGTTGTCTTCCACCAACAGGATACGCTGGCGGTTTACAGCGTGCACCGGACTACTGACCTCCACATACGAGCGTAGAGGTTTATCGGGCAGGCACGGCAAACCGACAGTAAATTCGCTTCCCGCACCAAGCCCTGCACTGTGGACATTAACCCAACCACCATGCAACTCGACCAGACTCTTTACCAGCGACAGGCCAATGCCCAAACCGCCTTCGGAACGATCTAGGTTTCTTTTCACTTGAAAGAACATGTCAAACAGACTTGTCAGCGACTCGGGATCGATGCCACGTCCATTGTCGTGAACACGGATCAGCACGTTGTTTCTGGTATCAGAGCTTCCGTCACCTTGTTCGACAGACACCGAAATCATCCCGCCATGACCCGTGTATTTAGCGGCATTATTTAGCAAATTGCCCACTACCTGCACCAGGCGGGTGAAATCGCCCTCCACACGGACCGGCTTCGACGGCAGTGTCAGGCTCAACTTGTGATTTCGCGCCTCGACGAGCGGTTGATTCGTCTCGACGGCTTGCCGAATGACCTCAGCAAGATCAAGTATCTCATTCTGGAGCTGGATTTTGCCGCTGCAGATTCGTGATATATCCAGAAGATCGTCCACCAAATGCGCTAACTGATTGACTTGCTTCTCAATAATGCCGCTAGCGCGATCCAAGGCTGGTTCTTTCGATCCTACTAGACGGAGAACCTGTGCTGCAGTGAGGATCGATGCAAGAGGATTGCGTAGTTCGTGAGCCAGCATCGCCAAAAACTCATCCTTGCGACGGTCAGCTTCTTGCAGCGCAAGTTCGGCCTGCTTGCGGCTGGTAATATCCTGGGCGATTCCGAAGCCTCCAAGCAACTCACCTGCGTCGTTAAATTCCAGGTAAGCCTTTTCCCGTACCCATTTTACCTGTCCGTTTGCAACAATCCGGTGTTCGATGTCGTAAGGCTCGCGACGCAAACCTGCTTCCCACATCATTTCCACATACTCCCGGTCTTCGGGATGTACAATTCCCAGAAATGTTTCATAGGTCAACGGCGTTCCCTTGGTCACGCCAAAGATCCGATAAGTCTCATCAGACCATGTCAACACATTCCGGATGACATCAAGTCGCCAACTGCCAATCTGTCCGACGACCTGGGCACGATCCAAGTCTGCGCGACTCTCCTGCAACGCCTTTTTTGCAAGTACACGCTCGGTCACATCTTCTGTCGCAACCAATATTCCGCCCACACTCCCATCAAGGTTGTACCACGGCTGCATAGTCCATTTATCCCACTGAATGCTGCCGTCCGATCGTTCAAATCGATCCTCATCTGCGCTTAGAGATTCCCCGGCCAAACCGCGACTGTGCACATCTTTCCAGCGCTCGGGGATCTCGGGGAAAATTTCGTAGTGCGACTGTCCAATAATGCTAATGTCTATTGGTAATTTGTACTCCTCCTTCCAGCGATTGCTGGCAGCGAGATAGCGCATCTCACGATCGAACATCGCAATTCTCACGGGTGCCTGCTGTATCAATAGCGAAAGATCCGTGCCTTTATCATGCAATTTGCGCTCATCGATTTTGGCTTTTGACTTATCGTGCATGGCAATTTCGAAGTCGATTCGATTCATATTTTAGTTTGTAGGACAACGATGTGATGGTTGAGTTTTTATTTTGCAGCGGAAGCTGCGCCAATCCTTGAAGAACAAGTGCGGATCAGCAGAGTATGGCTCAATACTGGGATTTTTTCGGGATATTACTCCATATCATTTTTGGTATGCCGCTCTCTTGGCAGTCTCATCGAACTCAGTACGAGGTGCTATAATGATAATAGAAGGGTAACAAAGGAAAGTGGCAAGAAGAAGTATTTGCCCTCGCCAATAAACGGGTTACTGTTTAGTCACCTTTCGAGCGCCTCGGTCAGCAACTGGCGGGCTACAGGAGTCAGATAATTCTGATACGTGTATTCAGTGGCACCGTGCCACCGGCCCAGCAGTGTGGTATCGGGGCGTTTCTATGTGACAGTTCCAGAACTTCCGGGGGGATGGCGTACCTGCTTATCCTCGGCGCCATTGGTGTTTTTGCCTACTTCCTACTCCACTAGCAACCGGGTCATGGTGCATAAGTAAACGACTGATCTCTGTGCCAATCGGTTGTCTGGTAGAATTAAATTCCGGCACTGATATTCCCTTGATCCCTAGGTTCGAGTCCTGGCGGGCCCACCATCTCTCTTTGAAATCATAACGTTATGGCATTTAGGCGAACGGATCGGTGTCCCTTGTTGCAATGTATAGGGTGCGGTCCTATGAGGGGCTTCGCGTAAGGCACGCGCGGGGCGCAATAATTTACATTCGTTGCATCATTCTAATAAGAAACATCCTGTTCCTGGCGAAATGCTAATCATCGCCTGAACACCGACACTTAGGCAGGGCGCGCTCAATAACTAAGTGCAACATTTTTGGGAGATAATGTTGCATGGGAATAATCTACGAGCAGTTGAGTATTGATGAGCGGACGATGATTCAAACGCAACTGGAGCTGGGAATCAAGCCTGCGGCGATTGCCACGGGAATGAATCGTTCGGCATCGACGCTTTCTTGCGAACTCCGTCGAAACGGCTGGACCCGACCGAAGATACCTCGCGGCCCGGGGCGAACGCCGGTGGCAGGCGGCTATCATGCCGCAGCCGCCCATAAGCGCGCCCAGGACTGCGCTATCACACCGCGCGTGGAGAGCGACGCCTGCGGCCAGGAACTGTCTTGTGGGGCCATGTCTTGTGCTACCTGAAAGCGGGCTACTCGCCCGAGCAGATTACTGGCACTGAACCGCCCCGCTATTCCCGTAGCGGCTTGACTATTAATTCGCCATGCACAGGTACATGGAAGGATACAATCGCCGCTGGAAATGGTACGCGACCAGGGTCTTGTCATCTTCGGGCAGCAGCTGAAACTGGATCAGGCGGCCGGCTTCCTCATCCTCCTGCAGTCGCCCCAGGGTTTGTTCCAGTTCCCGATTAAGCTTTTCCAGGTTTTTCTGGTATTCCCTGTTTTCGTGGATAAGTCTGGCATGATCGAGTACATGGTGAATTGCGCTTTCAAGCACCTCCATATCGTGGATCGGTTTGGCGATGTAGTCCCAGGCGCCTCGTTTCATGGCTTGTACGGCATAGGCGATCAGGCTCACGCAGGAAACAACGATGACCGGTGTATCCGGTGATTCACTGTAAATGGTGGACAGAACCTCCAGTACATTCATACCCGGCAGGTGCAGATCATACAGAACAACGTCCGGATGCTCGCGCGGAAGGTAGCAATACCGGAGAGGCCGTCAGTGGCCTCCAGCACACTGAAACCACTCTCCTGCAGGTACGCCACAATCCCGCTGCGCACCGGCTGCTCATCTTCTATGGTCAGAATTCTGGCCGGTTCACCCATTACTCTTCACCCCCGCCACCGCTTTGGCCAGCAGCGTCTCCACCACGGCTGCCAGGGGCTGCATATCCTGCAGCGGTTTCCTGAACAGGTGGCGATCGGCGATTCCGATGGCACGGAGATCCTCGGGAATCGCATAAGCTGGGGAACCGGTGTGAATAACAAACCGCAAGTGTGGACACAACCGGTGCAGCCGACGGATGGCGCAGTTTCCATCCAGACCCGGGAGATGCACGTCCATGATGCAGACTTCAAATAGACAACCCGTAGCGCCGACCAGTTCCAAGGCCTGTTCGGCGGAGGCCCTGCAGTGCACCTCCATCCCCTCATCTTCCAGAAAGGCCTGCACGCTCTTTGCTATTACATGCTCATCTTCAACGATCAAAATGCGGGCATTCATGTCGATAAACTCCTTGCAAGATGCGCTTGTCAGTCATTTCATCAACCCGCTCCTGCTGCTGCCACCTGTCCATGCATCGATTGACCGGCAGCCGCCCTGCCAAGCGGCAATCGGATCACAAATCGGGCTCCCTTGCCGGGAGTGGATGTGACCGAAAGCGTTCCCCGATGCCGCTCGGTAATAATGAAATAGGACACCGACAGGCCCAGGCCCGTGCCGATACCGGCAGGCTTGGTGGTAAAAAACGGCTCGAAGACGCGCTTGCGCGTTTGTTCATCCATGCCGGGGCCATTGTCTTCCACCTCGATCTGTGCAGTATCGCCGTCGCATCGGGTTCGCAATGTGAGCCGGTAGGGAGGCTTTCCTCCCTCGGCCATAGCTTGGGCGGCATTCTTGATCAGATTGAGAATGACCTGCTCGATCTCGGTAGGATCGCAATATAATGACGGTAATCCGGAATCATATTCCTTCACTATCTCGACCTGTTTGAAGTCGTATCGTTTTTTCAGGTCGTAGTCGCTTGTGACCAGACGCACCGCGGAGTCCAGTAGTGCATCGACTCCTGTCTCAACGAACTCGGTCTCGTGCCGGCGGCTGAAGGCCAGCATGTCGACGACGATCCGACTGGCACGGCAAGCCGCATCCTGGATACCCTCCAGAAACACCGTGATTTCACGTTCCTGCAGATAGTCCTGCATCTTGCCAAGGTCGAGTCCCAGTCGAGCCGCGGTACGCTGGTTGGCATCCAGCCCGGCCGAAAGTCGGCGCTGGATATTCTGGCAACTCTGCAAGATGCCACTCAGGGGGTTATTGATTTCATGCGCCATTCCGGCAGCAAGCCCGCCCACTGACATCATTTTTTCAGTCTCCACCATCATTTGTTCCATGCGCACCCGATCGGTGATGTCATCCACGCGGATCACCGCACCCGTCGTCCCGTCAGCGAGCAATGGATAAACCATCACATCCGCATAGCGGGTCTCACCCGCCTCCTCCGTAGCCAGCCGTTCTATGTGTACCGGAGCATGGTGGCGGATGGCTTCACGCATATCCTCCAGCTGCGGCTCGTACTCGGGGAACAATTCTGCAAAGCCCGCGCCAACTGCTTCTTCTACGGGTACGCCCGTGGCGCGTTCCGCACCCTGATTCCATTCCGTCACCTGACATTCGGTGTCCACGCCAACCAGAATCGATGGCATGGAATCCACGATGTTCTGCAGGTAGCCGCGCATACGTTGTACCTCACTGGCCGCCTGCACACGGTCACTGATATCTCTGACGAAAGCACTGAAACGGGTCCGGCCGCAGGCGTAGAGCGGTACAATGGTCAGTTCCGCCGGGAATTCATGCCCGTCGCAGTGCAATGCGGTAATCTCGATGCGGCTGTTCAGCAGAGGACCTTCCCCGGTCTCCATAAACTTTTTGAGAACTTGCTCGTGCGCCTCTCTGTTTTGACGCGGGATGATAATTTCGGACAGGCGCTTGCCCAGCACCCCGGCACCCGGGTAGCCGAACATGATTTCCGCCTGGGCATTCCAGCCGGTGATGATGTCCTCGGCATCAATGGTAATCACGGCATCCAGGGCCGATTCGATGATCGCGCGGTTGCGCTCCTCGCTTTCGAGCAGTTCCTCTTCCACCCGCGCATGGGCGCTAAGATCGTGCATGATACCGGCAAACAGGTGCAGACCGCCCTCATGAATCAGTGTCACGGTAAGGTGTATTGGAAAACCGCTGCCGTCCTTGCGCCGGGCTTCCAGTTCGCGTGGTTTCCCGGTCAGGCGTCCCCCCGCCCTGTCGCGGGATGGCCCAATAAAGGTTCCTGGCTCACCGCGCCCGGGTTCTGCCAACAACATTCCGACGTCGCACCCCAGCAACTCCTGCGGGTCATAGCCGAACATACGACCGACCGCAGGATTCACAAACCGAATGGTCCCGACATGATCTGTCACGATGATCCCGTCCGTCGCACTGTCCACTATGGCGCGGAACAATGCATGGTCAAGTAATGTGGTCACTGCGGATTGGCTCGTCATCTCGAAACCTCATGAGATGTAAGCAGCTTCCCTTGCAACAGCTGTGCTCTGCACTGAGCAAGCCCCGGCACGGGAACCTACCAGCCTATTTCAATTATAGTCCTCGCCGGCAATGCGGT
>JBAVKA010000264.1:0-6922 GCA_049688075.1 Gammaproteobacteria bacterium
GAGAGTGACGCGCGTCACTATGCGCACGTGGACTGTCCGGGGCACGCGGACTATGTGAAGAACATGATCACGGGTGCGGCGCAGATGGACGGAGCGATTCTGGTGGTGAGTGCGGCGGATGGTCCGATGCCGCAGACACGCGAGCATATTCTGCTTTCTCGTCAGGTGGGCGTGCCGTACATACTGGTGTACATGAACAAGGCGGACCAGGTTGACGATGCGGAGCTGCTGGAGTTGGTGGAGATGGAGATCCGGGAGTTGCTGGACAAGTATGATTTTCCGGGTGATGCCACACCGATTGTGACGGGTTCTGCGCTGAAGGCGCTGGAGGGGGATACGAGCGAGATTGGGGTGCCCTCGATATTCAAGCTGGTGGAGGCGATGGATGCCTACATACCGGAACCGGAGCGTGCGATTGACGGTAGTTTTCTGATGCCGGTGGAGGATGTATTTTCGATTTCGGGCCGCGGCACGGTGGTGACGGGGCGAATTGAGCGTGGCGTGGTGAAGGTTGGCGACGAGATCTCGATTGTGGGCATCAAGGACACGCTGAAGACCACCTGCACGGGTGTGGAGATGTTTCGCAAGCTGCTGGACCAGGGCCAGGCGGGCGACAATGTGGGTGTATTGTTGCGCGGCACGAAGCGCGAGGAGGTTGAGCGTGGTCAGGTGCTGGCGAAGCCGGGGTCGATCACGCCGCACACGAAGTTTGAGTGTGAGGTGTACGTGCTGTCGAAGGAGGAGGGTGGTCGTCACACGCCGTTTTTCAATGGCTATCGGCCGCAGTTTTATTTCCGCACGACGGACGTGACGGGGGCGTGTGATCTGCCGGAGGGTGTGGAGATGGTGATGCCGGGAGACAACGTGAAGATGACGGTATCGCTGATTGCGCCGATTGCGATGGAAGAGGGATTGCGTTTTGCCATCCGCGAGGGTGGACGCACGGTGGGCGCCGGGGTTGTGGCGAAGATCATCGAGTGATGTAGTAAGTGAAGTGAGAACTGAGCAAGTGAGCAAGTGAAGGTTGAGGGGTGAAGGGTTGACTTTTCACTTCTCACCGATGATTTCAAGGCCAGTAGCTCAATTGGCAGAGCGGCGGTCTCCAAAACCGCAGGTTGGGGGTTCGATTCCCTCCTGGCCTGCCAGAGGGTAGGAGGATCAGGGACGGATTCAAATCTGTCCCTGATCTTGATGGAAGTAATTATGAATGCAAAAGCTGAAACGCAGGGCGGTCGACTCGATACGCTGAAACTCTGGGCGGCCATCCTGTTGATGGGCGCCGGGATTTACGCTTACTACTATTTCGCCGACGTCATGGTCGTGCTGCGGGTGCTCGGCTTGCTGGCGGTGGCGGCTATCGCGATTGCCGTTGTTTACCAGACCGGCGTGGGGCGCCAGGTCGTGGGGTTCGTCAGCGGCGCACAGAACGAGGTGCGGCGCATGGTCTGGCCGAGCCGGACCGAGACGCTGCAAACCACCATGGCCGTTGTTTTCATTGTTCTTGTGGTCGGGGTGTTTCTCTGGCTGCTGGACATGGTTCTGTTGCGCGCCGTTCAATTTCTGACAGGTCAGGGAAGCTGAAATAATGTCATTGCAGTGGTACGTCGTACACGCGTATTCGGGGTTTGAGAACCAGGTCAAGCGCACGCTGCAGGATCGTATTACGCGCAGCGGGATGCAGGACAAGTTCGGCGACATACTGGTGCCGACGGAAGAGGTCGTCGAGATGCGCGATGGCGCCAAGCGCAAGAGCGAGCGCAAGTTCTTTCCGGGTTATGTGCTGGTGCAGATGGAAATGAGCGACGATACCTGGCATCTGGTCAAGGATGCCCCCAAGGTCATGGGATTTATCGGCGGGACCAGCGATCGTCCGGCGCCTATTTCCCAGCGCGAGGCGGATTCCATCCTGCAGCGGGTTCAGGAAGGCGCGGACAAACCCAGGCCGAAGGTCCTGTTCGAGGCGGGCGAGGTGGTGCGCGTCACCGACGGACCGTTCAACGACTTCAACGGCGTGGTGGAAGAAGTCAATTACGAAAAGAGCCGGCTGCGGGTGTCCGTGCTGATCTTCGGCCGTTCCACGCCGGTTGAGCTGGAATTCGGCCAGGTGGAAAAGGCGTAATTAAATGGGGACAGACCCCATTTTTAGCTAAATATTTATGGTGTAACAAATGGGGTCTGTCCCCATTTAATTACACGCTGGCAATTGGTAAACCGGGGAGCCGCGAGGCGCCAGTACCCACAGGAGTAGATGATGGCAAAGAAAATCCAGGCTTACATCAAGCTGCAGGTCAAGGCCGGTGAAGCCAACCCGAGTCCGCCGGTCGGCCCGGCACTGGGCCAGCATGGCGTGAACATCATGGAGTTCTGCAAGGCATTCAATGCCCAGACCCAGCAGATCGAAAAGGGTCTGCCGATCCCCGTCGTGATCACTGTATACAGCGATCGCAGCTTCACTTTCGTCACCAAAACGCCCCCTGCCTCGGTGCTGTTGATGAAGGCGCTCGGCATACCCAAGGGTTCCAGCACGCCCAACACCAACAAGGTAGGCACGGTCAGCCGGGCCCAGCTGGAAGAGATCGCCGCCACCAAGATGCCCGACCTCAATGCCGCGGATCTTGATGCGGCAGTGCGCATCGTCGCCGGTACCGCCCGTAGCATGGGCCTTGTGGTGGAGGGTTGATCCATGGCCAAACTGACCAAACGAGTGAAGGCCATGCGGGAAAAACTTGCACCGGGCAAGCAGTATGCGATTGACGAGGCATTGAATCTCCTGCAGCAGTTTTCCAGTGCGAAGTTCAGGGAATCCGTTGACGTCAGCATTAATCTCGGGGTTGATCCGCGCAAGTCGGACCAGGTCGTGCGCGGTTCCACCGTGCTGCCAAACGGTACTGGCAAAACGGTGCGCGTGGCCGTATTTACCCAGGGCGCGAATGTCGACAGCGCCAGGGGCGCCGGTGCGGACATCGTCGGACTGGAGGATCTGGCCGAGGAGGTAAAAAAAGGCGTCATGGACTTTGATGTCGTTATTGCCTCGCCGGATGCCATGCGCATCGTCGGCACCCTGGGCCAGATACTGGGTCCGCGCGGCTTGATGCCAAATCCGAAAGTCGGCACCGTGACGCCGGATGTCGCGACGGCCGTGAAGAATGCCAAGGCCGGTCAGGTGCGTTACCGCACGGACAAGGCCGGCATCATCCATTGCACGATCGGCAAGGTCGATTTCAAGGCGGAGGCGCTCAAGGAAAACCTGCAGGCGCTGCTCACCGACCTGCAGAAGGCCAAGCCCTCGGCTTCCAAGGGGGTGTATATGAAGAAGGTTTCGGTATCGACCACCATGGGACCGGGTCTGCAGGTCGACCAGGCCACATTGGTAATGGCGTGATTTTGCGCTGCAGGCGTATATCGCCTGCAGCGCGCGGTTTGGCGCTTGCCTGGCGGGTTTTTTCCGGCCGGTGACTGTCAAAGACCGCAGGCACCTGGCAACCGCTGGATGGGAGCCGGGTTTAATCGATCCGCGATGCATGCGGGCCGGCCTGCGCAGATGGTGGCGTCAGGACAGTTTTCGATGTCCATGGAAGGACGAGTGTCGCGGGAGGCAGGAAGCCGGGAGCGACCTGTTTCAAGTCACCGAACGAAGAGCGTCAGCCCTGACCGGCTGGCGTCGGGTAAATGAACGGGAAGGGGCCGAACGCCTTGTGCTGCCGGTGAATTCCCGAAAGAGGTAAACGCAATGGCATTAACTCTTGAAGAGAAAAAGGCTGTCGTTGCCGAAGTTGCTGAAGTGGCCAAAGGGGCCTTCTCGGCGGTGGCCGCTGAATACCGTGGTCTCACTGTCGGGGAGGTAACCAGTCTGAGGGTCAGGGCGCGCCAGGAAAATGTCTACCTGCGCGTCGTGAAAAACACCCTGGCGCGGCGCGCCCTGCAGGACACCGACTTCGCGTGCATGAGCGACCGGCTTACCGGTCCCCTGATGCTGGCGTTTTCCCGGGAGGATCCGGGTGCGGCGGCGCGCATGGCCAAGGACTTTGCCAAGGAGCACGACAAGTTCCAGGTCACGATGCTGTCGGTCGGGGGGCAGTTGCTGGAGCCGGCGGATATCGACCGCCTGGCCAGGCTTCCGACGCGCGACCAGGCAATCAGTATGCTGATGTCGGTCATGCAGGCCCCGGTGGCGAAGTTTGTCCGGACACTGAACGAAGTGCCGTCCAAGCTGACACGCACCTTGGCGGCGATACGCGACCAGAAGCAGCAGGCAGCCTGAATCCATTCATCTAACTGATCAAGATTTTAACAGGAGTATTTCGTTATGGCCGTTTCACAAGAAGAGATTATGGAAACCATCTCAAACATGACGGTGATGCAGGTCGTCGACCTGATCGCCGCCATGGAAGAGAAGTTCGGCGTCACCGCCGCCGCTGCCGTGGCGGTCGCCCCTGCGGCAGCTGCCGATGCCGGTGCAGCCGCCGAGGAGAAGACCGAGTTCGATGTCGTGATGACCAGCTTCGGCGCCAACAAGGTCGGCGTCATCAAGGTGGTGCGCACCATCACCGGGCTGGGCCTCAAGGAAGCGAAGGACATGGTCGAGGGCGCGCCCTCGACCGTCAAGGAAGCGGCGAGCAAGGCGGAAGCCGACGACATCAAGAAGCAGCTTGAAGAGGCCGGCGCCAGCGTCGAACTCAAATAGGGGGGCTGACGTAATCCATTACGTGATTACTGCATCCGCGGGAATACAGGGCAGGCCGGTAACGCTACACGCGTCCGGCCTTTACCTGCTTGTATACGAGACACAGGCGGCGGCATCCGTGCGGCCGCGTAGCGTTATTGTCAATTGATCAGATCGCTCTGAAATCCTGCTTGCCCAGACAGTAACTGAAGAGGAATACCATGGCCTACAGCTTCACCGAGAAGAAACGCATCCGCAAGGATTTTGGCAAACGTCACAGCATCCTCGACGTGCCGTATCTCCTGGCGACGCAGATAGAGTCCTACCGTGAATTCCTGCAGGTGGACAAGGCGCCGCTCGGGCGTGACGAGAAGGGCCTGCATTCCGCCTTCAGGTCGGTATTCCCGATACTCAGCTACTCCGGCAACGCGGCGCTCGATTATGTCAGTTATCGCCTCGGAGAACCGGCATTCGACGTCAAGGAATGCCAGCTTCGCGGCCTGACCTTTGCCGCCCCGCTGCGAGCCCTGGTTCGTCTGATCATCTACGACAAGGACACCCCGGCCGATGCGAAGAAGGTCAAGGACATCAAGGAGCAGGAAGTTTACATGGGTGAACTGCCGCTGATGACAGATAACGGCACGTTCGTCATCAATGGCACGGAGCGCGTCATTGTCTCCCAGTTGCACCGCTCGCCCGGCGTGTTCTTCGATCACGACAAGGGCAAGACCCACTCATCGGGCAAGCTGCTGTTTTCCGCGCGCGTGATCCCCTACCGCGGCTCCTGGCTGGACTTCGAGTTCGACCCCAAGGACGCGCTGTTCGTGCGTATTGACCGGCGTCGCAAGCTGCCGGCGACCATCCTGCTGCGTGCGCTTGGCTATGACAACGAGCAGATCCTCGACACGTTCTTCGACACCAACACCTTCCACATCAGCCCCAAGGACATCAAGCTGGACCTGGTGCCGGAGCGCCTGCGCGGCGAGACCGCAACCTTCGACATCAAGGCCAAAAACAGGATTATCGTGGAAGAAGGGCGCCGTATTACGGCCAAGCACATCCGGGAACTGGCCGAGGCCGGTGTCAAGTCTCTGGAAGTGCCGGATGATTACCTGATTGGCAAGGTCCTCGCCCACAACGTGGTCGACACGGAAACCGGCGAGCTGATCGCCAACGCCAACGAGGAAATCTCGCTGGATCTATTCAATAAACTGCGTGCACTTGAGGTCAGGGAGATCAAGACCCTGTACGTCAACGACCTCGACCGCGGGCCGTACATCTCCAGCACCCTGCGCATCGATCCGTCCACCACGGACCTCGAGGCCATGGTCGAGATCTACCGCATGATGCGCCCGGGCGAGCCGCCGACCAAGGAGGCCGCGCAGAACCTGTTCAAGAACCTGTTCTTCACCAGCGAGCGCTATGACCTTTCGGCGGTCGGCCGCATGAAGTTCAACCGCCGCGTCGGGCGCGAGGAACTGACCGGCGAGGGCACGCTCTCGACACAGGACATCCTCGATGTCATGCGCGTGCTGATCGATATCCGCAATGGCAACGGCACGGTGGACGACATCGATCACCTGGGCAACCGCCGCATCCGCTGTGTCGGCGAGATGGCGGAGAACGTGTTCCGCATCGGCCTGGTGCGCGTTGAACGCGCGGTCAAGGAGCGCCTCAGCCTGGCGGAGTCGGAGAGCCTGATGCCCCAGGAGCTGATCAACGCCAAACCGGTGGCCGCAGCAATCAAGGAGTTCTTCGGCTCGAGCCAGCTCTCGCAGTTCATGGACCAGAACAACCCGCTCTCCGAGGTCACTCACAAGCGCCGCGTCTCGGCGCTGGGACCGGGCGGCCTGACGCGCGAGCGCGCCGGCTTCGAGGTGCGCGACGTGCACCCGACGCACTACGGCCGCGTCTGCCCGATCGAGACCCCGGAAGGGCCGAACATCGGCCTGATCAATTCGCTTGCCGTGTATGCCCGCACCAACGACTACGGCTTCCTGGAGACGCCCTATCGCAAGGTGCAGAACGGGCAGGTCACCGATCAGCTCGAATACCTCTCGGCGATCGAGGAGGGCGAGTACGTCATCGCCCAGGCGAACGCCTCCGTGGACGGGAACGGCAATCTGACCGATGAACTGGTGACCTGCCGCCACCTCAATGAATTCATGACCTCGGCGCCGGAACAGGTGAATTACATCGACGTATCGCCCAAGCAGATCGTATCTGTCGCCGCAGCGCTGATCCCGTTCCTCGAGCACG
>JBAVKA010000265.1:0-28699 GCA_049688075.1 Gammaproteobacteria bacterium
CCTCACTAGCATCCTAGAACAGGGCGGTTCACGCGAACCGATGGAACTGTACGTCGATTTTCGCGGCCGCGAACCGACGATCGATGCCTTGCTGCGTCACAGCGGTCTGAACACCTGATGCAGGTAAAAATCGCCACCTGGAATGTCAATTCTCTGAAGGTGCGCCTGCCGCAGGTGCTCGACTTGCTCGCCGCGAACACTCCCGACGTGCTGTGCCTGCAGGAAACCAAACTAACCGATGACAACTTTCCGGCCGAAACCATCGAGGCCGCCGGCTATCACGTCATCTACGCCGGTGAAAAAACCTACAATGGCGTGGCCGTGATCAGCCGGCATCCGGCCACCGATATCGTCACCGATCCACCGGGTCTCGACGATGCCCAGCGCCGTGTTCTTGCTGTAACCTGCAACAGGCTGCGCATCCTGAACCTCTACGTCGTCAACGGCCAGGAGGTGGGCAGCGACAAATACGCCTGGAAGCTGAAATGGCTTTCCCGGATCAGCCATTACGTCGACTCCCAGCTCCGGGATCATGACCATCTTGTGGTGCTGGGTGATTTCAATATCGCCCCCGAGGACCGCGATGTACATGACCCCGAGGCCTGGCATGAGCGCATCCTCTGTTCAACGCCAGAACGCCAGGCACTCGGCGCCCTGCTGGACCTGGGCCTGGTTGATACCTTCCGTCTGTTCAAACAGGAGGAAAACAGCTTCAGCTGGTGGGACTACCGCGCCGCCGGTTTCCGTCGCAACCTGGGCCTGCGCATCGACCTGATCCTCGCCAGCCGCTCCCTGGCGGCCGGCTGCACCGCCTGCCGCATCGACAAGGAACCGCGCCGCCTGGAGCGTCCCTCGGATCACGCTCCGGTTATTGCCGAGTTCTCTATTTAGTCAGCCATAAACACCGTTTTCACAGCAGAGAGGCACGACTGCATGGAGACTGTGAGACCGGGTACCGGACGAGCGGCTGGCCTCGGCCATGCAGGAGGTAGAGCACCAAAAGTAGACGCTTCAGGCGATGCAGGGAGCAATTGCCGAAAGCTCGCGAAGAAATTTATTAACAAAGGATATTAAACGACTTTGCGTTCTTTGCGCCTTTGCGGTGAATTGATTTCTTAGGACAGGCACTGAATTAGAGTTAACAATATATTTACTTAGTTCGCTTGATTTAAACTTAACCAATTGAAACAAATAAATATGCACTACAAAGACCTGCGTGATTTTTTACAACGACTGGAGGAGCGCGGTGAACTCAGGCGAATTACCCAGGAGATCGACCCGCACCTGGAAATGACGGAAATCTGCGACCGCACGCTGCGCGTCGGCGGTCCGGCGCTGCTGTTCGAGAATCCCAGGGGCCATACAATCCCGGTGCTTGGGAACCTCTTCGGCACCACGTCGCGCGTGGCGTTCGGTATGGGCGCTGAGTCGACCGATGCGCTGCGCGACATCGGCCACCTGCTGGCGATGCTGAAAGAGCCGGAAGCCCCGCAGGGCATGAAGGATGCCTGGCAGAAACTCCCCCTGTATAAAAAGGTGCTGGACATGGCGCCGAAGGTGGTCAAGAGCGCGCCCTGCCAGGAGCATGTCATCGAGGCGGATGCGGTCGATCTGGCCAGCCTCCCGATACAGACCTGCTGGCCTGATGATGCCGGCCCGCTCATCACCTGGGCACTGGTGGTCACCCGGGGTCCGTACAAACCGCGCCAGAACCTCGGCATCTACCGCCAGCAGGTCATCGGACGCAACCAGGTCATCATGCGTTGGCTGGCCCAGCGGGGCGGGGCGCTCGACTACCGCGACTGGTGCGAGGCCCGTCCAGGCGAGCCGTTCCCGGTGGCCGTGGCGCTCGGTGCCGACCCGGCAACCATTCTTGCGGCCGTGACGCCGGTTCCCGACACCCTGTCCGAATACGCCTTTGCCGGTCTGCTGCGCGGCGCGAAGACCGGACTGGTGTCCTGTCTGGGCTCGGACCTCCAGGTACCGGCCAGCGCGGAAATCATACTGGAAGGCCACATCACCCCTGGCGAGGACGCCGAGGAAGGGCCGTTTGGCGACCATACCGGTTACTACAACGAGGTGGAGCGCTTCCCGGTGTTCACCATCACCCGCATCACCCACCGCGACAACCCGATCTACCACAGCACCTATACCGGCCGCCCTCCGGACGAGCCTTCCATTTTGGGCCAGGCGCTGAACGAGGTGTTCGTGCCGATCCTGCAGAAGCAGTTTCCGGAAATTACCGATTTCTACCTGCCTCCCGAAGGCTGCTCCTACCGCGTCGCCTGCGTGAGCATGAAAAAGCAGTATCCCGGCCATGCCAAGCGCGTCATGTTCGGCATCTGGTCGTTCCTGCGCCAGTTCATGTACACCAAATTCGTCATCGTGACCGACGAGGACATCGATGTGCGCGACTGGAAGGATGTCATCTGGGCCATCAGCACGCGCATGGATCCGGCGCGCGACTGCACCCTCATTGAAAACACGCCGATCGACTACCTCGATTTCGCCTCCCCGGTCTCCGGACTGGGCTCCAAGATCGGACTGGATGCAACCAGCAAGTGGCCGGGTGAAACGCAGCGGCAGTGGAGCCGGCCGATAGAACATGACGCGGCGGTCAAGGCGCGCATTGACGCTATCTGGGATGAACTGGGGATAATCTAGTGTCTTTCCATGAAGAAATAAACTCGCCGCAAAGACACAAAGCCGTCTGAGTGTTTTCTCAATTACCCTGTAACTCAGCTATCAGGTGCATTCAGACGGATTGGCGAGTGCGGGCTCGTGTTGACAGACAGCATCCGGGCCAGCACCGCAAGACACGCCGTAAATACCTCCCTGTAGGCACGACTGCCGCGTCCCTGCGGCAGACAGTCTTGCGGTGCTGGCCCGGATCAGCCCCTCCCCGCAGTGGCAGGGTTTCAGGGGTAATCAGGATTGTTTTTATTAACAAGTTTCTTCGCGAGCTTTCGTCAATTACTCCCTGCATCGCCTGAAGCCCCTACTTTTGGTGCGCTACCTCCTGCATGGCCGAGGCCAGCCTCTCGCCCGATTCCCGATCTCACCTTCTCCATGCAGTCGTGCGTCTTTGCGGTGAAAACAGTGTTATGGATGATTGCAACGTAGTCAGCACTACTGATTTACAACAAGGACAAGGCTATTTATACAGACAAATTAATGCCGTGAGCGCTGCTTCCGGCAATTAGAGTCACGTGCTGTCAACACCGGTGCTGTGCGGAAAACAGGACCGCAGCCCGGCTTCCAGATCGGGGTATTGCAGGGTAACCCCAAGATCGCGCAGCAGCTTGCGGTTATCAATTCGGCGGGAGTCCTGCAGGAAGGAAAGCATGCCTTCGGACAACACCTGATGCGCCTCATCCCGGGTCACCACTGGTGGTCTGGGCAGACCGGCGGCGTCGGCGACACGGAAAAAATAATTCGTCATCGTGCTCGGATGGCCGTCGCTGACGTTGTAGACCGTGTCGTGATGCGCACTGTCCAGTGCCGCCACGCAGATGGCCGCCAGATCGTCCGCGTGTATGCGGTTGGTGTAGGGTGCATCCGCCTCCCGCAGCATCGGCAGTCCCTTGCGCAGCCGCTCCAGCGGCAGCTTGCCGGGCCCGTAAATGCCCGGCACGCGCAATATCACCCATTCCACCCCGTGGCGTGCCGCCCATGCCTGCAACTGTCGTTCGGCCTCCAAACGCCGCAGGCCGCGATCCGTAGCCGGCTGCACTGGCTGATCTTCCGTTATCCAGTCACCGCGGCAGTCTCCGTACACGGCGCTGGTGCTGATATAGACGATGCGCCGCGGCAGCGGTGGTTTATCAAGCGATTCAAGAAACCCCCGCATCCGCGTATCCTGCAGACCAGAGGATGGCGGCGGTGCGAAGTAACACAGACCGCCGTACTTCCCCATTCGCGGGACGGGCCGTGCGCCGTCATCGAGGTCGAAGCAGAGCGCATCGATGCCGAGCGCGCGCAGTTGACCGGCGCTCGCGGGCGAACGCACTAACCCCGTGACGCGCTGGCCACGCGCGTGCAACGAAACCGCCACGCGACGCCCGACATGTCCGCAACCCACGATTAACACAGACTCCATCGGTTTTTCTCCCTGGCAAATTCAGAGACAATGCCGCACCATGCCCCAAAACGTAACCAGTTGAATGACATACAAGGTCACCATCCAGCCCAGTGGTCATGCGTTCACGGTCAGGCAAACCGAGTCCGTGCTCGATGCCGCGCTGCGCCAGGGGATTATACTGCCCTACGGTTGTCGCAACGGCGCCTGCGGTTCCTGTCTGGGCGCCGTACTGTCCGGTACGGTGCACTATCCCGGCGACCCGCCGCCCGCGCTCGCTGCGGTACCGGCGGCGCAAGGCAAGGCCCTGTTCTGCCAGGCACGCGCAGCAAGCGACCTGGTCCTTGGCGTGCGCGAAGTCGAAGCCGTGCAGGATATTGATGTCCGGACCATGCCCTGCCGCGTATCCCGCCTCGAGCACCTGGCACCCGATGTGATCCGCATCTACCTGAAGATTCCTGCAGCCCAGCGACTCCAGTTCCTCGCCGGCCAGTACCTCAACATATTGCTCAAGAGTCACGCGCCGCGCGCCTTTTCAATCGCCAACGCACCACATGCCGATGAATTCATCGAGCTGCACATCCGTTACGTGGAAGGGGGTTATTTCACCGACCAGGTCTTCCACATGCTGCGCGAGAAGGCGCTGCTGCGTTTTCAGGGACCGCTGGGGACGTTTTTCCTGCGCGAGGAGACCGACCGACCGGCCATCATGGTCGGCGGCGGCACCGGCTTCGCACCCCTGAAAGCCATGCTGGAACACGCTTTCGAGATCGGACTGCGCCAGCCCTTGCACCTGTTCTGGGGTGCACGCGCTCGGCGAGACCTGTATCTCGATGAGTTACCCCGGCACTGGGCGGGGGTGTACGGGAACTTCCGCTACACGCCGGTACTTTCCGAACCCGGACCGGATGACGCATGGACGGGTGAATCGGGGCTGGTGACCGATGCCGTGGTGAAACAGTACCCGGACCTGGCAGCGTTCGATATCTACGCAAGCGGCCCCCCCGTCATGGTGCAGGTTGGGCATCGTTTGTTCCTCGAGCACGGACTGGATGAGTCGCGATTCTTCTCGGATGCCTTCGAATACGCCGCGGTCGCCGAAACGGGTTAGTTGGGCTGTCCCTGTCTCGATAGACCCGTTTCCTCTGAAGTCGACAAACAGGCAGCTAGCCAGAGTCCGCCCATAACGGTTTAAACTCACCGCAAAAACACAAAGAGCGCAAAGAAAACTCATACATTAAATTAAATACTTTGCGCTCTTTGCGTCTTTGCGGTGAAAACGATGTTGATGGATGACTAGTGGCTAGTGTTTGGCGCCGCCAGCCGAGACATAGTCCAGCAGCACGTCGATGATGGCTTCGTCGCCGGCGTTGGCGGCCACCAGCGGTTCATGCCTGAATCCAAGCTCCGCTGCCAGCACGGCCTGGCGCTGACTGATCACCACCAGCTGCATTTCACGCAACGATGATCGGCCCTGTGGTCCGGCCAGGTCATGGAGGTTCTGCAGCGACTCATTGCTGGTGACGGTGACCAGGTCCACGGTGCCCGGCTGCCAATAGTGTGCGATGTCGCCGGGGTCAATCACCGGGCAGACGCGTCGGTACACATCAACATAATCGACCTCGGCGCCGCGTTTGATCAGCATATCGCGCAACACATCGCGGCCGCCGTTGCCGCGGAAAATGGCCACGCGCTTGCCGCGCATGTCCTGCAGTTCCTCCAGAGCCAGCAGAGCCTCACTGTTGAACTGGTGTGCCGGCACCAGATCCACGGTAAGACCGTAGCGCGCCAGGGCCCGGGCGGAAGACGCACCAACCGTTGCGACCTTGACCGTCAACGGCCAGCCGCGTCGCGCCTGGATAAATTCCAGGCCGCGGGTAACGGCATTGACGCTGATAAAAACCGCCAGGTCGTAGCCTTCCAGTGCCTCGATCACGGCAATCAAGCGGGCCTCATCCCGTGGATCGGGATCCCGGATCTCCAGCGTCGGCAGGCGCAGCGCCTCGCCCCCAGCCTCAATGATCAACCGGCAAAGAGGCCCTGCCTGGTCGACAGGTCGGGTCACCAGCACCCGCAGGCCATTTAATGTACGGTGAATGTTCATCAGTGCCTGCAGGCAAGACAGCCGGTTGGCCGACTCACCGGGTAACGCCTGAGTACCGGAGCGTGTGGGAGGAAATTCATAATAACGTGCGCGCCGAAGTTGCCGTGTCCGGGCTTGCTGGCCTGTCGATCAAGCCGTCATGCCCCGGTGATACCTGCAATCGCCGATGCCAATCAGACACTGCCCAGCAAGGCTTCCAGGATCTGGCGCGCTCCGCGTGACAGCAGCTCCTCGGCGAGTTCGCGGCCCAGGGTCCCGGCATCCTGCACAGGGCCGCTGATCTGGCCACGCACAATCTCGCTGCCATCCGGCCGACCGACCAGTCCGCGCAGCTCAAGAAGGTCATTGCCGAGCAGGGAAAAACCGGCCACCGGCGCCTGGCAGCCGCCCGACAACGTGGCATTGAAGGCCCGTTCCGCCTGGATGCGGAACCGCGTCGGACCGTGGTCCAACGGTTCGATGAGCTGCCTGACGGTTTCATCCTCAAGCCGGCATTCGATGCCGATGACGCCCTGTCCGATAGCAGGCAACAGTTCTTCCGGCGTCAGCGCGCGGGTGATGCGCGAGGCCATTCCCAGGCGTTTCAGACCGGCGCAGGCCAGCACAATGGCGTCATAGTCGCCCTGGTCCAGCCTGCCCAGGCGGGTATTTACATTGCCGCGCAGGTCCAGAAGCTCCAGGTCAGGACGCCAGGCGCGCAGCTGGCACTGGCGACGCAGGCTCGATGTTCCAACACGCGCGCCCTGTGGCAGCTCATCGACCGACCCAAACCGGTTCGAAACGAAGCCATCCTGCGGATCCTCGCGCTCGAGGATGGCGCCGATGCCCAGTCCAGGCGGAAAATCGACCGGGACATCCTTCATGGAATGCACCGCGATATCGGCAAGTCCTTCCAGCATGCCCTGCTCGAGTTCCTTGACGAACAGACCCTTACCGCCGATCTTTGCCAGTGGACTATCCAGTACGCGGTCTCCCTGAGTGGACATGGTGACCAGTTCGACCTGCAGTCCGGGATGGGCCTCCAGCAGGCGGGTGCGGACATGCTCGGCCTGCCACAAGGCCAGCGGGCTCTTACGGGTAGCGATAAGCAGGCGTTCGGCTGACATCGGCGTTCACCGTCTTGCTTGATGTTATGAGGCTAATAATGATCCCGGTGGGAAAATTGGCAACGCTAATGATTATACAAGCCTGTACTGTTCGAGATGGGTATTATTCCGGCTGTTCAACCCGTACGCTTGGACACAAACGCCGCCAGTTGTCATGAGCGCAGGGATTTAACCAGCCGGCGCATGGCAGCGATATGACGGCGGCTGATCTCCAGCTTCTCTCCGACATCGCGCAGCCGCACCCGGATCTGGCCATCGACCCCCTGTTCGAGGCCGACAATATATTTCTTTGAAATCAATGCATTGCGATGTATGCGGACAAACCGTTCCGGGAATTCCTGTTCCAGTGATTTGAGCGATTCCTCGATCAGCACCCGGCTGTCGGAAGTACCGATCGTGACATACTTCTGGTCGGCCAGGAAATAGCGGATCTCCTCCACCGGGATCAGCTGCAGGCTACCGCGAACGCGGGCACAGATGCGCTTGCGTACGCCACCTTCGCTGTCGCTCAACGGCAGAGCCGCAGCCTGTGCGCGCGTCAGACGCCGGGTGTTCTCCAGCGCCTCCGCCAGTCGTCCCTGACGCACGGGTTTGAGCAAATAATCCACGGCATGGGTTTCAAAGGCCGCCAGGGCATGTTCGCTGTAGGCGGTGGTGAAAATGACCGCTGGCGGGCGCTCCAGCGCCAGCAGATGACGCGCCGCCTCCAGTCCATCCATGCTCGGCATGCGGATGTCCATCAGCAGCACGTCCGGCTTGAGTTGCGCGCATTGCAAGAGGGCTTCCTCGCCATCGGCCGCCTCGCCACAGACCGAACAACCGTCCATGGCTTCCAGCATGCGTCGCAGCCGCGCGCGCGCCGGCATCTCGTCGTCGACGACCAGCACCTTCATGGTGATTTATCCACTGGATAGCGCAGAATCACCCGATAGTCTCCGTTGCTCAGGGTAGTCTCCAGCCGCGCCGTGTCACCAAAGGCCAGTAGCAATCGCTGGCGGATGTTCTCCTGGGCGATCTGGCTGCCCCGGTGCGGAACGTATGAGCCGTCAGATGGCACCGGGTTGCTGATCTCGATTTCCACCATACCCTCCTTCAAGCGTCCGGCGACGCGTATTGTCCCCCCCGTTGAAAGTGGCTCGATACCGTGGCAAATGGCGTTCTCCAGCAGGGGTTGCAACATCAGCGGCACGACGTTCACGTCCAGAGGCAGCGCATCCATATGCCACTCCACCGAGAGCCGGTCGCCAAGGCGCAAGTTCTCGATATTCAGATAGCGGCGCGCCAGTTCCAGTTCATCGCCGAGACTGGACCGGTCATCCGCCTGTCCGAGGGAGGCGCGAAACAGGTCGGACAGGTCCTCGATAGCCGACTCGGCGACTTCCGGCTGCGAACGCGTCAGCGCGGCAATGGTATTCATGCTGTTGAAGAGGAAATGCGGGCGTATCCGCGCCTGCAGCGCCTGGATTCGCGCACGGGCTTCCGCCAGCACCTGCTGGCGCCACTGATGTTGCACGAAGAGGTAACGCAGGATGACGGCGGCGATGACGGTGCTGATGATCAGGCTGCGCAACAGGAACTCCACATGCTCCCCGGGATCGACAGGGATGACCTGCGAATTCGAAGCCAGCAGCCGGAATGCCATTTCCGCCACCGCGGCTGTGACCAGCAACACCAGCAGATAACTGGCTACCGCGGCAACAGTGTTACCGAGGCGGTACAACAGCGGCCGCGCCAGGCAGAGCACGGCCGCACTGGCCAGCGCGATCCACTGCATGAACAGGGAAATCAGCCCCAGTCCACCCCAGGGATCCTGCAGCAAACCGGGACTCGCCAGCACCAGCACGAAGGCCAGCAACTCGGTCATGACAACCACCCCGAAAACGATGCGGGCATCGCAAAAACTGGGCAGGAAAAACTGCTCGTCCGGGACGGTCTTTGCCGCTTCGGCTAGCGTCGTGCGGGGCATGGCGGCAGTTTCATCATTGTCGGCACAGGGTGCAAGCCCGGGAGTCAGCCGGTAAACACAAACACCTTGTAGATTGGTTATACTGCGTCGATACAAGTTTGCTGATCAGGATCATGACGCAAGACAACTCATCGGAAAAACCCTGGAGCGGCCGGTTTACCGAGTCGACCGACGCCTTCGTTGAGGCATTCACGGCCTCGATCGGTTTCGATTACCGCCTCTATCGCCAGGACATCGCCGGCTCGATCGCCCATGCCCGCATGCTGGCCCATGTCGGCATCATATCCGAAACGGAAGCGGCGAAGATCGTCGACGGTCTCGAAACCATACGCCTGGACATCGAACAGGGAAATTTTGCCTGGTCGGTGGCACTCGAAGACGTCCACATGAACATCGAGGCCCGTCTGATCGACCGGATCGGAGAGACCGGCAAGAAGCTGCATACCGGCCGCTCGCGCAATGACCAGGTGGCCACTGACCTGAGGCTGTATCTGCGTGAGGAGATCGATGTGCTGGGTTCCGAGCTGACCCGGGTGCAGGCGGCGCTGCTGGAACTCGCCGAGCGGGAAGTCGATACCATCCTGCCCGGATTCACGCATTTGCAGGTGGCCATGCCGGTCAGCTTCGGACATCATCTGCTGGCGTGGATCGAAATGCTGGAACGGGACCACCAGCGACTGCAGGAATGCCGTCAGCGGGTCAATATCATGCCGCTGGGTTCGGCGGCGCTGGCAGGCACGAGCTTCCCCATTGACCGGGCCTACACGGCGCGGTTGCTGGGATTCGACGCCCCGGCCGCCAATTCGCTCGACGCCGTCAGTGACCGGGATTTTGTCATTGAATTCTGCGGTGCGGCTGCGCTTGCCATGGTGCATCTGTCGCGGTTCTCGGAAGAACTGGTACTCTGGTCATCGGCACAATTCAACTTTATTGAACTGCCCGACCGGTTCTGCACGGGCTCCAGCATCATGCCGCAGAAGAAAAACCCGGATGTCCCGGAGCTGGTGCGCGGCAAGAGCGGCCGGGTCATCGGAAATCTGGTCGGCCTGCTGACCCTCATGAAAGGGCAGCCGCTGGCCTACAACAAGGACAACCAGGAAGACAAGGAACCGCTGTTCGACAGTGTGGATACTCTCAAGGGTTCGCTGCGGGTGTTCGCGGACATGATGCCTGCCATCAGGGTTAACCGGACACGCATGACCGCGGCGGCCCGGCAGGGGTTTTCAACCGCAACCGACCTTGCCGATTACCTGGTGCGCAAGGGCATCGCCTTCCGGGACGCGCACGAGATCGTCGGCCGTGCGGTGCTCTATGGGGTTAACAATGCCAAGGACCTGTCCGAAATGACGCTGCAGGAGTTGCGGACATTTTCCGCGGTGATAGAGGAGGATGTCTTCCAGGTTCTCAGCCTCGAGGGCTCGGTTGCGGCCCGCAACCATCCCGGCGGGACCGCGCCGCAACAGGTGCGGAGTGCCATCGCCCTGCTTAAGGGACGTCTTGCCTCGCGGCAGGCCTGACACGAACCCCGCGGGATACGCTCACCAGTATTTCCAGATTGCGGTAGCCACTCAGGAACCAGCCAGCATGTTGCATTCCCTCACACTTGAAGAAACCGCGACCCTGCTGGATGCCTGCCCACTGGGCATCCTGCTGCTCGATGCATCCGGTTCCATACGCGCCTGCAACCGCGCCTTTGCAAGCCTCACGGGTGTGGTCTCCGGCATGGCGGCTACCGAGCCAGAAGAACTGAGGAAAGAGGGCCTGCTGGAACCCTTGCTTGGCAGCGGTACACTGGTCAACTGGATCATGCCGGATGGCGATGAACGCTGGCTCGCGGTGGAATCCCGACCCCTGACCGTCTCAGATGGAGGTACGGCACGCTTTTATGTTGATGTCACCGAAAAACTGCGCCTGCGCAAAGAGCGCGACGGGCTGCGCGCGGAATTGAAACAACTCTCGCTGAAGGATGAAACCCTGACCAGCCTGATGAACCGACGCGGCCTGTTGCATGCGCTGGAACCCCTGGTCGCCCGCTGCCGGCGTTACGACAGACCCTTGTCCGTCATCGCGATGGGTCTCGGGGCGCAAGAGGAACGGCAGAAACTGCTGGTAAGGATCAGCTATCTATTGCGTGACCAGACCCGTTGGGCCGACCTGCTAGGCTGCAACGACGACCATGATTTTCTCATCATCCTGCAGGAAACCACGCGGGAATCCGCGCTGCGGCTGGTCGAAAAGCTGACCGCCCAGTTGAAGCATATCAGCGCGTGCTACGGCGTCACCCGGTGTCAGCACGATGACGATGCGGTAACGCTGCTGGAGCGGGCCGAGGCCGCCCTCAGCGAGGCCCGCACGACGCTGAACGGAAGCGTGATCAGCCGATAGCAGAAACAAACCGCTTTTCCAGCCAGTCGCGCAGGTCCCGGATTTCCTGCGGATACACGGCATGCGGCATGGGGTAGGAATACCAGTCGACCGTGTAGCCCTGCTGCCGCAGCCGATCACGCGACTGCTCCGCCAGCGCCAGCGGAATCAACGGGTCGGCTGCCCCGTGCGCCATCATAATCGGAACCGCGCGGCCCGCCTCGCTGCGCTCCCGGGCCAGCGACTCGGCCAGCGGCAGGTAGCAGGACAAGGCCAGAATGCCGGCAAACGCCTGCGGGTAACGCACACCGGTATGCAAGGCCATGGCGCCCCCCTGGGAAAACCCCGCGAGCACGATGCGCTCTGCCGGTATACCGTTCTCCACTTCCCTGGCAATCAGTGTCAGCAACTCTTGTTCGGATTGCCGTATGCCACTGCCGTCCTCGGCGTACCCGAAATCGGGCGAGAGGACGTCATACCAGGCCCGCATGACCATGCCGCCATTGATCGTGACGGGACGGGGGGGGGCATGAGGCAGGAGGACGCGCACGCCGATCTCGTTGACGAGGCCCAGTTCCGGGATCAGTGGTTCAAAATCATGCCCATCGGCACCCAGGCCGTGCAACCAGATGAGACAGGCCTGCGGTTGTTGCGCCGGGTTAATCTCCACGGCATCGAGTACTCGTGTCGTCATGGTGCGTAGTTTACGCCGGCATTGGGTTTGTTGCAGGCACGCCGTATACTGGCAGCTCTTTATGGAGCGTGTCATGAAAAATCGCCTGCCTGCCCGTCTCTTGTGGCTGGTGCTGGTCTTCACCGGCACCGGCATCGGCCTTGCCGGATGCGGTCAAAAGGGACCGCTCTACCTGCCTGATGAGCAGCCGCAAAAAAAGCACGACTGATTTAACCCGCTCACTGCGCATTCACCGTCATGGACCATTTCACCTACCGGGATGGCCGCCTGCGGGCCGAAGAGGTTGACCTTGGGGACATCGCGCGCCGCGTGGGAACTCCCTGTTACGTCTATTCACGCGCTACCCTTGAACGTCACTGGAGGGTCTTCGACACGGCGCTCGGCGTCCGCACCCACCTCATCTGCTATGCGGTCAAGGCGAATTCCAGCCTGGCCGTCCTGCAGGTACTGGCGCGCCTCGGGTCCGGATTCGATATCGTTTCGAGCGGTGAACTGCAGCGCGTCCTGCAGGCCGGCGGCGATCCGGCGCGGGTGGTGTTTTCCGGAGTCGGCAAGCGCACCGATGAAATTCAAGGTGCGCTGCAGGCGGGTATCCGCTGTTTCAACGTCGAGTCGGCAAACGAGCTGCAGCGACTCAACGAGGTGGCCGGCGTGTGCGGCGTTACCGCCCCCGTGTCGCTGCGCGTCAACCCGGATGTGGATGCAGGCACCCATCCCTACATATCCACCGGCCTGCGGGAAAACAAGTTCGGCATCGCCATCGACACGGCCATGGAGACTTATCGCCAGGCCGCCGCACTGCCGCATTTGCGCGTCACCGGCATCGACTGTCATATCGGTTCCCAGCTGACCGATACCCGTCCGTTCGTCGATGCGCTCGAGCGGGTTCTGCGGCTGGTCGGCAAGCTGCAGGAGGAGGGCATCCGGCTGCAGCACATCGACCTGGGCGGCGGTCTTGGCATCCGCTACCGGGAGCAGGACACACCCCCGTCGCCGGATGACTATGTACATGCGCTGCTGGAAAAACTCGGGGACAGCCCGCTTGAGATCCTGCTGGAGCCGGGGCGCGCCATTGCCGGCAATGCCGGCATCCTGCTGACGCGGGTGGAATACCTCAAGCAAACGGACGACAGGCATTTCGCCATCGTGGACGCCGCCATGAACGACCTGCAGCGCCCGGCTCTCTATGACGCCTGGCACGACATCATCCCGGTAGAGCCGCGGCAGGGCGAGCCGACGCTGTGCTACGACGTAGTCGGGCCGGTGTGTGAAACCGGCGATTTTCTCGGCAAGCAGCGGCAACTGGCGCTCGCGGCCGATGATATCCTGGCCGTACGTTCCGCCGGCGCCTATGGCTTCTCGATGAGTTCCAATTACAACTCGCGGCCGCGAGCGGCCGAGGTCATGGTGGACGGCGAGCGATTACACATCATCCGCGAGCGGGAAACCCTGGAAGATCTGTACCGCGGCGAACACCTGCTGCCGGAATGAACAGCGCCTGTTCACCGCAGAGACGCAGAGGACACGAAGGCAAAATCTTGACCGGAAACATGAATAACCCGTTCCGCAAACAGATATGGATTCATGCAGTGCTATGTTGCTGATTTTTCGCTGCGCCCTCTGCGGAGTGTCATCGGATTACAAGATCTTATAGGCAGTTAACACCATGATGCTGGAATTCTCGAAAATGCACGGCCTCGGCAACGATTTCGTGGTGATCGATGCAATCAACCAGAACGTCGCCCTGTCACCGGAGCAGGTTCGCCGCCTGGCCGACCGGCATCGCGGCATCGGCTGCGACCAATTGCTGCTGGTCGAACGCCCCCGCGGCGGGCAGGCCGATTTTCGCTATCGCATTTTCAATGCGGATGGTGGCGAGGTATCCCAGTGCGGCAACGGAGCACGCTGCTTCATGCGCTTCGTACATGAGATGGGCCTGTCTGACAAGCACGAACTGCGCATTGAAACGGCGAACGGGCTGCTGTTGCTGGTTCTGGAAGACGATGACCAAATCACCGTCAACATGGGTGAGCCCCTCCTCGAACCGAGGGATATCCCGTTTGATGCACCGGTGCGCGCATCGACCTACTCCCTTGAAGTCGCGGGTGACCGTCTCGAGATCGCCGCCCTGTCCATGGGCAATCCACACGCGGTCACCCTGGTGAGCGATATCGAGGTAGCCCCGGTGGCACGACTTGGACCGGCAATCGAGCACCACCCGCGTTTCCCGCAAGGGGTCAATGCGGGATTCATGCAAATCATCGATTTTGAGCACATCCGCCTGCGCGTCCACGAACGTGGCGCCGGTGAAACGCTGGCATGCGGCAGCGGCGCCTGTGCCGCCGTGGTTGCGGGCCGGTTGTGGGACCGTCTGGCGGCACGGGTCAAAGTTGCCCTTTGGGGCGGCGATCTTGTGGTAAGCTGGGCAGGCAGCGGCTACCCGGTGTACCTGACCGGACCGGCGACACATGTCTTCAGGGGGCGCATCGAAATATGACGACATCTCAGCAGTCACAGACCGAAAATCAGCCACTTGAAGAAAAAACGGTTGCCGACTACCTGCGCGACAACCCGGATTTTTTTCAGAACAATACCAGCCTGCTGGCCATGCTGAGAATTCCACACACCTGCGGCACGGCGGTCTCGCTGGTCGAGCACCAGGTCAAGGTACTGCGTGATCAGAACCGGCAGCTGAAACGCAAATTAATGGATCTCGTCCAGGTCGCGCGTGATAACAACCGCCTCAGCGAACGCATGCACCAACTGACGCTCGGACTGGTCAACGCCGGAACACTGGAAGCCCTGCTGGATACCCTGCGCGAACATTTACAGGGCGAGTTCAGCGCGGATACCGTTACCATCCGCCTGGCGGGACTGCCCGAATCCCGGGCGCGTGAGTGCGGGGCGGAGCCGTTCACCTCCGACGCGCCGGAGCTGGCACACTTTGAATCCTTCTACAAGTCCTGCAAGCCGCAATGCGGGCGATTCAAGCCGGAGCAGCTCTCCTACCTGTTCGGTGATCAGGCACCCGCCGTGGGCTCCGCCGCCTTGATTCCGCTGGGCAGCGACGGCGCCACTGGTCTGCTTGCCATCGGCAGCCAGGAAACCAACCGCTTCCACCCGGGCATGGGTACCCTGTTTCTCACCCACCTTGGGGAACTGCTGGATAGTCTGCTGAGCGACCACCTCGATACCTGATCCGTATCACTCTCTGATCACCCGACAGAATCACCGTGCCGACCGGGACGCAAGGATGGATCGATCGCTATCTGCATCACTTGCAGACAGAACGCCGGCTCTCCAGCAATACCCGACTACATTACCGGCGTGACCTGATGGAACTGCTCGCGTTCTGCGGGAAATGCGGGATTTCTGACTGGCGCGATCTGGACACCCACCAGGTCAGGCAATTCGCAGCCCAGGCGCATCGCCGCGGGCTGAGCGGACGCAGCATCCAGCGTCGCCTCTCGGCCATTCGCGGCTTCTACAACTATCTCCTGCGCGAGCAGGCGGTCACCGGCAATCCCGCGCACGATGTCAGCGCCCCGAAGTCGGCCCAGCGCCTGCCCGATACCCTGAGTGTCGACGACATGTCGCGCCTGCTGTCCGTGGAACCCGAAGAACCGCTGGGTGTGCGAGACCTGGCCATGCTGGAGCTGATGTATTCATCAGGCCTGCGACTGAGCGAACTGGTATCCCTCGACACCCGGGATATGGACCTGGAGGAACGTGTGCTGCGGGTAACTGGCAAGGGCAGCAAGACCCGCCTGGTGCCGATTGGCCGCAAGGCTATCCAGGCGCTGCAGGTCTGGCTGCGACTGCGTGCGACGCAACTGGCCGAGGGTGAAACGGCGGTATTTACCGGCCGCTCCGGACAGCGTCTCGGAGTGCGCGCCGTCCAGCAGCGCATACACCGCTGGGCCCAGCGACGTGGGCTGCCGGGCGATGTCCATCCTCATACCCTGCGCCATTCCTTTGCAAGCCACCTGCTGGAATCCAGCGGTGACCTGCGCGCCGTGCAGGAGTTGCTCGGACACGCCGATATCAGCACCACCCAGATCTACACCCACCTGGATTTCCAGCACCTCGCCCGGGTCTATGACAAGGCGCATCCGCGCGCCCGAAAATCATCCAAGCCTTCGGATTGAAACATCGGAAGCCGTTGCGGCGGCGGCATGGTGTACAATTTAACGCCCTCAATCCCGGAGTCTCGATGGTGGAACAATTTCGCGGCACAACTATTCTCTCGGTACGCCGGGACGGCTGCGTGGTGATTGGCGGTGACGGCCAGGTTTCGCTGGGCAATACCGTGATGAAAGGCAACGCTCGCAAGGTACGCCGCCTCTACCAGGACCGGGTGCTGGCCGGCTTCGCAGGCGGCACGGCCGACGCCTTCACGCTGTTCGAACTGTTTGAAGCCAAGCTGGAAAAGCACAGCGGGCACCTCACCCGTGCCGCCGTCGAACTGGCCAAGGACTGGCGCACCGACCGGATCCTGCGTCGTCTGGAGGCCTTGCTCGCCGTCGCCGATCACACGACCTCCCTCATTATCAGCGGGAACGGTGACGTCATCGAACCCGAGCACTCGCTCATGGCCATCGGCTCCGGCGGAGTCTATGCTCAGGCGGCAGCCCGGGCGTTGCTGGAAAATACCGCGATGGATGCCCGGTCCATCACCGAGAAGTCGCTGGAAATCGCCGCGGATATCTGCATCTACACCAACCGCAACCTGCTCTTCGAGGAGTTGCGCTACGATGATGCATAACTAGTCTGGTATCCAGTTTTATTGTGTTGTCTATTAATTAACCTAACACTCTGTGAAACATAAAAATGTCTGAAATGACCCCGCGCGAGATTGTGCAGGAACTGGACAAGCACATCATCGGCCAGCAGGCCGCAAAGCGTGCTGTGGCCATCGCCCTGCGCAATCGCTGGCGGCGCATGCAGGTCGATGAGCCGCTGCGCAGTGAAATCACGCCCAAGAATATCCTGATGATCGGCCCCACCGGCGTCGGCAAAACGGAGATCGCGCGCCGCCTGGCGCGACTGGCAAAGGCGCCCTTCATCAAGATTGAAGCGACCAAGTTTACCGAGGTTGGCTACGTCGGCCGCGACGTGGAATCCATTGTGCGCGACCTGGCGGACGTGGCCGTCAAGTTGGCTCGGGAAGAAGCCATGTCCAGGGTTCGCCATCGCGCGGAAGATGCCGCCGAGGAACGGCTGCTTGATGTGTTGCTTCCCAAAGCCAGAAGCATCGCCCCCGACGACGAACCTTTCTCGGGCGGGGATTCCGACACGCGCCAGAAACTGCGCAAGCGACTGCGTGAAGGCGGTCTGGATGAACGCGAAATCGAAATCGAAGTCACCGCCGCGCCGCTGGGCGTGGAGATCATGGCACCCCCGGGCATGGAGGAAATGACCAGCCAGCTGCAGGGCATGTTCCAGAATATGGCCGGCAACCGCACCCGCACCCGCAAACTGCGCATCCGCGATGCCCGCAAGCTGCTGTGCGATGAAGAAGCATCAAAACTCGTCAACGACGAGGAAATCAAGCAAAAAGCCCTCGAAAACACCGAGCAGAACGGCATCGTCTTTCTGGACGAACTCGACAAGGTGACCCGGCGCAGCGAAACCAGCGGACCGGATGTATCCCGTGAAGGCGTGCAGCGCGACCTGCTTCCGCTGGTGGAAGGCAGCACCGTGTCGACCAAGCACGGCATGGTCAGAACCGATCACATCCTGTTCATCGCCTCCGGCGCCTTCCACCTCTCCAAACCCTCAGACCTGATCCCGGAACTGCAGGGCCGCCTGCCGATCCGCGTGGAACTCGATGCCCTGGGCGTCGATGAATTTGTCCGTATACTCACGGAACCGGATGCCTCGCTGACCGAACAGTACGCCGCCCTCATGGCCACGGAGGCGGTTACACTGGAATTCTCCCCGGACGGCATCAAGCGCATCGCGGAGATCGCCAGCGACATCAACCGGCGCACGGAAAATATCGGCGCACGGCGCCTGCACACCGTCATGGAGCGCCTGCTGGAAACCGTGTCCTTCGAAGCCACGGACCGCTCTGGCAGCCACGTCCTGATCGATGCCGCGTACGTGATTGAACATCTGGACCAGCTGGCTAAGGATGAAGACCTGAGCCGGTATATACTCTAGTCACACCAGACCACGCGGAAGCAACCATGACCAGCACGCCCAAACCCGTTGAAATCAGCCTGCATCAGAAATCCCGCAAACTGGAAATCGTTTTCGAGGACGGCGCCCGGTTTGAATTGCCCTACGAATACCTGCGGGTCCATTCACCTTCCGCCGAGGTCCAGGGCCATGGCCCCGGGCAGGGAGTGCTGCAAATCGGCAAGGAAGACGTCACCATCACCCATGTCGATCCGGTGGGCAGTTACGCCATCCAGCCGCATTTCGACGACGGGCATGACACCGGCATCTATTCCTGGGAAACGCTCTACAAGCTGGGTCAGAACCGGGATTCATACTGGGCCGACTACCTGCGCAAACTGGAGGCGGCCGGTCACAAGCGCAAGATACCGGCCTGAGCCTGGCCGGTTCCGGTTTCCCTCGGTTGACAGCACTGTTATACCCTCCAGACATCTTCCAGCCAGCATGTCAGACAAGACCACTCATTTCGGTTTTCAGAAGGTTCCGGTAGAGGAAAAAGCGCAGCGAGTACGCAGCGTGTTCGACTCGGTTGCCACGGACTATGATCTGATGAACGATGTGATGTCACTCGGCATCCATCGACTCTGGAAACGGCTGGCAATCGGCATGGCGAATATCCTGCCGGGCCAGCAGGTCCTCGACATTGCCGGCGGAACCGGCGACCTGGCCTTGCTGATCGCCCCCAGTGTGGGACCGCAAGGCAGGGTGGTGTTGTCCGACATCAACAACGCCATGATCCGTACCGGCCGCGCCCGTCTGCTGGACAGGGGCATCACCGGCAATGTGGAATACGTACAGGCCGACGCCGAACAACTGCCGTTTCCCGACAACAGCTTCGACTGTATTACCATGGCATTTGGCCTGCGCAACGTCACCCACAAGCAAGCCGCGCTGGACTCCATGTACCGGGTGCTCAAACCGGGCGGCCGTCTGCTGATACTGGAATTTTCCCGGCCCGTCGCCCTGCTGAAACCAGCTTATGACTTCTACTCCTTCTCGATACTGCCGCGCCTTGGGCAGCTGATTGCCAGGGATGCCGCCAGCTACCGCTATCTTGCCGAATCCATTCGCATGCACCCGGATCAGAAGACGCTGTTAGGGATGCTCGAATCGGCCGGCTTCGAGGGTTGTGACTTTCACAACCTGACGGGCGGGATTGTCGCCATACACCGCGGTTACAAATTTTGAATATGGCTGACGTAGAATACGCCGGTCCGGGGCGTCGCCTGGCGGCGCTGATGATCGACATCATCCTCGTTGCCGCCATCATCGCCGGCGGACTGCTGGTCTGGATAACCATTGGCAGCAAGGCACCGGACAGCGGTTCGCGCGCTTTTCATTTCGCTGCCGGCGGCGCCGCACTGTTCACCCTGACCCTGAAAGTGACACTCGATGCCTGGCTGCAGGGAACGCCGGGACTGCGCCTGATGGATTGCCGTCTTGTCGATGCCTGTAGCGGGCTGGGCATCGGTCTCGTACGCTCGGTGAAGCGCACACTGGGGCTGATTGTGGCGATCATGCCGGTACTACTCGGCCTGCTGTGGATTCTCTGGAACAAACGCCGGCAGGGATGGCACGACCTGCTCGCCGGAAGTGTCGTCATTCGCGAGGACGAGGCGCTCAAGTCCGTGCACCAGCTGGCACGTGAAGCCCGATGAAACTCAGCGCCGGTATCAACCGCAATCTGGAATCCGCCTTCAACCGCTACCTTCGCTTGGATCCGGCGGCAGGCGACCGGCTGGCCGGTCTCGATGGTCGGGTGATCGCCCTTGAAATGCGCGGACTCGACCTGATGCTGGTATTCCGCGTGCAGGGGCAGGGCATCGCATTCATCGATGAGCCCGACCGGAAGCCGGATACGTTATTGCGCGGCACCCCGCTCGGCTTCACCAGGATGGGGCTGGGCCGGGGCAACGCCACGGGCACGCTGTTCTCGGGCGACGTGGAAATATCCGGCGATGTGGAAACCGGGCAGTCCTTCAAGGCGGTACTGGACGCCATCGATATCGACTGGGAAGAACAGCTCGCCCGATTCACCGGCGACATGCTCGCCCATCGACTTGGCAATGCGGCGCGCCATGCCGGCAGTTGGGTGGGCCACGCACGCCTCACGCTGGAGCAGGACCTGTCGGAATATCTGCAAGAAGAATTGCATGTGGTGCCGACCCGCATCGAAATCGAGAATCTGATCGAGGATATCGGTCGTCTCGGCATGGACACCGACCGCCTGGAGGCGCGCCTCAGGCGCATGCTGGCAGCGCGGGGTGATGCGTGATACGCCCGGCGCAGATCCTGCGGCTGGCACACATCAACTTTGTCCTGGTTCGCCATGGACTGGACGAGATAATCCTGGCGACCCACCTGTTCCGGTTTTTTCGTTTTCTCTATTATCTCGCTCCCTGGAACTGGGTGCCGCGCCGGCGCGAGCCGCGCGCCGTGCGCATCCGCAAGGCGCTGGAAGACCTCGGCCCGATCTACGTCAAGTTCGGGCAGATACTCTCCACCCGCCGCGATCTGCTGCCTGACGATATCGCGGAGGAACTGGCGCGCCTCCAGGACCGGGTGCCGCCCTTTCCCGGAGTGCGCGCCAAGGCGATGATCGAGGCCGCCCAGGGGCAGCCGGTAGGCGAGGTGTTTCTCGCATTTGATGAAACGCCGCTCGCCTCCGCCTCGATCGCCCAGGTTCATGCAGCCCGCCTGCATGACGGTACCGACGTGGTCGTGAAGGTGCTGCGCCCCAACATCCGCCAGTACATCCGTCGGGATGTGAGTCTGCTGCGCACGATTGCCGGCATGGCCGAGCACTACTGGAAGGAAAGCCGGCGGCTTCGACCCTGTGAGGTCATCACCGAGTTTGAAAAAACCCTCTATGACGAACTCGACCTGCTGCGAGAGGCGGCCAATGCCTCGCAGCTGCGTCGCAATTTCAAGGACTCCGACATGCTTTACGTGCCGGAAATCCACTGGGCCTACTGCCGTCCCAATGTCATGGTTATGGAACGCATATCCGGCATTTCGGTCACCAATATCGGTGCGCTGCGCGCGAGCGGCATCGACCTGAAGGCGCTCGCCGAACGGGGTGTCGAGCTCTTTTTCACCCAGGTTTTCCGCCACAATTTCTTTCATGCCGACATGCATCCCGGCAATATTTTCGTCTCACCGGCCGGGCGTTACATGGCGGTCGATTTCGGCATCATGGGAACACTCAATCCCCTCGACCAGCGCTACCTCGCTGAAAACTTCCTGGCATTCTTCCGCCGTGACTACCGGCGCGTGGCGGAACTACACGTTGAATCGGAATGGGTACCCAGCGGCACGCGGGTGGATGAATTCGAGTCCGCGATCCGCACCGTATGCGAACCGATCTTCGAAAAACCGCTGAAAGAGATCTCCTTCGGAAATGTATTGCTGCGCCTGTTCCAGACGGCACGCCGCTTCAACATGGAAATCCAGCCGCAGCTGGTGCTGCTGCAGAAAACCCTGCTCAACATCGAGGGACTGGGCCGGCAGATGTACCCCGATCTCGATCTCTGGCAAACCGCAAAACCGTTCCTGGAACACTCCATGAGCGAACAAATCGGCGTGCGCGCCCTGGTGCGGAACCTGAAGGAAAGCGTCCCCGCACTGACCGAAACCCTGCCGGAAGTCCCGCTGCTGGCGCACAAGCTTCTGGAGCAGGCCACCACCGGCAAGCTGCGGATGGAATGGACCTCGGCCGAGTTGCGTGGCCTGCGCAACGAAATCAAGCGTGCGAATCGCCGCACCATCAATGCTATTGTGGGCACCGGTCTGCTGCTCGGCGCCGCCATCATCTACGGTCTGGATGGCCACGCGCCGACGGTCATCTTCGGGGCACCGATGTTGAGCTGGCTATGCGGTGGTCTGGGGCTGGCCATACTCGCCATCAACTGGACAGAAAACAGCTAACGCCGAGTCGAACGGTTTCAGAGGGTGCTGCGTTGCAGTCCCGCCTCGACTTCCCCGCGTTTCTGCTTTCCGGCCAGCACTTCGATCAGCTGCAGGGCGAAATCCATTGCCGTCCCCGGACCGCGAGAGGTGATCACCCTGCCGTCGATAACCACAGGCGCATCCACGACGTCAAGCCCCGGGACGGAGTCCGGTTCCAGAACACCGGGATAACCGGTGGCACGCCGGCCCTCGAGCAAGCCGCTCTGCGCCAGCACCCTGGGTGCGGCACAGATCGCCGCGGTGTATTTTCCGGCCTGCGCCATCTGCTGCAACAGGCCGGTCACACGCTCGTCCCTGCCAAGGTTGGTGGCGCCAGGCTCGCCACCAGGCAGGACGATCATGTCGAATTCCTGCCCGATGATATCAGTCAAGGTCACGTCCGGTATCAGTACCATACCCCTGGAGGCGCGCACCGGCTGGTCATCGAGGCCGGCCGTAACGACGCTGATGCCGGCACGGCGCAGCAGATCCACCACGGTGACCGCTTCGAGCTCCTCACAACCCTGGGCTAGCGGGACAAGGACGCTTGCCATACACCCTTTCTCCTGTGTTCGATCTCTATCAGACGGCTGACAGTTACCAGTTGAATATTATAGTCATCAAGCCGGGCAAGTTCCTGCCGCAGCACCGCCAGGGTCTCCGCATGGGGATGTCCGATACCCAGGGCCGAGCCTTCCCGCCGCGCAATATCGAGCAGACGCTGGAATTGAGCCTGTATGGCCCTGGTGGTCTGCTCGTTATCCAGAAATACCTTGCGGTCAATGCTCGGGATGCGGTATTCGGTGGCAAGCTGGCGGGCTACCGTAGAAGCTGTCGTGCGGCTGTCAACAAAGAACAGGCCGCCCTGCCGGCTCATGTCCTGCATGAGCCAGGCCATGTGACCGGGATGACGTGTCAACAGGCTCCCCTTGTGATTATTGATACCGCTGACATGAGGAACAGCGGCGAGATCTCCCTGCAGTGTCCGATTGAACTGCAGTCGGGTCATATCCAGCGTCAATTCACCCGCTTCGCGTGGCTCTTCATTCACCGCCTGCATGGGCAAATGCAACATGACTTCCTTGCGGTCGGCATACGCCTGTTCCGCCAGCGTCCGCGTGAACGGCGCGTAGGGCAGAAAAGCACAGGTAACCTTGCCGGGGAGTTTAATCGCCTCACTGTCATGGGAATACTGATTGCCGAGGTCGTCGATGATCAGGGCAATACTCGCCTGCGGGGCATTCGTCCCGGCTGCAGAGGCGATAGTGGTTTCGGCATGCAGTCCTACCGGCAGAACAAGCGCCGCCAGCAGGACTTTAAGGATTGCCGGGATACGGGTGCCCCGAAGGTACACACCGTCAGGATTCACTGCATGCGTTCCTGCTGGATGACCAGGCCCTTCAGCATATTCAGCGCCTCGTACAGTTGGTAGTCGTCATGCGCCAGTGTCTCGGTGCCGGTCTCGTCATCTTTCTTTGCGTCGTTCTTCGTAGCGTCGCCGTTGCCGTTCTGCAGATGCCTGGAGAGGTCGGCTTCCTTGAGCGGCTCGATACTCTTCTCCACCTCGGCGACTTCCAGTGACTGCAGCTCGATGTCCGGCTTGATCCCTTCCGCCTGGATGGAACGTCCGGAAGGCGTATAGTAACGCGCCGTTGTCAATTTCAGTGCCGTACCGCCGCTTAACGGCAGTATGGTCTGCACCGAACCCTTGCCGAAGGTCTGCTCGCCCATAATGATCGCGCGCTTGTGGTCCTGCAGTGCGCCGGCCACGATTTCCGAGGCGGATGCCGATCCCTGGTTTACCAGCACCACCATCGACGCGTTGTCGATAATATCATCCGGCGTCGCGTTAAAACGCAGGCTGGAGTCCTCGATACGTCCCTCGGTGTAGACGATGAGTCCCTTGGTCAGGAAGGCATCCGATACGGCCACGGCGCCGTTGAGTACGCCGCCCGGATTGTTTCTGAGATCAAGTATCAAACCTTTCAGCTCGCCGCCATTTTCCTTCTTCAGCTTGTTGATCGCATCCACCATATAATCGGCGGTCTTGGACTGGAACTGCGAGATGCGCAGATACCCGTAGCCTGGTGCCAGGGTGCGGCTTTTAACACTCTTGACCTTGATGATGTCACGCGTGATCTTGATCTGCAGCGGTTTGTCCAGCCCTTCCCGCACGATCGTCAGCATGATATCGGTTCCGGGTTTGCCGCGCATGATCTTGACGGCATCGTTGAGCGTCATACCCTTGACCGGTGTGTCGTCCAGGCGTATTACCAGGTCACCCGCCTTGATTCCGGCACGTTGCGCCGGTGTGTCATCAATCGGCGCGATGACCTTCACGAAGCCATCCTCCATACCGACCTCGATGCCAAGCCCGCCGAACTGGCCGGTGGTACCCACCTGAAGCTCCTTGAACTGTTCCGTGTCGAGATAGGATGAATGCGGGTCAAGCCCGGTCAACATGCCGCGTATGGCATTCTCGAGCAGCGTCTTGTCTTCCACAGACTCGACGTAGTCATTCTTGATGCGTCCGAATACATCGCTGAATGTGCGCAACTCTTCCACAGGCAGCGTTGCCGGTGCGGCCTCGCGCTCGGCAAATACTCCATGGCCAATTGATACCAGCACACCCACCACCAGGCCTGTCAGCAGCAGCAGGGAATTCTGTGTTTTTGCTTTCATATGCATTTCCATCAGGCGATCGTATCGCCGCACGGCCAACCGGCTTTCAGGGAGGCAATCGATTTCAGTTTTCAGAAAAACGGGACAATATCACAGGGTCAGTGTTTGCGGTATCGGCTGATACGTAAAAAGCTTTTGATTACCCGGTAATTCACCCACCATTTAATATAAGACCTTAATATAAGACCGCTACAAGAGCCGAAGATTCATTTACCCAGAACGACAGGGTCCTTACCGGTGGACTTGCATACCGTCATATCAGTCCCTCGCACGCAGTGCCATCGGCTTGCCGGCAAACCACGGTGCCGGATCGAACGGGCGTCCGTCCTTGCGCAGTTCAAGATAGAGGCCCGAGCGTTCCCGTCCGCCACTGTCGCCGACCGTAGCGATGAGATCCCCGGCCTCCACCCTGTCCCCGACTTCCTTGAAAAGACTGCGGTTATAACCGTACAAGGACATGTATCCCTTGCCATGATCAATAATCAGCAGCAACCCGAAACCACGCAACCAGTCCGCGAACACCACCTGCCCTCTGGCGATAGCGTGCACGTCCGCGCCGGCGGATGCGCTAACGAGCACACCACGGGAACGAAGTTTTCCATCCGCCTGCACAGCGCCGAAAGGCATGCCGATGCGACCTTCCACCGGCCAGACAAGTTTGCCCTTCAGCGGGCTTATTGACTTTAAAGGGGCTGTCGACGGCGGGATATCCCTGAGTGCCCTCCGGAGTGAATCCACCAGTTGCTGCAGATTTCGCTCATCACGCTGGAGTGTAGCCAGTTCGTCCGATTTTTTCCGGAGCTGCGCCTGCAGCCTGACCAGCACCTGCTTTCTATTCGCCCGCATGTGCTTGAGCCGGTCTGATTCAGCAATTTTCTCGTCCTTGAGTTTTTCAAGACCTGACTTCTGCTCGCTGACTTGCTGCTCTATCAGGGCCAGTTCATCCAGGACTGACGTTATCCCGCGGATGCGATCGGCCCGTGCCCTGGACAGGTAACCGTAATAGGTCATGAGCCGTGCGATCGCGGCGGGGTCATCCTGATTGAGCAGCAGCTTCACCTGCTGCTGCTGGCCCAACTCATAGGCCGAACGCAGCTCACGGGCCAATATGACCTGGACTGCCTGCAGTTTTTTCCGACTTTCCTGACGCTCGTGTCCCAGTTCATCGAGTCTGGTTCGTGACTGCCCGATTTTCCGGTCCAGCTGGCGCAGGTCGGAGGCAACGGCGCCGAGCTCCTTTTCCGTTTTTTCGAGTTCGGTGTCCAGCGCATTCTTCTTGCCATGCATCGATACCAGCTCGTTCTTCAGTTCGCCAATACGCGTGCGCAACTGTTGCAGTCGCTCCGCCTGCACGGCGGCCCTGCCGGAGTCCGCAGCGAGACTCGGAACGACGGGTGATGTCGTCAATGCCAGCAGGAGTAACAGGCGGATTGCGGTCATTTTGGGCGACTTCAGGCAGCGGGATTGACGTTAAACCGGACACGCGCTCACAGGCTGTTGATCTGTCGACAGGTACGGGAAATACCCGGTCACTCAGCCCGGCAAAGATACAGCTTCCATTTCAGCAAAGCGACTTCTGCAAGACCGGGATACCAGCAGCGTACCGGTCCCGGAAATTACTCCATGCCCGTCGAGTGCAACGCTCACAGCCGCGCATTGGGGGCATCTCAACGGCAGCTGACAGAAGGGTATGTCCCTGCCCATTCACCTGAAATATCTGGAATGAGTCTATTTTAGATTACCGAAACGATCCCCTGTATGCCTGAATCGATCGCATCGTCGGATCATTTCGTCAAGCGTGCGAGACAAGGTGCGATTGACTGTATCCCAAACGGCTTATTATTGTATAATGTTTTATTAATTAATGCAGTAGCATGAACGACCTGGCGCATTACTCAAGGAAGGCACAGATGATAGTGACCACCAGCGTAAGCTTGATTTCCCGCGATGAAGACATCGACCGCGCCTCGCGCTCACTCAAGGCGATGTCCCACCCTCTGCGTCTGAAAATTCTCTGTACTCTGGGCGATCGGGAAATCAGTGTTCAGGAAATCGTCGAAAGCGTCGGAACCTCGCAAAGCAATATCTCCCAGCATCTGGCCATACTGCGTGACAAGGGCATCCTGGCCTCCCGCAAGGATGCCAACCGCGTGTATTACCGCGTGGGCGATTCACGCACCCTTCGTCTGATCAGTATGATGCAGGAAGTATTCTGCTCCCAGGATCGCTAGTCCGGACGGTCAAGCGGCATAAACTGCCGCAGATCATTGACTGAAAACGAAGCGCCAAATATTCCGTGTCGCCATGATGTGTGATTGAAATTGCCATGGACATACACCAGCTCAGTGAATTTGCAGTAAACCATCTTCTTCTGGTAGCCGCATTTGTTGTCATACTTGCCATGCTTGCGGGTGTCGAACTCAGGCACCGCCTGGGCAAGGTTCGTGATATCGCGCCTGGCGAGGCGATCCGCCTGATCAATCATGAAAACGCCGTTCTGGTTGATATGCGCAATGACAAGGATTATCGTGACGGCCATATTGTGAATGCCGTTCAGGTGCCTGCAGACAATAACGAAGCCGCCGGCAAACTCGACAAATACCGTGACCGCCCGCTCATCATATGCTGCCGCAGCGGCAATCAATCACACAAGCTTAGCACGGAGTTGAGCAAGCAAGGATTTGCTTCGATATACAAACTGAAGGGCGGGCTGCATGCCTGGCAGCAGGCGGGATTGCCGCTGAGCAAGGGCAGGTAATAAATCCAGAGAGGGAGCAGTCAGCCCCGCTAATTCGTTACCATCCACGGAAAATTCCATGAATGAAGAAAGCCAGAATACTGCGTTGGAGGACGGGGACGACAAAATTGCACGGCCTCAGAAAATCTATTTAAAAGACGTATCCTTCGAGTCACCCCAGTCGCCGGCTATATTCACCCAGGGATGGAAACCGAGTCTGGATGTGGAGATCGATAGCCATGCCCAGCAGATTGCTGACGACACCTTTGATGTCGTGCTGAAAATCACGGGAACAGTCACCGTTGAAGGTAATACGGCGTTTCTTATCGAGGTTCACCAGGCGGGCATTTTCGTACTCAAGGGATTTGAGCCCGAATCGCTGCAGCGATTGCAACATGTTTTCTGTCTTGCAACGCTTTATCCTTACGCATCCGCTGCGCTCTCCGATCTCGTTACCAAAGGAGGCTTTCCGTCCCTGATGCTCCCGCCAATGAACTTTGCTGCCATCTATGACCAGCGATTGCAGCAGAAGCAAGCCAGGAGTGATGAGGCTGCAAGCACGCAACATTGAGTTCCCGGATTCATTGCTGTCCCGTCAAACGCCACGCTGATAACACCTGATCGCACGGAATCATGAGCACCGGCTCAATCACCATCCTCGGCGCCGGTTCATGGGGTACGGCGCTGGCCATACGCCTCGCCGCCAACGGCAATGACGTATGTCTTTGGGGGCATGAACCGGCGGCCATGGAAAAGCTCTCCCGGGAAAGGCAGAATGCTCATTTCCTTCCCAACGTCACCTTCCCGGCTACATTACGCGTCGCGACTGACCTTGCA
>JBAVKA010000266.1:0-5242 GCA_049688075.1 Gammaproteobacteria bacterium
TGTGAACAGGGCTGTATGGAGTTATTCGCCAGGGACCGGTTTCAGCAGTGGAAGGACTGGGGTATGCGTGTCTACAGGAACAGTCTGATCAACGGCAGCTTCAACGACGTGACGCTGCTATGCAGCAAAGATCGCATCATCACCTTCCTGCAGCCGCTCAGGGACAAGTACGAAAAAGCGCTCGCCTACTATCGGGAGAAAGGTCTCACCCGACGTGAAAGCGAGGTGATAGCACTCACCATCCAGGGCAGTTCCAATACCGACATCTGCGAGTGCCTGTCGATATCCCGGGCAACCCTGCGGACTCACCTCAACAATATTTACCGGAAGTTCCGCGACCTGGGCGAAACACCGGAGTTCATCCCCGCCAACCGTATTTCCGGCTAATGTTCAGCCGCCGTCTCTGAAACCCGCTGAACCCCGAATTCTTCGGATCAAACCTCTCGTAGGAGCGGGCTCGCCCGCGAAAGCGGGTATGAGCCCCGTCAACGAGCCTCAATGTTCCTCGATATTGATCGTAAGCGAGCGTCGCATGGCGGGCGATCCGGTTCCGAGCATGGGACGCACCGAATGCCATGAGTTGAAGGTGCGCACGAACATGACCGCCTGGTTAGGCTGGAAATCGAAGGTATCGATAACCTCCATGTCCTCGAATCGGCCCTGGCGATTGAGGCGGTTGAAACTGTAGCGCGGCTCGACGGGACGATTGATGTCGGTGCCGCCGCCGAAGGCCGGATCCCATTCATCGTCATCCAGTATCGAGACGATGATCGTCACGATCTTCCCGGGAGCATCGGTATGCGGCAGGACGTGGCCGCCGTCGACGGGAAGCATGGAATACTCGTATCGTGCGCCGAGCCGTCCGCGCGTTGAACGCAAATGCCCTTTGGCGAGCTTGCCGATCCGCCGCACCAGGCGCCTGCCCGGTGACATGACCTTGTAGCCCAGTTCGAGGTGGCGCTCTTCCAGTGCCTGCAGGACCGTCCTGAGGAAGTCGTCGCTCTTGATCCAGTGATGCAGCTCTTTCCAGACCGGACGGGTGTTCACCAGCTGGCGATAGATGCGCGGATTGGACTTTTCCGACAGCGAGTACTTGTAGCCGACCACGGAAAGATCGGCGAACATCTCCTTAGACGGAAACGCCTGCACGCATTCCCGGTACAGCCCCTCATCCATCAGCGGTCTGGCAAGACCGATCGGAAACGGCTCATAGCGGAATTTCAGCTGGTCGAAGTTAAACAGGCCTGCGTTCATACGTACCTCTGGAAACACCCTTATGAAAACACCCGCGCCAGCCGCTTCATGGAATGCGTCAGGAATCGCGCACCCTGCTGTGCGTACCAGGCGTAGCGGTTCGGCCTGACCCAGCTCATCTGGATCATGCGGCGCTCACCGTCAAAGCGCTTGTAGCCGTGCCACGATTTGTCGCTGCGGCGAAAAGCCAGCACCGTGCCGCCGAGCGGCGCAACCTCTGCGCTGTAATCCTCGACATCATCCCCGCAGCGCAGCATCCGCAGCCGGCCGCCTTCCTGGTCCCAGGACGGGTTGAAGTACACCAGCAGGGTGATGATCTTGCTCCAGTGGTCGGTATGGATATGTCCGTCGCTGGGTTCGGAGAAACGGCGCACCGTGATGGTCTTGCGCGACCCGGCCAGATTGACGCCAAACTTCGCGGCCACGCGCCGTTCGAATTCGGGACTGTCCAGTTCATCCAGCAGCTTTCCGAACCGCGGTCCGTAGTGGAGGTCAACCGGGGCATAGTTGGCGGGCTTGTCGATGTGCGGATAGTCCCGATTGAGAGACTCGAGCGCCTCGGCATCGATGGCGTCTCTCACCACCAGAAAGTCAAAGGGATCACGCTGAAGCTCGGCACGATCGACTGCGGCAAGATTTATCACGGACATCAGGGTATTACCTCGGAAAGCTGGAATTTAACACATCACATACACGGCCGCGATGATGATAGCCGGGCGCGCGGTCCACGCCTATCATCTCCGGGGGTTGATTTTTTCTCCGCTGGCCAGCGGCCGGTTTCCGGATGGCGGAAATTCCGCATCAGGCCGCCAGCGGCGGTACGCGGTCTACAATCTCCAGTGCAGCATGACGTAAATGGTTGCGCTCCATCTCGGATTTTAGCCGTTCTTCGGTGAGGAGGCCCTTGTCCAGACATTCCCGCACCAGTCTGAACAAGAAGTTCTCCTGGTTGTGATCCGGATGCCTGCCGTAGCGGCCGAGCAGGCCGTAATCGCCGAACATTGCACGGCGGGTACGCCGCAGCCGGTGTCGGGGCGGGAACAGCCGGAAGGTATCTGCCGGCCGGTAATCGATCGGCAGGCCGGTTTTCCAGGGCTGGTGCTTGCGCTTGGTGGTATGCAGCATTCGGGTCCTGTCGGTCAGTCGGTCGAAGTCATTCCACTCGTTCTCGAACAGACCTCATCACCCGGTCGATTCCGCACGGTGTCAGGCGTCCCGCGGAGCGCTTCCGGCTATTTCCACCCCTCGCCTGACTGATATGAGTAAGGCGCCGATTATTTGGCGAATACGCCCTGCTGGGGCGCTACCAACCCCATCCCGACCCTGCCCGAGAGGCTTTCTTCTTCGGCCTGCTGAAGGAATTCATCGATCAGGGTCGCATCACCGACGCCATGCTCCGGGAGCAGATGGAGCAGAATCACGTGCGTCACGACGCCCTGGAGGTTCTTGAGAGGTCCCCGACACTCGCCGGGGCGTGATACCGGAAGTCAACCTCGCCACAGAGGCGAGGTCTCCGGAGCGTCTGGGGGATTTTCTGCGGTTTTGGCTCCGAATTGGACTCTGCAATAATCTTAATGGCAACTCTGATTACTTGACTGTAATCACTGCAATCCCGCTAATTCAATCAACGTTTATGGCAAAGCAGCGGATTTGATTACTTCGGGAATAACCCCGATTTTCGGGGTGAGCCTGGCAATGACACGGCAGGGCGAGGGCGCGATAATGTACGCTGCAACCCCGAGGAATGTGAACGGACCGATGCCGTTGTCATGACACCAAGCAGCCAATTCCCCCTGGATGAAGCCAGGGAACTCGTCAAGGGCCTGAACGCCCCCAGTCCCTGGATTTACTGGACGGATTTCCTTTGCAGCGTCACACTCGGCTGGACCGCGTTCATCCTTGCGCTGCGCTCCCCGCCGTTCACCGCCTGGCAGGGATTTTTCTACCTGGTGACGGCGCTTGCCCTGTACCGGGCAGTCATTTTCACCCATGAACTGGCCCACCTGCGCAGGACCACCTTCCGCTGGTTCCGGTTGGTCTGGAATGTGACCTGCGGCTTTCCATTGATGGTGCCGTCTTTCATGTACGGTGGGGTTCACAACGACCATCACAAACGCAACGTCTACGGGACGCGGGGGGATGGAGAATACCAGCCTTTTGCCGTGAAACCGCCCTACAAAATCGTCCTGTATCTGCTGCAGGTGTTCATGCTGCCGTTGCTGCTGGCAAGCCGGTTCATCCTCCTGACCCCGTTGTCATATCTGCACGCCAGGCTGCGGCAGCTGGTCTGGGAAAGCGCGTCATCCCTGACCATCGATTTCGACTATCGCCGTCCCGAACCCTCGTCCCGGGATGAGGAGACCTGGCGGTGGCAGGAATTCGCCACCTTTCTCTATGGTGCCACGGCGGTGACCCTGGTGATCACCGGCCTCTGGCCCTGGCAGGTGCTGCTGCTGTGGTATCTTGTCAGCGTCCTGATGTTTCTGTTGAACTCGCTGAGAACCCTGGCGGCGCACAGCTACCGCAACCCGGGAGACCGGATCATGGAATTCACCGAACAGTACCTGGATTCCGTAAACATTCCGGGCAATCCCCTGTTTACGACACTCTGGGCGCCGGTCGGACTGCGCTACCATGCCACCCATCATCTGTTCCCCGCCCTGCCCTACCATGCGCTGGGCGAGGCGCATCGCCGCCTCGTCCGGGAATTGCCGGACAATACGCTCTACCTGCAAACCCTCCGCAATAGCCTCTGGGATGCCTTGCGGCGTTTGTGGCAGGAGTCGCGTGCGCACAAGCGTAATGAACACACCGTATCGGCATAACGCTTCCGGGTCGCCGGGGAACCGTCATCAATCCCGTATCGGTGAACTATTCCCGCGAGCGCGTGTCTATTCCCGGCGCTCTTTTGTATCGCCGCGATTGGCAGTGACGGAAGACAGGAGTAGTCTGCATCACAGCGGGACGGATGGACTTCGGTCAGTCGGGAAAGAGCGCCAGCCCGGACCGCGGGTGGTTATAACCGTTTAACCTTAATACCGTTGCGATCAATCGCAACCCGAGGAGAGCCTGTTATGAAAAAGATTACCCTGCTGGGCACCCTAGTGAGCCTCGCCGTATCACTTCCGGCATTCGCCGACATGCCCGCTGCAAATACGGAAAGCCCGCAGCACAAGGAAGCAATGACGAAATGCGAGAAGAAAGCAAAAGAACACAAGATCTCAGAGGAGGAGATGCAATCCTATATCAACAAATGCGTGACGAAGAAAATGAAAAAGGAACAGGAACACGGCGACACTCACGACTAGAATGCAAGGCCGGGCGGCGGATAACCAGCCGCCCCGTGCCGCTGCCCACACTGGTAACCCATGTCTGCGACGGCAGCGGAGAACCTCGTCAGGAGAAGCGGGAGGCGGGCCTGCCGGGCATCCGCCACAGGCTCGCCGAACCGCGCGTCCTGATCAGCGTCAACGGCCTCGATCACCAGCCCGTCGATCCGCAGCATCCGCGGGAAACGCTCCCTTGCGGTAAACGATCGGGGTAGTGTGTAAGCGCCGAGGAGAAGTCCCTGATGACCGACCCGACTCCCGCTGCCTCCACAGGGAGTGCGGGCAATACCCGCTGGCTCTGGCTTGTGTGGCAGAAACTGGCGCTGCCTGTCTACGTGCTGATCATCACCCGCGATGAGACCCGCCTTTGCCCGCGCGATATCCTGGTAGGCTCGACCCGCTGGCTCGGTGAAAACGAGATCTTGCGGCTGGCGCGCATGGCGCTCTATCCCCGCGGCGTCGGACCGGATGCCTATCTCCTGCCGCTGCACCAGCGCTGGCGGATTCTGATATTGCGCCGGGTCTTTTGCCGGAAAGATCAGCCATCAACGGCATTGACTGCCAACACGCGGGAGGTTTCCCGTTCGTGATCGCTTATCGCGACGAGGACCCGTGCAATAACCAGGATGCTGTCAAAATATAAAGCCGTTACTGACCCG
>JBAVKA010000267.1:0-1819 GCA_049688075.1 Gammaproteobacteria bacterium
GTCAAAAAATCGAGATTGTCATCGCGCCAGGCCCAGTCGAATAACGAGCCCTCGCTTTCGGTTAAATAGGGACCGCCACCCCCTGTTTCCGGGGTCCATGGACGGTAAATCGGGTTCTCGCCTTTCAAATAAACAAGGCCAGACCCATACATAATGGCGCAACAGGCTTTACCCGGGTGATCCAGCGACCACCATGATTCCCAAATGCGCTTGATAACGGGCGCAATGATGCCAAGGGCATTGAACCGGAATATCCAGGCATTGGCTGCCGTCCCGCTGCTGACCATCTTGCTGTGCGACACATCGTAGATCAGGCCCTGCTGAGATTCGAGACGGTCGAGAAATCCGTCATGGTAAAACTCATTCAATAATAGGCGCTCGTTCTGATTGAGCATTTTATTGGCGATGTCCCCGCGCATCATCGCATGGTGAAAATCGTTGTCCCCGCATTCTGCGGAAGCGTCTCTCATTAAAGTGTCGTACCAGAATTTCAGGCAGGTGGGAAAAAGATACCGGAACAGGTCCGGTTGCAGTTCGACATAGGCCATATCATGAAAATAATACCAAAAATAATTTTCCGGAACTTTATCCCAATCCATTTGTGAAAGTTCGGCAAGCTCATCGTTGAATCCATCGAATTGCTGTTCAGTGACCATTGCGGGCCGTGATGCCGGCCCTAAAACTCCAATCATACGTTCCGGGGTAATTCTCACCCTTCTCTCCAATCTATCATGACAAAATAGCAATAATTTTAGACATTGTCTGGCCTGCGTAAGTCCACCATCGTCGATAACCCTTTACCTTTTATGTTTGAGACAATCGCAAATTTTCCGGTACGGAAGAAGGGCAGGAGCAACTTCACACACAGCCCCGCCACGCGCCGCGCGGATACTTTGGGTCTCATGAGGGCATATCCCTCACTAAACGCCGAGAATACGCCGTGCCCCTTCTAGAGCAATTTCGGGGTCTTCGGCGAAGGGCCGCGCCAGAACAGCTATAACCTCTTCAGCTGCGAAGATTCGGTTGCGGCCCCACCCAGTGCGTTCGCGGACATCATGCTTGCGCTCTAATGCGTTCAGCGCGCTTGAAGCCGCCTGGAAGGACACACCCAGCTCACTAATCAAAATTCTGGCGGTGATGATCGGCATGGCATTGTCAGACTAAACGGCATTGACACGTTAAGCGCCTGGCCGGGGCGGTTGGGTGTAGCTATCGTCGATAAATGAACCCGATATCCTTCAAGCGGCATCGCTTTCCGCCCGAAATTATCCAGCACGCCGTTTGGCTCTATGCCCGCTTCACACTCTCATTCCGCGATGTCGAGGAACTGCTGGCCGAGCGTGGCATCGACGTTTCCAATGAGACAGTGCGGCGCTGGTTTCTGAAGTTCGGTCGGCTTATCGCTCGTAATCTTCGAGGCTGCCGTCCGCGCGCCAGTGCCCGCTGGCATCTCGACGAGATGGCCATAAAGATCCGCTATCGAAAATACTGGTTGTGGCGGGCGGTCGACGACGAGGGTGAGGTGCTCGACTTCCTAGTTCAGCGCCGACGCTGTGCCCGATCGGCGCGCAGACTGTTGCGAAAGCTACTGAAGAAGCAGGGCTTCGCGCCGGAGCGCATCACCACGGACAAGCTCAAATCCTATCTGGTTGCCATCCGGAGACAGAGGCTTTGCGTGGTCCATGATCAAGGCTTGCGCGCTAACAATCGGGCTGAAAATTCGCACCAGCCAGTTCGAAGACGAGAGCGAAAACAGCAGCGGTTCAAGTCGCCGGGATCGGCACAACGCTTTCTCTCGATTCACGCCGCTGTCCAAAAC
>JBAVKA010000268.1:0-4388 GCA_049688075.1 Gammaproteobacteria bacterium
GAACCAGCCGAGGATGGTTTCCTTGTCCTTGAGAAAGAAAAAGGCCAGTACCGGTACCAGGATGATGTACACCATGACGGTCATCAGACTGACAACCGAGGCCACGGACAGCGACAACACCCGCTGACCCAGCGCCGTGATCTCGGCGCGAATGGCGGCGATCAGGTCATTCACCTGCGTTTGGGTAAACAGATTCGGATACTTCTCCGGCAATTGCTGCAGGGCTTCCTGACCCTGCGCGATCCAGTTCGGAAGCTGCTGGACCAACTGGGTAAGCTGCGATGACAGGCGCGGCATCATCCACAGCAGCGCGAACACCAGAAACGACATGAACAGGAGAAACACCAGAATGACCGCCGACAGGCGAGGAGCGCCATAGCGGCGGCATTTCTCCACCACCCCGTCCAGCAGATAGGCGATGATCACACCGGCCATAACCGGGGCGAGCATTTCGCCCAGGGTCATCATGACGACGAAACCCGCAATCAACAGCAGGGCCAGGATGACGACCTGCGGATCGGAAATATAGCGGTTATACCAGGCGCGTACGATATTCATGGCTTACTGTTCCGACTGTTCCCCAAGCTTGCGGTAATGCTCGCGGAATATGTCCTCGAGCTGGTCAATGACCTGCGCAGGATCCGTCCCGAGCATGATATTCCGGGCCACCAGCTCCGAGGTAGCGGTCAGCATTTCGGTCTTGCTCAGCATGGGATAGGTTTGCGACAGGCGCTTCAGGCCGGCCACCACACTCTCCTGCTCCGGTCGGACTATCGGGACGGGCTCGGGTATTTCGACTGTCTCTACCCGGGGCGGATCAACGGTGGATGCACCACGCTGACAGAGAAATTCCGCGAATGAGACCAATGTCGCCTGCCCGTCGGGTCCCAGTCGCCGGTAGAAATCCAGCAACTGACGCTCAGAGGATGCCATTGCAACAGTGCTCCTGGTTATTCGACCTCAGGATGCGCTCATGGCTCAGCTGTCATCCTGGTGCGACAGGCAATAGGCGCGGGCGAATTCGAGCAGTTCATCCATGGCGCGCTGGCGGAATTTCTGCTTCTGGTGAACAAAGGAGAACGGTCGTTTAATCTGCGGATCCAGTTCCAGCGCCACCAGCGTACCGAGCTGCAATTCCTTGTGTATCGTCACCTCGGACACAATGGCGACTCCCATGCCCGCCTCAACGGCTCCCTTGATGGCTTCCGGACTGCCCAGCTCCATCGAGATATGCACGTCGCTGGAATTCATTCCCTGTTCACTGAGATAATCCTGGATGACTTCACGTGTTCCGGATCCTTCTTCACGCGCAATGTAGGCATACTCGAGCAGTTCCGGCACCTTGATCTTTTGTCTCGCCGCCAGCGGATGCTGCGGCGTCACGATGGCCACCAGCCGGTCCTTGCGGCAATCCTCCACGACCAGATTCTTGTTCATGACCGGCGATTCCACGACGCCCAGGTCGATGTCATTGTTCTCCACCATCGAAACGACGCCGTCCGAATTCGACACCCGGAGATGGACATTGACATCCGGATACTTTTTCTTGAAGTCACCCAGCAGTGCAGGCAGCATGTATTCTGCAATGGTGGTGCTCGCCCCGATGATTAACACCCCTCTGATCTCGCCGGTCATATCACGCACGGCATTCTCCATCTCCGCATAGAGATCGAAGATCCGGTCCGCGAATTCATAGACCCGCTGACCCGCCTCCGTCAGGCTGATCCGGTTATGGGTGCGGTCAAACAGACGGGTGTTGAAATATTCTTCCAGCTGGCGAACCTGGAAAGTCACGGCGGGCTGTGTCATGTGCAGGCTTTCCGCCGCCTTGGTGAAGCTCAGCAGCCGGGCAACGGTATGAAAAACCTGTAATCTGCGATCTGCCATAGTCTCATTCTCATGGGCGAGTACCGAACCATACACCCGGAGGTCGGTTGTAAACCATTGAGACTATAAAATAAATTCATGCCATACACCAACCCTATCAGGCACATGGCATATGGTGGATCACCAGCCGACCTGCCTGCGTGCCGGCACATCGGCCAGCGACTACGCTGTTTGAGAATTCTCCAGGTCAAGTGTACCTGGACGTAGGGGGGAGGCGGAAAAATGAGGCGATATATCGAAAGCGGGGGATGGTTGGGGTGATATACCGCCTCGTGAAAAAAAACGCCCTGTCATTGTCCGGAATTATTGTCGCAAATGAACCCTGCCGGGGGAATGCGGCATAGTGTCGCAGAACACAAGCGACAGGTTGCCCCTCCGGTGAGGGCAATGCATCATGGCCGGATGAGTGCCGCCGTTACCCGAAAGTCCGATTTGTCAACACGACAAAACCTGCGTCGACTGTTTCTCCTGCGCAATTTCACCATCCTTGGCATTATCCTCGGCCTCGGCCTCGCCTGGGGCATCCTGAACCTGGAACTGCCGGTAGTTCCGCTGAGTATCATCCTGCTGCTGCTTGGCGGCCTGAATATCCTTACCTGGCTGCTGTACAGGGCCGACCATGCAATAAGTGATGCGGCGATATTCATCCAGTTACTGCTGGACGTGGTGGCTGTCACCGGTGTGTTCTATTACACCGGCGGCGCAAGCAACCCGTTCATCTGGTTCTACCTCCTGCCACTTATCATCGCGGCAACCATCCTGCCGAGGGTATACACCTGGATCATGGCGGGACTCACGGTGACGTGTTACTCGATACTGCTGTTCCGCTTCGTCCCCCTGCCCCACGGTATCATGCATCATGACGGCGGATTCCAGATGCACATCTTCGGCATGTGGCTCGGGTTTCTCATCAGCGCAGGATTTGTGGCGGTAACCATTGTGGGGATGGCGCACAGCCTTCGGGAACGCGACCACAAGCTCGCCGAGGCGCGTGAACTGGCCCTGCAGAATGAGCAACTCGTCGCCCTGGGCTCCCTCGCGGCCGGGGCAGCTCATGAACTCGGTACCCCCCTGGGCACCATGGCGATCCTGGTCAATGAACTCGAACAGGAATATTCCGGTAACGTCGACAGGCTTCTGCATGACAAACTGGGCATCCTCGGACAACAGGTCGCACGCTGCAAACAGGCCCTGTCGGTCATCTCAGCCACGGCAGGTGCTGACCGGGCCGAGGCTGGACATCGCATGCCGGTGGCGGACTATGTCCTGCAGGTCGTAGCGGAGTGGCACGCCCAGCGCACCGGAATAGCCCTCGATTTCCAGTTCGACTATCAACTCCCGGACAGTGAGATCATCGCCGAACGCACCCTTACCCAGGCGCTGGTCAACATCCTGAACAATGCGGCGGATGTTTCCCCGAAAGATATCCGTCTGGAAGCCACGGGGACAGTGTCCCGCCTGATGCTGGTGATTTCCGACCGCGGTCCCGGACTGCACGAGGGAGTATCAAGACAGCTGGGACGGCAGCCCGTCACCACCAAGGACGAGGGCATGGGAGTTGGCCTTTATCTGGCCCGGACCACTGTTCAGCGACTGGGTGGCGACCTGTCCATTCGCAACCGTGAACAGGGGGGCACGATAACCCGCATCACCCTGCCGCTACTGGCGCCGGACTCGGGCGATGAACATGGAGAATGACCCGCTGCCGGATGACCGGCCCGTTCTGCTGCTCGTCGATGACGATGCGGTCTATTGCCGGGTTCTGGGAGACGCCCTGAGAAAGCGCGACTACGAGGTATACATCGCGCATGACCTGACGACCGCCCTGCGGCTGGCGCGGGAACAGCAACCCGAGTTTGCCGTGGTTGATTTGCGCATCGGAACTGCGTCAGGGCTGGAACTGGTCAGACGCCTGGCGGCCATGGATGAAAATACCCGCACCATCATGCTGACCGGGTATGCCAGCATCGCCACGGCCGTGGAGGCCATCAAGCTGGGCGCCGTTCACTATCTGACCAAACCGGCGAACGCGGATGAAATCGTCGCGGCCCTGCAGCGCGCGGAGGGTGATATCAGTGTTGCGCCGTCCGGGCAGCCGCTGTCGGTCCGGCGACTGGAATGGGAACACCTCCAGAAGGTGCTGATGGAGCATAACGGCAATATCTCGGCGGCAGCGCGCGCGCTGAAAATGCACCGCCGCACCCTGCAGCGCAAGCTCGCCAAGCGCCCGGTAAAAGAATAGGTATATGAGGCGACACGGCAACAGCAATGGCCGGGCTACATAATAAACTCACCGTAAAACCGCACGACTGCATGGCCCAGGCCAGCCTCTCGACCGGTTCCCGGTCTCACTCTTCTCCCTGCAGGCAAAAAAAGGCCGTATCACTACGACCTCACAGTCATCGATAAGCGATTGCCTAGAACTTGTAGGAATAACTCACGTCAACCGAGTTCTGGTACATGGTAATGGATCCGGGGATGCCGAAAGCCGTTTTCGACGA
>JBAVKA010000269.1:0-3860 GCA_049688075.1 Gammaproteobacteria bacterium
GTGTACAAGCAAAGCCCTGTGATCAGCACGCCCAGGAAGGGAACGGCCCACCTCTTCTCTGGACTGATGCCCAGTTTGAATGAATAAACGCTTCCTATAGCAGATGAAACAAGCAGCGCGAAAATTACCGTCGAGAAAGCATAGAGAGGATAACCGATAAGCTTCATGAAAATCTGGGTAAATGCTAATTCTATAATTATAAATCCAGCACCAAGGCACGAAAAGTACGCAAGGGTTGTGTATTTCCATGGCCATTCAGCCCTGCCAACCTTTGAGAAAAGCAGCGGCAGGAAAATAAAGACTAGAACAGCCAGAATCCCCAGGGCACAGGTTACAATCAGGTGGATAATATCCATAGGTATCCCCCTTTGCATTTGTGAGTTTATAAGACCCGCCGTTGGTTCGTTAACAAATACCCGAGGGTCAGGCTCAAGCCAACCAATCTTTTTCCTCAGGAAGTTGAAATACGGTTTGTCATCGGTTGAGGCCTCAACACGATAGGGTATTGACTCAATAAGTGATTGCGACATTTTGCCACTGTAGAATTCTGGACTCAGAAAGCTGTTGTCGGGATTGATCGGATCTTCTGCCAGCTTGTAGGTTTCTTCATCACCAAACATCTTTATGAGCCCGAATAACTTCTCTATGTCATTTTGTGTCCATGGAGTCATCTTGATCAATAATGTGGACAGATTGTCTCTTCCCTCCCGTTTGTGAAACACAACAACATGTTTCTGAAAGTCCTTACGGCCCATGCGTGACCAGGCAAGTGCAGCGGTGGTCACCAGTTTTGGATAAATGTGATGATTCATATGCAGTATTCCATCCTCAGACAAATGGCTGAAATACTCCTGGAAGGCATCGGCCGTCTGCAGATAACTCGTGGCCATGGCGCCCGTACCCGATGCTATGCTCGACGAAGTATGATTGCTGAATATTTGTATAATGTCGTATTTATTCTTTGTGCTACGCAGAAAACTCCGGCCTTCCGCCTTGCGGGCGATTACGTTTGGATGGTTAAAGATGCCCCCGTTGTATGTTGCATACCTGTCTTTTCCCAACTCTATAACTGTTCCCACGAGTTCGATGTCGTCAATCGATCCTGCACCATACATCAACGCAGCCTTGGTCTCTTGGCCGCCTGCGCTGCCTATTATGAGCACCTTCTGGCCCTGGTCGCGTTTCAGATAATGCGAGGCCAGTACACCCCATTGCCACCAGGGAGCATTGTGAAATTTCGCAAACTGCCCTGTTTCGACCTGATTTCTCAGTTTCTGTAAATCACCGTCAAACTGGTAAATTTCAGTCGATTGTGTGCCTCCATCATACTGAGCTTTCTTTGATATGGCGCCCATAATGTGAGTGTCCTGGTATTTTTTTAATACAGCGGGATCGCGGGGGGTCAAGTCAACCACATCGATTTTTGATATTGGATCCCAGCGGGTAAACTCTATCCGTTCAAGCTCGCGCGCTGTTTTGACACCCCGTTTGTCGAGATGCTCCTTGAAATCGTAATAATCCGGATAATGCACTATCGGTATCAGGATCAACATTGCGACTACTGCGCTAACTATCCCGCCCCAGCGCCAACTGCCCGAAAATAATGCTGATGCAACAAGGGTCAGTGCCGCTGCAATAAAGAGCATGCCACCCGGACCGAATTTCGGCAAAAAAGGAATGAGAATAACAGCACCCAGTCCTGCCCCTGCCAGGTCCCAGCAGTAGAGGATTTGAATGCTGTCCGAAAACTCGCTAAATACGGTTGTAAAAATCAAGCCGGCAAAAAAGAACGGAAAAGCCAGACTTAAATACATACCGATTAAATAAAACGACTGTGACACAGGTGCATCAGCCAGTTCATAGAAGTCAAACGGCAATATATTAAATACGGGAAGTATGGCCAGGGTGGCCAACCCGAAGAATGCGGCAAAAACAGCCAGGTTGCGATTGACATTACGTTCTGCAGGTAGTGGTCTTATAGCCCTGTAAATCCCGCCCAGGCCAAGCGATAAGAGAGCTGTCGATATAACCATATATCCCAAATTCGATGTCAGAATGACGTCGAATATGCGAATTAGTAACAATTCGATTAACAGGGTTGTCATCGCAACAAGTAATAGTCCAAGTTTTATTCTCATAAATTAGTCCTCATATGCAATTGCCAACCGTTTCCGGATGCGTTCTTTTTTCCTGATTAGCACGTATGCTCAGCCAATCGAAGCCAGGTCTCCATGTGCGGGCCAGTTCTCTTGTTGCGACCCGCAACAGGCATGGCCGGTTGGCGCTTAAAATAGAATCGCCGGATGAGCCGATATTGATGATCACCCAGGAAACAATGGGCAAATTTTTCTGGAATTGAAGACATGGTAGGTTTTCCCCAGGGAAGTCTTAACATTGCGCAATAACGGTATTGATCAAGGTAAATCACGGCATGTCCGTACTATGCTGGCCCGCACGACTACTTCCGGCGCATGGACAGCGCCGGTCTGGTCGACACCAGGAAAGCAGTTCAATCCTTTGCTGACTACCCGGGTCGAGGGGCCCAGATAGCGCGTGGCGCAGTGACTGATCGCCTCTTTGCTAAAGCCCTTGACCGGGCCAATGCGGGCGACCTGGGGATGGCCTTCCGTACTCGACTGGACAGCCGCGCAAAAGGCGACTTTATTCACCGACCCCCATTCGGCCTTGCCACGGCGTTGCCCACAGAGGTAGGCATCATCCATGACCACCTCGCCCTGCAAGGCCCCTCCCGCCTTGCGTTCGGCCATCACCTGCATGAGTTGCGTTTGATCCGCCAGACGGCGGATAACTCACGCCGGGCCGTCACCTTAACTCCATTGCCGAGATGATGTATTTCGACTGACTGATGAGGAACATCGCCTGAAACGACGCACGCAACGCCCGCTTGGAGCCATGGAAGAACGTCCCTGAACGCAAACTCTTATGTATTCGACAGAGAGGCATTGTAGCGCCACAGTGTGGGCAGTGGAAGTCCTCTGGCCGACACACCTGCTCCACCAGGGCCTGTTCACATTGCGGTTCCGTTCCGTAGCGATCAAACAACCCGGATCGACTCAGGTCCGGCTGAAACTGTATCGGATTCATCGCCATGATCGCTCTCTGGTCCGTGATCCTGACGATAGTGTGCTCCACACAGTGGCTCAAGACGTGAGCCTGGGTGGATATTCATGCTAATCAGGAACGATTCTGAGATAGGTTCCAGTCCATTACAAGTCATTCATCTGGTCTTCGGTGGTGGCGCACAATTTGCCGCTACCGGCGTGAATACAACCGGCCTGAAACCGCCAGGGTTTCCTCGGTACGTCACAGGCGGATCAGCTGGCTGTCTTGGAAAAAAATGCTTCTTTAGCCAGACAGACGCGGTCGTCTCATACTGTGTTGGCTCACTCGCGAAAATTGGATTACGCGCCTGGTTGAAAGTCGTCCGTTTATGGACGGACCCTACCTAATATCTTCGGAATGCCACGGATTTTGGTTTATCTTTATGATAAAGATGACGATAATTACTACAGGTCATCCTGACACGCATGTATCCAACCAAGGCCGATAGCCATTTATGGATCTATCCATCATTGTCCCTTTGTATAATGAGGAAGCAAGTGTTCAGCCTCTTTACGAGGCCATCGTAGAGGCGGTTCAGCCTCTGGGACTGGAGTTTGAAATCCTGTTTGTTGATGATGGTAGCCGTGACAACACCATCCCCGAAGCCCTTAAACTGGCGGAGCAGGACAAGCGGCTGCGACTGATTATGTTTCGCCGTAACTATGGCCAGACACCCGCTATGGCAGCGGGGATTGACCACGCGCGCGGCAAGGTACTGGTAACCATGGATGGTGACC
>JBAVKA010000270.1:0-10403 GCA_049688075.1 Gammaproteobacteria bacterium
ACCCGCGTGCGAGCCGCGGTATACGGCCAGAACGCCCCATGGTAAGACGCGTCAGCAGACGCTTCGCCGGGGGCAGCAGATCGAGCGCCAGCATGCCCGCGGCGCGCGCCACCCCCATCGCCGGCAGCGACACGGTGAACAGGCGCGCCATGCCGTCGGTAAATGCCGTAACCTGCCGGTGATCGGCATGTCGCCACGCATCGTAGCGACGCAACACCGCCAGTTCCCCTGGGTCGTGGCCTTCCGCCATGGCATCGACCAGCACTTCGGCAAGAACCGCAATGTCGCGCACACCAAGGTTGAAACCCTGCCCGGCGATCGGGTGCAGCGTGTGGGCGGCGTTGCCGACCAGCGCCAGCCGGTGACGCACCGATTCCTTCGCCTTGACAAGGCGAAGTGGATAGGCTTGCCGGCGCCCGACGCGTTCGAGCCGCCCGAGCCGATAGCCGAACCGTTCCTGCAGACGGTACAGGAACTCGCCATCGGACAACCCCATGACCTCTCCGGTCTCCCGACTGTCGACGGTCCATACCACCGCGCAACGACCCGCGGACATTGGCAGCAAGGCCATCGGGCCGGTATCAGTGAACCGTTCGAAGGCGACATGGCGGTGCGGCAGCTGCGGGGTGATATTGGCAATCACGGCCGTCTGGCCGTAATCGCGTTCGGTCACGGGAATACCCAGGCGGTCCCTGACCGCGGAACCGGCGCCATCCGCGGCCACGACCAGCCGCGCCGTCAGCATCAGCGCCTCATCATCCCTGACGAGTGTTGCGGTTGCGGTTTCTGCCTCCAGGTTCAGATCCGCAAGGGTCGCCGGACAATAGAGATCCACCCCTTCGGCGGACCGTGCGACATCCCCAAGCACCTGACCGAGCACCCGTGCCGGGACGACATAGCCCAGCGCCGGCAACCCCTCCTCCTCACGGTCCATGCGGGTAAAACCACAATGCCCGCGATCGGATACATGGATGCGGTGGATCGGCGTGGCGTCATCCTCCAGATCGCCCCATAAATCCAGACTATAGAAGATGCGTTGCGTGCCGTGCGCCAGCGCGATGGCGCGGTCGTCATAGCCCGCTTCGGTCCGGGTCTCGAACTGGACAGCCTCCACCACGGCGATGCGCAAGCCACGGCCCTGCAACGCACGTACCAGGCTGGCCCCGACCAGTCCGCCGCCGACAATCAGGATGTCATAGGGATGCATCACACACGAACCCTGACACACACATCATCGATTCTCTCCCATCAACGCCTCGATCTCACTGACGGTCTTCGGTGCATCGACGCTGAGCACTTCGTGACCGTCATTCGTCACCAGCACGTCATCCTCGATACGTATCCCGATATTCCACCATTTTTTCGCCACACCGCGGCTGCCCGCGGGGATATAGATCCCCGGCTCTACCGTCAGTACCATGCCCGTCTCGAGGACCCGCCATTCACCTCCGACCTTGTAATCTCCTACATCATGCACGTCCATGCCCAGCCAGTGGCCGGTGCGGTGCATGTAGAAACGGCGATAGGCTTCCTTCCTGATCAGTTCAGCCGGCCGGCCCTTGAGAATACCCAGCCTGGCAAGTCCCCGCGTCAATACCTTGATGGCGGCATCATGCGGGGCGTTCCAGTCATTGCCCGATCGCACCTGTTCGATGGCGGCCGCCTGCGCGGCCAGCACGATCTCGTACATAGCCTTCTGCGGTGGACTGAACCGGCCATTGACGGGGAAGGTGCGTGTGACATCCGAAGCATAGCAGTCGTATTCGGCGCCGGCATCGATCAGCAGCAGATCGCCGTCTCGCAGCTCGGACCGGTTGTCCGTGTAATGGAGGATGCAGGCGTTCTCGCCGCCGCCGACAATGCTCGGATAGGCCGGCTGCATATTGGCGTTACGGAATTCGTGGAGCAGTTCCGCCTCGATCTCGAATTCATGCCTGCCGGGACGGCAGGCCTGCATGGCACGCCGGTGCGCGCGGCAGGCCACCTTTGCTGCGTTGCGCATCACTTTCACTTCCGACCGGCTTTTATAGAGACGCATGTCGTGCAGCAGGTGCTCAAGAGAAACGAATTCATCCGGCGCCCGCGAACCGGAACGCGCACCCTCCCGTATCCTTTTAATCCAGTCGAGCACATGCCGGTCGAATTCGGGATTGGAACCCATGGTGTAGAAAACCCGGTCGCAGTTCTCCATCAGCCCGGGCAGGATTTCGTCGATGTCGCCGAACGGGAAGGCATCATCGGCATCATAGAGTTCCACGGCACCCTGCGTGCCGGCCCGCCGCCCGGTCCATGTTTCCATTTTCGGATTGCGTTCCCGGCAGAACAGCAGGTATTCACCATGATCACGGCCAGGAATCAGGACCGCTACGGCCTCCGGTTCGCCGAATCCCGTTATGTACTGAAAATCGCTGTCCGGCCGATAGGGATATTCAACGTCGCGGTTGCGCGCCCTCACCGGTGCCGCCGGAATGATGGCGATTGAACCCCTGCCCATCATCCGGATGAGTTGTCTGCGACGGCGCATGAATTCCTTTCGGCTGATCATTCTCGCTTTCCACCCGTGTTCAGTTTCATCATCGGCACGCGCGCGCCAGTAATCCGGTTTATTGCCACGCGCAGGGCACAGCCTATTGCAGACGCTGCGGTGCCTGCAGCGGGCGCAGTTCCTCATGGCAAAGCAGGACGCTCATGCGGACATATTCAACAATCTCGGCATAGGCGGATTCCTCATCCTCATCGGTCAATTCATGCTCGAAGCGGGTATTCGATATCTCGTAGAAGTCATGCATGATCTCGCCCACGTCACCCTTCGTCACCCCGTCCTCACGCACGCCCCCGAGAGCCAGTCCATAGAGAAATCCCTGGCACCACTCGCCGAGTGCCTGGCTGCGCAGCGACAGCGGGGTATCATCTTCCGGCAGGAGCAAAACCAGTCCCAGATCGCCGTCATTGAAATGCAGCAGCGATTCCGAATAGAGCTCCGTCAGCAGCCATTGCGCCGACTGCGCCATTGCGCTGGCGGTATTGCCCGCGCCAAGCAGATGATCGAGCCAGAGCGCAGGATCTGACGTGCCAGCTGCACAGATGGTGCCGCATATTACCCCGTGGCTTTCCGCTGCACCGGAGTCGGCATCAGCGGCCTGCAACGCAGCCTGCAACCGGTCATAAGCAACAGTGTCCGTCTCGTTCAAGGCGCAACCCTCCTCCGGGCATTGCTGACGCAGCGGTTACCCGCAAGCACTTACGGAGATTATGACACAGACGACATTCACCAGTCCGGCAACCGCCGTGTATACTGCCAGCACTTTCAGGACATTGACCGATTGACTCTACCGCACTATATTGATTGCATGTCAAAATCAAATACGCATTCACACTTCGACCTGGAGCTCTCCCGACTCGAGGCAAAAATCGATGACCTGTTGAAGACCATCGAACGCCTGAGCATGGAAAATCGCTCACTGCGCACCCAGCAGGATACGCTCGCAACCGAACGCGCCTCCCTGATCGAAAGGCATGACCTGGTACGCAACCGGGTCGAGGCCATCGTCACCCGCCTCAAGTCACTGGAGACCGGCACGTGAGCAAGAATGCAGGCGCCATCAAGGTATACATTCTGGACAAGGAATACCTGGTCGCCTGTCCGGAGGAAGAACGTGATGCCTTGAAGGAATCGGCAAAATATCTCAATGACAGGATGACGGAAATCCGTGGAAGCGGCAAGGTCGTTGGAATTGACAGAATCGCCGTAATGGCGGCACTCAACCTGGCGCATGAGATCGTTGAATCAGGCGTGAATGCCGGTGAACTGGAGGCATACACCGCCCGCATCAACCATCTCAATACCAGGATTGAGGAAACACTGGGTCGTCACACGAAGAAGGAGCTGAACTGATCGGCTCCGGCTGCAAAGGTTATATTCAGGCATCCCCTGCTGTGTTCGATTGTGGCTTAGATCTCCTTGAGCCTAATTTCCAAATCAGGGGACAGTTTGCTGGTGTTGGTGTGCATGTCCGCCGCTGGCGGAAAGCCTGATACATCACTACCGTCCCCCCTTGAACCCTCGGTTCAAGGGCAATAGCCGCGCCGGCACAAGCGGAGGATGCCTTTCTTATCAACACCGACCTATCCGGAAGCGGGTAGGCCACGATTGCAATTCCCCTGGACAGCGGAATGACAAACCGTGAGCGGTTACGCATGGAGATGCGCAAACGTCGCCGGCAGCTGACGCAGTCCTTGCGTGATATCTGCGCCGCACGACTGGCACAGATCGTCGCCAGGGAACCACTGGTCAGAAACAGCCGCCGCATTGCCGTCTATATTCCGGTAAACGGAGAGATGGATCCCCGCCCGCTGATGGACGCTCTGTGGTCCATGGGCAAGACACTTTATCTTCCTGTACTCGTCAATTTCTCGGAAAAAAGGCTGTGGTTTTCCGCCTATACACCCGGAGACTCTCTCGTTTGCAACCGGTTCGGAATTCCCGAACCATCACGAGTCCACGACAGGCGCATCAGATCTGTTGCCCTGGACCTGGTACTGCTGCCGCTGGTTGCCTTTGATGCGAGGGGACATCGTCTGGGCATGGGGGGCGGATATTACGATCATAGTTTTGAGTTCATCAATCGAAGAGTCCATTGGCGCAAACCCCGCCTTGTGGGTCTTGCCTATGAATTCCAGCGCTTGCCCCTGATCGAACCCGAACCCTGGGATGTACCTCTGGACGCCGTCGCAACCGAACAAGGGATGTATCACTGCTGAGACAGTACAGGATCGCGGATGATTCGACCCGCCGCACGTCCAGGAACTGCCCTGGACTGTATGTTTTTGACAACACCAGGGGGCATGGTGAATGAAATACTGGTTGATGAAATCCGAGCCCGATGTATTCGGCATCGAAGATCTGAATAACGCGCCGGGAATGACCGAACCCTGGGATGGCGTACGCAATTACCAGGCACGTAACATGATGCGCGATGACATAAAGAACGGCGACCTTGCATTTCTCTATCACTCCAACTGCAAGGAGCCGGGTATCGCCGGCATCATGGAAATTGTTCGCGAAGGATACCCGGACATGACGGCATTCGATCCGGATGCAAAGTACTTTGATCCGAAGAGTGATCCAGCGAACCCGCGCTGGTACCGCGTGGATGTCCGCTATGTTCGCAAACTGAAACGCATCATTACCCTCTCCGAATTGAAGGAACACTCCGAAGTGACTGGCCTGCCACTGGTCAGACGCGGCAATCGCCTGTCCATCATGCCGGTCAGCAGACAACAGTGGAAGTTCATCCTCGCGCTTGAATGATCCGGAAGAACGACTGCGGATCAGTGGCGGTGCCTGCAGAGGTACGGCACAACCGGCCCGATGTTATGCTGCATCCGAACAATAAGCGCCGTACGAAATACTGAAATCGACGAACGCGGGTCCGCATCACGTAATCAGTGTTTTTTGCCTGTAAAAGCCCTGTTTTCTTGCCTGGTGCGCAAGCTTTCGACAACTGCAACCAGCGGCATCGAAACACTGCCACATCCACTGCCTGCACATAACCATTGCGCCGCGAATCGTTGACGATGAGCATCAGCAATGAAATATTTTCAAGATACACGTCAGCAAGTCGATAAGACTTGCGGCACAAATGATTACTCGAATGAATTTTGTTTGGCGAAATGAACGCATGAAAAACGAACGTGAACGACTGTTTCATCGCGCGCCTTTTCATGCAATAAAGCATGGCTGCTTGTCAACAAAAAATACTGGCATTTTGTATATCTTTGTTTATACTCTGCGTGGGCAATTCGAATAGAGTGGAGGTTTGTGATGGCAACAAAGAAGAAGGTCGCAACAAAGAAGAAGGTCGCAACAAAGAAGAAGGTCGCAACAAAGAAGAAGGTCGCAGTAAAGAAGAAGGCAGCACCGAAGAAGAAAGCCGCAGTAAAGAAGAAGGCAGCACCGAAGAAGAAAGCCGCAGTAAAGAAGAAGGCAGCACCGAAGAAGAAGGCCGCACCAAAAAAGAAGGCCGCACCAAAGAAAAAGGCAGCACCGAAGAAGAAAACCGCAGTAAAGAAGAAGACTACCGCCAGGCGGCGATAGTCACCGGCTTGTCAGGAACAGTGTAGAAGTCTCCTGATAACAAGGTAAAAAAAGGCCCGTACTGTGAAGTACGGGCCTTTTTTTCTACGGGTTGTCCTGCCAGCGAGTCAGCTCTCGCCGAGAAACAGGTGATATGCCCGGCTATCCGATTCCTCCCAGTAGCCGTATCCCAGGCCATCGAGGAAACGCTGGAAGTCCTTGCGACTATTTGCGGGGATCTGGATCCCGACGAGGACACGGCCGTAATCCGCACCGTGATTGCGATAATGAAACAGGCTGATATTCCAGCGTTTGCCCATGGAAGTGAGAAACTCCAGCAGTGCGCCGGGCCGTTCCGGGAACTGGAATCGATAAAGCAGCTCATCCTTGAGCCCGACCACATGACCGCCAACCATGTAGCGGATATGGAGCTTGGCGATTTCACTGTCGGTCAGATCTTCGACCGGGTACCCCTCGGCGCGTAATCGTTCGATAATCGCATGGCGCTCTTTCTCGCCATCATCCAGTTTCACACCGGCAAATACGTGCGCCTGCACGGTATCCGCGTAGCGATAGTTAAACTCCGTGATGCCCCGCTTGCCAAGAGCCTGGCAGAATCGGCGGAAGCTGCCAGGTTCTTCGGGAATGGTCACTGCCAGCAATGCCTCGCGATTCTCGCCGATCTCGGCCCTTTCCGACACATGGCGCAGGCGGTCAAAATTTATGTTCGCACCACTATTGATCGCCACCAGTCCGGCACAGGAAATGTCAGTTTGTTCGACGTACTTCTTTATACCGGCTACGGCGAGTGCCCCGGCCGGTTCGACAATGGAACGACATTCGTCGAATATATCCTTCATGGCGGCGCAGATCTCGTCCGTACTCACGAGGATGACTTCATCGACGTGCTGACGTGCAATCCGGTACGGTTCCTTGCCCGCCTGGCGGACCGCCACACCATCTGTAAAAATCCCGACCTGGTCGAGAAGCACGCGACGCTTCTGTTTCAGCGCCTCGAAAAGGCATGGCGAGTCATCCGGCTCGACCCCAATGACCTTGATGGAGGGCTGCAATGCTTTTACGCAGACCGCGATACCCGCAATCAGGCCGCCCCCGCCCACGGGGACAAAAATCGCATGCAGGTCACCCTGATGCTCGCGCAGGATTTCCAGGGCAATCGTGCCCTGGCCGGCGATAACCACGGGGTCATCGTATGGATGAATAAAGGTCATGCCTTTCTCTTGCGCCAGACTGGCTGCATGGGCATAGGCCTCGTCGTAAGCGTCTCCCGAAAGGCTGATGCGCGCCCCGAGACGCCTGACCGAATCGACCTTGATCGACGGGGTGGTTCTGGGCATGATGATCAGCGCCTTTATCCCCCGCCTGGCAGCCGCGAGAGCGACGCCCTGCGCATGGTTGCCCGCCGAGGCGGCGATTACGCCATTCGTGCAGTCCTCGTCCGACAATCCGGCGATCTTGTTGTAAGCACCGCGCAGCTTGAAGGAATGTACCGGCTGCAGGTCCTCGCGCTTGAACCACACGGTATTGCCCAGACGTTCCGAGAGGCGATCCGCAATCACCAGCGGCGTCTCAACGGCCACATCGTAGACGCGGGAGTTCAGGATCATCTTCAGATAGCGTTCCAGCATAGCGCGTACAGTATCAGTTCATCATAATCTTTGACAGATGCCCCGAGGCGCATAAAGGCCACGGCGATGACTTGGCCGCTGCGTCCGGGTATGATTTCATACCATTCACTTATGCAGGGAGTTTTGACATGACGCCGGATGATATGAAGAAAATGGCTGCTCAGGCTGCGCTGGAGTATGTAGAAACCGGAACGGTTATCGGCATAGGCACCGGCTCAACCGCGAATCATTTCATAGACGGCCTCGCCGCCATCAAGCACAAAATCGATGGCACGGTCGCCAGTTCCGAGGCCAGTGCAAAGCGGCTAAAGGCGCATGGCATCCCGGTGCTGGACCTCAACAGCGTGGATGAACTGTCGGTCTATATCGATGGCGCCGATGAATCCAATCATTACCTGCACCTGATCAAGGGCGGCGGCGGCGCCCTCACCCGGGAAAAGATCGTGGCGGCCGCCAGCCGCAAGTTCGTCTGCATCGCGGACGAAAGCAAACTTGTCGATATCCTCGGCGCGTTCCCCCTGCCCGTCGAGGTCATACCGATGGCGCGAAGTTATGTCGCGCGGGAACTCGTCAAGCATGGCGGACAACCGGTATACCGGGAAGGCTTCACCACCGACAACGGCAATATCATCCTCGATGTACACAATCTGGAGATCATGGAGCCGGTACACCTGGAAGAGGAACTGAACAATGTCCCCGGTGTGGTCACCGTCGGCATCTTTGCCCGGCGCCCTGCTGATGTGCTGCTGCTCGGCACACCCGAGGGGGTTAAGACGGTAACCTGAGCGCCCCGTGCGCAATACACACCCATCACAGCGTGAATCTGCGAAGGACCGGTGACATGGAGCGCCGGCAGTCGCTAATTGGCGTCTTTACCGGTTTGCCTGTCCAACACCCAGATGCGCACGCTGGCATCATCGCTGGTCGTCGCCAGATATCGCCCGCGGGGCGACACTGCAATGGACGCGCCACAGAGTTCATGCTGCTGGAAACGGCGCGTCACCGCACCCGTCACGGGGTCCAGAAACAGTACGGCACTGTCGGTCTGGCGACTGATGGTCGCAAGTTCTCCGCCGTCAGCCGTAAACTGGATGGACTTGATAATGCCGTGATGCTCGGTCGGCAGACTCACAAACGCACCGTCACTCGGGTTCCAGCGAAACAGCCGAAACCAGCCGCCGCCATACAACCAGCGACCATCGGGTGAAAAAGCCAGCGTCCAGGCATCCGTCGGCGGACGCTCAAGCGGCACCGCCTCCGTGACATCGGTCCATACATACACGGCGCCATCCGCGCCGCTCGAGGCATAGCGCCCGCCGGTTGTTTCGAGTGCAACCGCCTTGACCTTGCCCCTGTGCAGCTTCCGTTCTTCGAGCAGACTCAAATCATGCAAACGCCAGATGCGCACCGATCCATCATCATGGCCGGTAATCAGGCGGTCGTCACGGGTGCTGGCCGCCATACACGTGATCGGGGCAGGCGTCATGACACGACGCAGTGCGGCACCCCCAAGCGTCCACTCGGCCAACCATCCGTCGTAACCGGCGGTCACTACGTGCGTGTCATTGTCGGTAAATACCACCCCGTTGACTGAATCCTGATGCGCCTGCCAGCGATAAAACGGCTCTCCGCCCGGCAGTCGCCAGATTAAGACCCTGCCTTCCCAGCCACCGGAGGCGAGCAGTTCACCGCCCTGACTGAAACCCACGGTGCTGCCGCCGTTATGGGCGCGCGCATGGACGACATCCGGTGCAACGGCCACCGGCTGCACGGCGCATGCCGTCAGCATCAACAACCACAGGGAGAGTACCCACCGCATGACCATCGTTCGGATACCCGGACAAACGTCCATGGAGAATTGTAGTGATCCCGGATATCCATGAAAACTGCACGACAGGCAGGACACCCTGTAAATACGGGTCCCTCGGGCCCATTGTCGGCATCCGGATACTAAATCAGAACTTGTGTCTTATGCCCAGACTAAACGTGTCATCGTCAACGACTTCTGTACCGGTTTTATTGCAAACGTCAGGATTCTTGTCGAGGCAGCCCGTACCGCTATAGCCGGCGTAGATACTGGTGAGTTTGCCCACCGACTGCACACCCACGACCTCCCAGGAATTGTAACCGGATAGCGCACTGGCGTTCACACCGTCTTCACTCTTGCCATAGCCGGCATAAAAAGAAGTGGCTCCCACGGTGAGGCTACCACCCAGAAACCAGATATCGGTGTTCTCGCCGGGGCTGGCTCCAATTTCGCTGTTCGCCATACCAGTGTCTATCCTGTACTGTCCGAAAACGGCGAAGTTCTCAGCGGTGTATTTAGCGCCGACTTTATACGCTGTGTCATCCTGAGCAGTCTTGCCGGAGATGTAATCGGCGAAAACCAGCAGCCCGGCGTTCTCGTAGCTAAGCCCTATCCCGCCGTCCTCGTCGACAGTATCGACTTTATGACCGGCCTGAACGGACGCAATACCGGCCTCGGTCAGGGATGACGCACGATAGACCGGATCGGGTATCACGCCTTCAGACTTGTAGCGGGTAGACAGGGAGCCGATTTTCACCTCACCGAAGTTACCGCTGATGCCCAACCACCGGTCATGACTGGTGCTCTTGCCGCCGTCGTAGTCCCAGTCCAGCCGGTAGATGGCCTTGAGGCCGTTACCCAGATCATTGCC
>JBAVKA010000271.1:0-2073 GCA_049688075.1 Gammaproteobacteria bacterium
AATGCTCCAGCTGGCCGGTGGCCTGCAGCGAACGGTAAATCGCCCGTATGCCGCGGAAGGTGCGTCCGATCGGTTCGTGGTAGATGGGTATGAGGACGGCGGTACGTGCAAGCGGCGTATCCGCCAGCCGCTCCACGCTGTGGCGACGGGCGAATGAGTAGGCATCACCGCCGCAGCGGCGCAGCACGAAGCCGAAGACTGCGGTCCAGAAACCGACCGAAATCCAGGCAAAGAGAATCGCGAACAGGGCCACCAGGCTCTTTTCCACACCGTTGCCGCCGTGGTAGGGCAGCACCGAAACCATGAAATAGGCGGCCACCAGTGTTTGCGCCAGCACCAGCAGTGTCAGCACGGCGCGGCGCAGCATGGCCACGGGACGCCACCTCACCCCCCCTTTTGCGGGCACCGTGGATTCGGCCTCCCCGGCCCGACCGGCATGAGGATCGTTCACAGATAGGGTGCGTAGCCGAGGCTGATGCGCTTGATCGGCAGAGCGGCTGGAGGCAGTCGTATTTCTGGCAGGGCGATTCGGTGCGGCAACTCGTCCATCACGCGGCAGATCAGGTCGGCATCCCCGTCTGTCATTGCCTGCTCCACGATCAGCAGGGCCAGGCGAGTCATGTCAGGGCTATGCGCCACCCCGGACCACCGCAGCCAGGCAAGCACACGGCCAAGGGCGTATTCCGCGGGGGTACGCGCCATGCCTAGTCTCCGTTGTCCAGTATGTTGCTATTGGCCGGCAGCCGGTAATTCCAGGTCTCGGAAACGGGCTCGCCATCCTTGCTGAGGAATGCCCGCAGCGAAAGTGGCTTGTCTTCCGCCGGCTTGACGAGAATGGATAGTCGCCAGAACTGGCCCGAGGGTGAATATTCCACGAAATGTTCGATGACCTCACCGTTATCTCCGGCGGAAACAGAACTCACGACCGGCGCATTGGCTGATAGTCTGGCGAGCGGGCCACCGGCGAAATCGACAATTAACCGATAGGCTCCCGGAACGGTGCCACCACCGATCTGACTGCCGTCTCCCACGAAGGTATTGATCACTTGACCGGCAGGCTCGTTTGCCAGTGTGCTGTCGCCAAAACTGATGGTGTAGGCGTAGCTCAGGGACTCGCCTTTCTTGACCGCGACCTGGGGGCTCCAGAAGGCTACGATGTTATCGTTGGTCTCGGAATCGGTGGGCAGCTGCACGAGTACCACATGTCCCCTGCCCCAGTCACCCTCGGTTTCGACCCAGGCGCTGGGACGCGTCTCGTAGTGAGCGCCGAGATCCTGATAGTGCCAGAACTGATTGTGTCGCTGAAGCAACCCGAAACCCCGCACGTTGTCCGTCTGAAAATAATCCATCTCCAGGTTCTTGGGGTTGATCAGCGGGCGCCACAGCCATTCTCCACTCGCGCCGTTGTGGATCAGCAGGCCGTCGGAGTCGTGCACCTGCGAGCGCCACTGCCCCCGGGGACGGGGTGTGTTCTCGCCGTAGTAGAACATACTGGTCAGCGGGGCGATCCCCAGTAGCTGGACGGCATCGCGGGTAAACACCCTCGCTTCCACCTTGAGTCGGGTGGGCATGCCCGGGTACACCATGAAGCGGTAGGCCCCGGTGACACCCTTGCCATCGAGCAGACCATAAAATGTGGCGGTGGTGGCATCCTTGTCCGGACGCTCCAGCCAGAATTCGACAAAGGACGGGAACTGCTCGCCGGATGGAAGGCCCGTGTCCACGGCAATGCCGCGGCTGGAAATACCAAACGTGTTGTCCCTGCCGACACCGCGGAAATAGCTGGCCCCGGCGAACACCATGAACTGGTTCTGTGTATTTGCATCCTGCAGCGGGAAAGTCAGCTTGAACCCGGCGTAGCCAAGGTCGCGGGGCACGCGCCGTTCGATCTCTTCATCGGCGAAAGTGAAGTAGTCCTTGCTGAACGGCAGGGCGTGAACACCTTGCGCATCGATGATGTGAAGCTTCACCGGATGCCGGTAATAAAGCCCCGGGGAAATCAGCATAACCTGAAAGCGGGAATGACTGGCATGCCACAGACTCCGGTCCGGTTTGAAGCGAATGCCCTGGTAT
>JBAVKA010000272.1:0-2903 GCA_049688075.1 Gammaproteobacteria bacterium
TCCGGTATGACCATGGAGCGCCGCGACCAGGTCTTGATCGGCCGCTTGCTGTTTTCCGCAGCTGCACGTTCAACCTTCTTGAGCAGGTGGGTGTCAATGAACGGTCCCTTTCTAATCGAGCGTGGCACTGTGCTGATCCTCGTGATTACTTGTTGCTGCGGCGTCTGATGATCATGCCGCTGGTGCGCTTGTTGCTGCGCGTACGATAGCCCTTGGCCGGAGTGCCCCACGGGCTGACCGGATGCCTGCCGCCGGATGTCCTGCCCTCGCCGCCACCGTGCGGGTGGTCGACCGGGTTCATGGCGACACCGCGCACCGTCGGACGGATGCCGCGCCAGCGCTTGGCGCCAGCCTTCCCCAGCGCGCGCAGGTTGTGTTCGGTATTGCCGACCTCGCCGATGGTGGCCATGCAATCCGCAGGCACCTTGCGCATTTCGCCGGAGCGCAGGCGCAGGGTGGCATGATCACCTTCGCGGGCAACCAGCTGGATGCTGCTGCCGGCGCTGCGGGCAAGCTGTCCGCCCTTGCCGGGCTTCATCTCGACATTGTGCACCATGCTGCCGACAGGCACATTGCGCAGCGGCATGGCATTCCCCGCCTTGATGGGTACATCGCTGCCACTGCGCAACTCGTTGCCTGCCTGCACGCCCTTCGGCGCGAGGATGTAGCGGCGTTCGCCGTCGGCGTAGAGCAGCAGGGCGATATGCGCCGACCGGTTCGGATCGTATTCGATACGTTCCACCCGCGCCGGCACACCGGTCTTGTCCCGCTTGAAATCAATCACGCGGTAAAGTTGCTTGTGGCCGCCGCCCTTGTGCCGGGTGGTGATGCGCCCGCTATTGTTCCGACCGCCGTTACTGGACTTGGTGCCGACCAGGGCGGAATGCGGGCGACCCTTGTGCAGGTCGGGCGTGACCACCTTGACGACGAAACGTCGTCCGGGTGATGTCGGGTTTGCTTTTACCAGTGGCATATCGTCAACCTTTGCAGTGAGCCGTGATCACAGACACGGCTTACTCCTTCCCCATGAAATCGATGTCATGACCTTCTGCCAGGGTCACGTAGGCCTTTTTCCAGTTCACGCGACGTCCCGTTGTCTGGCCGAAGCGCTTGACCTTGCCCTGCACATTGGCGACCTGCACACCCTTCACCTTGACATCGAACATCAGCTCCACCGCATCGCGTATCTCCGGCTTGCTCGCGCCCGGCAGGACCTTGAACACAAACTGCCGGCTGGCGTCGGCAACACGCGAACTCTTCTCCGAAATCACCGGGGACAACAACACCTTCATCAGACGGTCCTGATTCATGCCAGACGCTCCTCTATCTGCCTGAGTGCACTGGTCGTGACCACGACCTTGTCAAAGCCGATCAGACTGACGGGATCCACGCTCGATGCATCGCAAACCGCCACATGCGGCAGATTGCGTGTCGCCAAATAAAGCTTCTCATCCGGCGTATCGGTTACGATCAGCACCTGATCGAGCCCCAGTTGCCTGAGTTTGCCGACCAGTTCCCGCGTCCTGGGCGCCTCGACGCCAAACGATTCGACGGCGATCAGGCGATCCTGCCGGACCAGTTCGGACAATATGGACCGCATCGCCAGTCGGTACATCTTGCGGTTGATCTTTTGCGAATAATCTCGCGGGCGCGCCGCGAAGGTCGTGCCACCGCTGCGCCACAGGGGACTGCGCGATGTGCCGGCGCGCGCACGACCGGTGCCCTTCTGCCGCCATGGCTTGCTGCCGCCGCCGCTCACCTCGCTGCGCGTCTTCTGCTTCACAGTGCCGGCGCGCGCACCGGCGAGACAGGCCGTCACCACCTGGTGTACCAGGGCCTCGCGAAAATCCTGGCCAAAGGTGTCGTCCGAGACCTGTACCGATCCTGAACCACCGCCATGCAACTGCAATTCCATGATACCGCTCCTAGCCCGCTTTCACTGCCGGACGAATAATGAGGTCGCCACCCTGCGCTCCCGGAACCGCGCCCTTGATCAGCAGCAGGTTGCGCTCGGTATCCACGCGCACGATCTCCAGACTCTGGATGCTGCGCCTCACATTACCCATGTGGCCGGACATCTTCTTGCCCTTGACCACCCGGCCCGGGGTCTGGTTCTGACCGATAGAGCCCGGCGCGCGGTGCGACAGCGAGTTGCCGTGCGTGGCGTCCTGCATACTGAAGTGATGGCGCTTGACCGTGCCGGCGAAACCCTTGCCGATGACGGTACCGGTCACGTCCACGCTCTGGCCCGCCTTGAACAGGTCGACGCCAAGCTCGCTGCCCACCCCGATGCCGTCGCCTTCCCCTTCATCGAGGCGGAATTCCCACAGCCCCCGTCCGGCCTCGGTTTCGGCCCTGGCAAAGTGGCCCGCCATGGGCCGGGTCACGCGCGAGGCGCGGCGGCTGCCGGTGGTTACCTGCAGGGCGCGATAGCCGTCGGTTTCGACGGTCTTGACCTGGGTGACCCGGTTCGGCTCGATCGAAATCACCGTCACGGGCACCGCAGTGCCTTCATCGGTGAAAATGCGCGTCATGCCTGCCTTGCGTCCAACTATTCCGATAGTCATTTCATCAATTCCGCGGTATACGAACCCCGTCAGTTCAGCCTGATCTGTACATCGACGCCGGCCGCCAGATCCAGTTTCATCAGCGCATCCACCGTCTTGTCCGTGGGGTCCACGATATCCATCAAACGCTTGTGAGTCCGGATCTCGTACTGGTCACGCGCATCCTTGTCGACGTGCGGTGAAACCAGCACGGTGAAGCGCTCCGTCTTGGTGGGCAGCGGAATCGGTCCCCGCACCTGCGCACCGGTGCGCTTCGCCGTTTCGACGATCTCGGCCGCCGACTTGTCGATCAGTCGATGGTCAAATGCCTTCAGGCGTATCCGGATTCTCTGGTTG
>JBAVKA010000273.1:0-5435 GCA_049688075.1 Gammaproteobacteria bacterium
AGTACTGGATCGCGCAGATCCAGCCGGGCCGCGTGCTGTATGAAATTGACGGCGTTTCGGAGGACATCGCCCGTGAGGCGTTCAGGCTGGCGGCCGCCAAGCTGCCGTTCAAGACAACCTTCGTGACACGGACGGTGATGTGATGAAAGCGGCGGAACTACGCAACAAGTCGGTCAGTGAACTCCGGATGGAGATGTATAACCTGCTGCGCGAACGATTCAACCTCTACATGCAGCGCGGCACCGGCCAGTTGTCGCGTCCGGACCAGATTGGCAAGGTGCGCAAGGATATCGCGCGTATCAATACGGTGATTAACGAAAAGATCAGGGCGGGTGAGTCATCATGAGCGAGACTGTGGAAGTAACGCGCACCGTCACCGGCAGGGTCGTCAGCAACAGGATGGACAAGACGGTAACCGTGCTGATAGAGAGGAAGGTAAAGCATCCGATCTACGGGAAGTACATACGCCGGTCATCGAAGCTGCATGTGCATGACGAGCAGAATGCCTGCCAGGAAGGCGATATGGTGACCATAGAGCAGTGCCGCCCTCTTTCGAAGACCAAGGCGTGGCGGCTGGTCGGTATTATCGGCCACGGCGAGTAGCCGGGCGCATCCCGGCAGCGGGAAACCTACGGACGGAATGCAAGCATGATACAGATGCAGTCAATACTCGATGTTGCTGACAACAGCGGAGCCCGCCGTCTGCAGTGCATCAAGGTGCTGGGCGGTTCGCACCGGCGCTATGCCGGCATCGGTGACATCATCAAGGTCAGCGTGAAGGAAGCCATACCGCGCGGCAAGGTGAAGAAGGGTGATGTCTATAATGCGGTCGTGGTGCGCACCCGCAAGGGCGTGCGCCGCCAGGACGGATCGCTGATCCGCTTCGACGGCAACGCCGCCGTGCTGCTGAATAACCAGCTGCAACCGATCGGAACACGTATCTTTGGCCCGGTGACCAGGGAGCTGCGCAGCGAGCGCTTCATGAAAATCATCTCGCTGGCACCGGAAGTATTGTAGGACAGGACCATGCGAAGAATCAGAAAGGGTGACGAGGTCGTGGTGATCGCGGGTAAGGACAAGGGCAAGCGCGGCAATATCGTGCGCGTCATGCCGGACGGTCGTATCGTGGTCTCCGATGTCAACATGGTAAAGCGGCATACAAAGCCCAATCCGGGCCGGGGTGTTCCCGGCGGCATCATCGAGAAGGAAATGCCTGTCGATGCCTCCAATGTCATGTTGTACAACCCGCAAACCAGCAAGGGTGACCGGGTCGGTTTCCGGACCCTGGAAGACGGTCGCAAGGTGCGTTATTTCAAGTCCACCAGTGAAGTGGTGGACATCTGATCTGATGGAATGAAGATATGGCCAGGCTGCAGGAATATTATCGCGACACCGTTGTCAAACAGCTCCAGGAGCAGTTTGGCTACAAGAACGTCATGGAGATCCCGCGTCTCAGCAAGATCTCGATCAACATGGGCGTGGGCGAGGCCGTTGGCGACCGCAAACTCATCGACAACGCCGTCGCCGACATGACGAAAATCGCCGGCCAGAAGCCGGTGGTCACGCTGGCGCGCAAGTCGGTCGCGAGTTTCAAGCTGCGTGAAGGCTGGCCCGTCGGTTGCAGGGTGACGCTGCGGCGCGAGCACATGTTCGAGTTCCTCGACCGGCTGATCAATATCGCCATCCCGCGAATCCGCGATTTCCGCGGCATGAATCCCAAGTCGTTTGACGGACGCGGCAACTACAACATGGGCGTGCGCGAGCAGATCATCTTTCCGGAAATCGACTACGACAAGATCGACACACTGCGTGGGCTTGATATCACGTTTACGACAACCGCGAAAACGGACCAGGAAGGACGCGCGCTGCTGGCTGCGTTCAACTTCCCGTTCAGGAATTGAGGTAGAAACATGGCAAAGAATTCCATGATTGCCCGGGAAGTGAAGAGGGCGCGCACCGTAAAGCAATATGCCGCCAGGCGCGCCGCACTGAAGGCCGTCATCAAGAATCCGAACAGCACCGACGAGGCGCGTGACGAGGCCCAGCTCAGGCTGCAGGAACTGCCGCGTGACGCCAGCCCGACCCGGCAGCGCAATCGCTGCCGCATCACGGGACGTCCGCATGGCTATTACCGCAAGTTCGGGCTGGCAAGAAACAAGCTCCGCGAGGCCGCCATGCGTGGCGACGTACCCGGACTGGTCAAGGCGAGCTGGTGAACCATTATGATGACTGATCCCATAGCCGATATGCTGACCCGGATTCGCAACGGGCAGAGCGCCAGCAAGGCCCGGGTGTCCATGCCCTCCTCGAAGCTGAAGTGCGCCATTGCCCAGGTGCTCATGGACGAAGGCTATATCACGGAGTTTTTCACCGCAGAGGCCGAAGGCAAAAGCGTGTTGACGATTACCCTGAAATACCATAAAGGCAAGCCGGTGATCGACAAGATTCAGCGCAGCAGCCGGCCCGGCCTGCGTCTCTACAAGGGCAAGGATGATCTGCCCCGTGTTCAGAACGGACTCGGAGTGGCCATCATTTCAACCTCGCACGGCGTGATGAGCGATCGTCAGGCGCGCGCTGCCGGTGAAGGCGGCGAGGTTCTCTGCATAGTCAGTTGATCGGGGAAGCAAGATGTCACGTATTGCCAAGCAACCGGTAGTTGTACCCGCTTCCGTAGAAGTCAGGGAGGCGGGCAGGCTACTGACGGTGAAGGGCCCGAAGGGGACGCTGGAGCACCGCATTCACAACCTGGTGGAAGTGAACCTGGGCGACAGTGAATTGACATTCAGCCCGAGAGGCACCTCCAAGCAGGCCAACGCACTGGCAGGTACGACCCGTGCGATCGTCAATAACATGATGACCGGCGTCAGCAAGGGATTTGAACGAAAGCTGGAACTGATCGGCGTGGGTTACCGCGCTCAGGCCAAGGGCAGCATGCTCAACCTGACGCTGGGTTATTCTCACCCGATCGACTACCCGTTGCCCGAAGGCGTTACCGCCGAAACGCCGAGCCAGACGGAGATCATGCTGAAGGGCAACGACCGGCAGCAGGTGGGTCAGGTGGCCGCGGAGATCCGCGCTTTTCGCCCGCCCGAGCCTTACAAGGGCAAGGGTGTACGCTATTCCGACGAGGTTGTAGTTCGGAAGGAAGCCAAGAAGAAATAGGCAACGATATGGACAAGAAAACCACACGTTTACGCCGAGCCAGGCGCGGTCGCATCCACATCCGGGAGAAGGGCGAGGTACGCCTGTGTGTGCACCGCACACCGCGCCATATCTACGCGCAGGTCATTTCGCCGAAAGGCAACCTGGTCGTGGCCAGCGCCTCGACCCTGGATGGCGATGTCCGCAAGGACCTCACCAGCACCGGCGGCATCGCGGCTGCAACCGTGGTAGGCCAGGTGATCGCCGAACGCGCCAGGGCCGCCGGCATCACCCGGGTAGCCTTTGACCGCTCCGGTTTCAAATATCATGGTCGTGTCAAGGCGTTGGCCGATGCCGCGCGCGAGCATGGCCTCGAGTTCTAGCTAAGGATTTCTTTATGGCAAGAGTAGATACACAGCCTCAGGGTGACGGGCTGCTGGAAAAGCTGGTCGCGGTCAACCGTGTCGCCAAGGTGGTGAAGGGCGGCCGGCAGTTCGGTTTTACCGCGCTCACCGTGGTCGGCGACGGCGACGGCCGGATCGGCTTTGGATACGGCAAGGCGCGCGAGGTGCCGGTTGCCATACAAAAGGCAATGGACGCGGCGCGCAAGAACATGAAGACCGTCAATCTCAAGGACGCGACCCTTCATTACCCGATCCGTGCGCGCCACGGCGCCGCCAGGGTGTACATGCAGCCGGCTTCCGAAGGCACCGGGATCATCGCCGGCGGCGCCATGCGCGCCGTCTTCGAGGTGGTCGGTATACACAACGTGCTGGCGAAATGCATCGGATCAAGCAACCCGATCAATGTACTGCGCGCTACCGTGAAGGGTCTCGTGAGCATGCAGTCTCCCGAGGATATCGCCGCCAAGCGGGGCAAAAGCGTCAAGGAAATTCTGGAATAAGCCATGGTATCAAACACGAAAATCAGGGTCACGCTGGTGAAAAGCGTCAACGGTCGACTGCAGAGTCACCGGGATACCGTGCGCGGTCTGGGCCTGCGCCGGATGCACCACAGCGTGGAGCTGGATGACACACCGCAGATACGCGGCATGATCAACAAGGTCGCCTATATGCTAAGGGTCGGGGACTGAACCATGCGTCTGAATACACTAAAGCCGGCAGAGGGCAGCAAGCAGGATCGCAAGCGCGTCGGTCGCGGCATCGGATGCGGCCTGGGCAAGACGGCCGGCCGTGGTCACAAGGGTCAGAAAGAGCGCGCCGGCGGTTTTCACAAGGTCGGTTTCGAGGGCGGACAGATGCCCTTGCAGCGCCGTCTGCCGAAGGTCGGGTTCACCTCCCGCAAGTCACGTACGATGGATGAAGTCCGTCTGCATGAACTGGGACGTCTGGATGCCGGCGTCATTGATCTCGAGGCGTTGCAGAAGGCCAATATCGTGTCGCGCAACATCACGCAGGTGAAAGTGATCGCCTCGGGCACTATCGACAAGGCCGTGACGCTGAAAGGTATCCTGGTGACGCGGGGTGCGCGTGCCGCGATCGAGGCTGCCGGGGGCAGCATCGAGGAATAAATGGCGCTGGGTCCCTCCATAGCGGACACTGCCTCGAATATCGGGCAGATGAAAGAGCTGCGTCAGCGGCTCTTTTTCGTCATTGGCGCGCTCGTCGTTTTCCGCATCGGGTCCTTTATTCCGTTGCCGGGGATCGATCCGCACGTGCTGGCGTCCCTGGTCGAACAGCAGCGCGGCACCATCCTCGAGATGTTCAACATGTTCTCGGGCGGGTCGCTGAAGCGCCTGTCCATCTTCGCACTCGGCATCATGCCCTATATCTCTGCCTCCATCATCATGAACCTGCTGACCGTGACGGTGCCGTCGCTGGAACAGTTGAAGAAGGAAGGCGGCGAAGCGGGCCGGCGCAAGATTACCGAGTACACCCGTTACGGTACGGTGGGGCTGGCGACCATGCAGGCCTTCGGTATCTCCTCGGCCCTGCAGGCACAGAATCTCGGCGGCAGCGCCCTGGTGCTGAATCCGGGCCCCGGGTTCATCATCACCGCCGTCGTCACGCTGGTGACGGGCACGGTCTTTCTGATGTGGCTGGGCGAACAGGTTACCGAGCGCGGCGTGGGCAACGGCATATCGATCATCATCTTCGCCGGCATCGTCGCCGGGCTGCCGGCCGCCATCGGCGGCACCTTGGAACTGGCGCGCACCGGCGAGATGAACGTCATGACGATTCTGCTGCTGTTCGCGGTGGCGATCGCCGTGACCGGATTCGTGGTGTTCGTCGAACGCGGGCAGCGACGCATCACGGTGAACTACGCCAAGCGCC
>JBAVKA010000274.1:0-9760 GCA_049688075.1 Gammaproteobacteria bacterium
CAAAAGCCTTGTCCAGCACCACATTGCGGCCTTTCGGGCCCAGGGTAATCTTTACTGCGTTTGCCAGGATGTTTATACCGGCCACCATGCGATGGCGTGCATCATCACCAAATTTGACATCTTTTGCCGTCATGACATATTCCTCTAGATTCTGTGATTACCAATCGCGGCGATCAGCCGACGATGACACCCATGATGTCGTCTTCACGCATCACAAGCAGTTCCTGACCATTGACCTTGACTTCGGTACCGGAGTATTTGCCGAACAGCACCTTGTCACCCACCTTGACATCCAGCGGGATAAGATCACCATTATCAAGCCGCTTACCGTTACCAACCGCAACAATTTCTCCACGTATTGGCTTTTCTGCAGCAGAATCAGGAATTACAATCCCACCCGGCGAGGTGGTTTCTTCTTCCATGCGCTTCAGGACCACGCGATCATGCAATGGACGAATATTCATCTGGACTTCTCCTCAAGTCTTGACCTTAATTCCAATTGGACCGAACAAATGACGAGCCAAGTTGTTAGCACTCGCCTTTGGTGAGTGCTAATAATAGCGGCAATTACCCTACTGTCAAGACAATCGAGAAATGAGGCGTGGCCTCGCGCACGCACTGGCAGGGGCGCGCGCACCCATCAGTCGTCCTCGCGGTGGAATTCCCCTTCCAGCGTGCGGCCCTCCCGGCCCGGTGGGGATCCGGTGGAGCCGGGCGGAGTCGGCGCCCCGGTTTTGATATGCCGCATGACCCACAAGGCCAGCACCCGTCGCGCGGCGGGAAAAAGACAGACGAAACCCGCGAAGTCGGTGATGAATCCGGGGGTCAACAGCAGCAAGGCGCCGACCAGCAGGATCACCCCTTCGAACAACTCGACAGCCGGCAGTTCACCGCGCGCCAGCATCGTCTGCAAGCGCTGCAAGGTCGCAAGCCCCTGATGGCGCGCCAGCGTCGCGCCGATGGCCGCGGTCAAAATCACCAGCAGCACGGTCGGCAGGGCGCCAATCCAGCTCCCGACCAGGATGAGGAAATAGATTTCCAGCAGGGGGATCGCCAGAAACAGCAGGAACAACACCGGCGCGGGCATCATGAGCGCACCATAACCGAATCGCCGGAAGAAGTGAAAGGTGAGAAGTAATGAAGTGAAGAGTGAGAAGTGAGAATCAGAATACTTAGTCTGATCCGGTCAGAAGTAAAACCCTGACTTTTCACTTTCCACGTTTTACTTCTCACTTTTTTACTTTTCACTTTTTTTCCATCTCTCAGGTATATTCTGGTAATGACGAATGATACGCAGATCGTCCTGTGCACCGTACCGAATGAGGCCACGGCGCGACGGATCGCATCGGCACTGGTAGAAGAGCAACTGGCCGCCTGCGTCAATATCGTCCCGGGCATCACCTCGGTCTACCGATGGAAAGGCGCCATCGAAACCGCACCGGAGATGCTGTTGATCATTAAAACGACCCTGGGGGTTTATATGCGACTGCAGGACAGGATCCACGCCCTGCATCCCTACGAACTTCCCGAAATCATCGCAGTCTCACTTGACCAGGGCCTGCCAGAATATCTCGCATGGATAACCACCTCACTCGAATGAAAACCATGATCACTCTGAAACGGCTCGCCGCCCTGCTGGTACTGGTGATGCCACCCGCCCTTGCGCTTGATTCCGTGGAGCAGGATCTGCTCAAGCCGGACCAGGCATTCCGCTTTTCGGCCGACCTCGTGAACCCTGCCACAATCCAGGTTACCTGGGATATCGCCGACGGCTACTACCTGTACCGTGATCGCATACGATTCAGCACCGACACCCCCGGAATTGAACTCCGGGAAGCCAAACTTCCGCCTGGCGAGATCAAGAATGACGAGTTCTTTGGCAAACTCGCAATCTATCGCAAGCAGGCAGTCGTCACGATTCCCTTCACGCGGTCAAACGATGCGCCCGACACCCTGAAGCTGTCCGCGGTTTCGCAGGGCTGCGCCGATATCGGCGTCTGCTTCCCACCGCACACCCAGCTCGCGGAACTGGCTCTGCCGGCGGCGTCACCCGCCGCCAGCAACACGCCGGAGCCGCTGAGTGACACGCTCGGACTGGGTGCCGCCGGAGATGAACAATTTCTGGACGCGGATGAGGCCTTCCGGGTCAGTGTCACGCCCGAACGTCCCGATCTGCTGCTGGTCCGCTGGGACATCGCCGACGGGTATTACCTCTACCGTGACAAGTTCAAGGTCAAACTGATCGAGGGCAATGACGTCACCCTCGGCTTACCGAGCCTGCCACCCGGGGAGACGAAGCATGACGAGTTCTTCGGGGACGTGCAGATCTTCCACCACGAAGCCGAAATGCGCGTGCCGCTGAAACGCGCCTCATCAGGGGCGACGGACATCACCCTGCAGGTAGCCTACCAGGGCTGCGCGGAAGCCGGCATCTGCTATCCCCCCATCAAGAAGCTGCTTCCCGTCAGTCTTCCCGCCCTTGACGTGGATAAGGGCGCGGCGACGAGCACAGCCACTGCCGAAGAGGCGTCCGGCGCACTGCCCGCCACTTCCGGCGTCACCTCGAGACAGGACGATATCGCGCGCATCCTCCGGGAAGGCAGCGCAGGCTGGATCGTGCTGTCGTTCTTCGCCGCCGGCGTCCTGCTCGCGTTCACCGCCTGCATGTACCCGATGATACCGATCCTCTCCAGCATCATCGTCGGGCAGGGGGCCAGCATCACCACGTCCAGGGCCTTCGCCCTTTCCCTGGTCTATGTTGAAGGCATGGCGGTGACCTATGCCGTCATCGGCGTGATCTCCGCCCAGGTCGGCGCCGGGGTGCAGGCCTTTTTCCAGAACCCGTGGATTCTCACCCTGTTCGCGCTGATCTTCGTGACGCTGGCGTTCTCCATGTTCGGCTTCTTCAATCTGCAGCTGCCCGCCACCTGGCAGGCGAAACTCAGCCAGTCCAGCCACCGTCAGAAAGGCGGGACGCTGGCCGGCGTCGCGGTGATGGGCGTCTTGTCGGCACTGATCGTCGGCCCCTGCGCCGGGCCGGTACTGATCGGCGCCCTGCTCTACAGCAGCCAGACGGGCGATTACCTGACCGGGGCGCTCGCCATGTTCGCGCTGGGCAACGGCATGGGCGCCCCGCTGCTGGTCATCTGCACTTCGGGCGGCAAGCTGCTGCCGAAGGCCGGCGCCTGGATGGTAACCGTCAAGGCGGTCTTCGGCGTCGTCCTGCTGGGTGTCGCCGTGCTGATGCTGGAACGCATCCTGCCCGGACCCGTCACGCTGGTGCTCTGGGCACTCCTGCTGATCATCCCGGCCGTCTACATGGGCGCACTGGAGCATGTCCCGAGCGACGCATCCGGCTGGCGTCGATTCTGGAAAGGTCTGGGTATCGCCATGCTCGTCTATGGCGTGATCCTGATGCTCGGCGCCGCCACCGGCGCACGCGACCCGCTCCATCCGCTGCGCAATCTGACCTCGGTCATTGCCACTCCTGATGGCGGGGTGCATGCGTCGCAACACCTGCCGTTTCAACGCATCAAGAGCGTTGAAGATTTTGATGCCGCCGCCAGGGAGAGCACACGGCTGGGCAAGCCGGTAATGCTGGATTTCTATGCCGACTGGTGCACGTACTGCATCAAGATGGAGGACTACACCTTCTCCGACAGCCGGGTCCAGGAGGCGCTCGCCGGCGTGACGCTGCTGCAGGCGGATGTCACCGACAACGACGCCGCGGACCTCGCCCTGCTGAATCATTTCAACCTGTTCGCGCCACCCGCCATCCTGTTCTTCGGACCGGACAGCTCCGAACGGCCCGACTACCGTCTGATCGGATATCTCGGCGTGGATGAGTTCCTCGCGCACCTGAAGGGCGCCATCGGGAAGTGAGAAGTGAGAAGTGAGAAGTGAGAAGTGAGAAGTGAGAAGTGAGAAGTGAGAAGTGAGAAGTGAGAAGTGAGAAGTGAGAAGTGAGAAGCAGGATAATTGCCGGTTCAAGTCAGGAGTCAACTCCTATCCTGTAACATTTTACGTTTTACTTCTCACCTTCATTTCGGCTTGATGTCGTATTTGCGCAGCAGGTCGTACATGGTGGGTCGGCTGACACCCAGCAGGTCCGCGGCCAGCGATACCTTGCCGCGAACATGATTCAGGGCGCGCGTGACCGCCTGACGATCGGTGCGCTCGCGGATCTCGCGCAGATTGAACGTAGCCAGTTCCTCCGCGCTGCTGCCGCCGAGTTCCAGGTCGCGCGCGCTTAGCTGATTGTGTTCGGCCATGATCACGGCGCGTTTCACGCGGTTTTCGAGTTCCCGCACATTACCCGGCCAGGCGTAGTTCTCGATGGCCGCCATGGCATCCTTGCTGAACCGGTTTCCCTTTTTGCCCTGCTGCCTGCTGATCCGTTCCATGAAAACCCTGGCCAGCAGCAGTGCGTCTCCTTCCCGGTCGCGCAGTGACGGAATCGTGATCGATACCTCGCTGATCCGGTAATAAAGATCTTCCCGGAATCCACCGGAGCGGATAAGCGTATGCAGGTCCTTGTGCGTGGCGCAGATCACGCGCACATCGACCGGAATCTCCTTGCGACCGCCCACCCGTTCCACGACGCGCTCCTGCAGGAATCGCAGCAGCTTGGCCTGCAGCGGCGAGGGCATATCACCAACCTCGTCCAGAAACAAAGTGCCGCCAGCGGCCGTTTCGATCTTCCCGGGGGTCTGTTTGGCGGCGCCCGTGAACGCACCTTTTTCATAGCCGAAGAGCTCGCTTTCGAGCAGATTCTCGGGAATGGCGGCGCAGTTGATGGCTACGAAACGCTTTTCCCCCCGATTGCTGAGAACATGCAGGGATTTCGCCAGCAGTTCCTTGCCGGTACCCGACTCGCCCAGCACCAGCACCGTGGCATCCGTCGGGGCGACCTTCTCCACCGTTCGGCATACCTGCAACATGGCATCGCTGCCCGTGATGACGCCCTCGAGCGGGGACTCCATCTGCTTCATGCTCAGCCGGCGGTTTTCCTCCTCCAGCTGATAGAGTTGATACGCCCGGTTGACGATCAGCTCCAGCATATCGGCGTCGATCGGCTTGTAAAAGAAATCATAAGCGCCCATGGCCACCGATCGGGTCGCATGCTCCCGATCATTGTTGCCGGTCACCACGATGACCTTGGTATGGGGCGCCTTGAGGAGAATCTCCTCCAGCAGCCTGAAGCCTTCACCGGTGCCGTCCGCATCCGGCGGCAACCCGAGGTCCAGCGTCACCACGGAAGGCTGATGACGATCCATCTCGGCCAGCGCCGTTTCCCGTTCGCCGGCAATCAGGACCTCGTAGTTCTCGAAACACCAGCGCAACTGGGTCTGCAGACCCGGGTCATCTTCAATGACCAGCAATTTCCTTGAGGTTGTTTCCATTGGAATTTATTTCGTGACCTTGCGAATTCAACTTTACGGCATTTTCATCGACATCGCTAATGGGCAAGCGAACCCTGAAGGTGGTTCCTTCCCCGACCCGGCTGATGACCTCGATATCACCCCCGAGTTTGTGGATGTAATCGCGGGATTCATACGCACCGATCCCCATGCCGGATTTACCCTTGGTGCTGTCAAACGGGCGATACAGACGGTCCCTGATGAACTCCTTGTCCATGCCCGCCCCGGTATCCTGTACTTCAATGATCGCGGAATCGGAGCGGCGAAACAGGCGAACGATGATCCGGCCATCAGCAGGAGTTGCGTCCTGGGCGTTGCGGATCAAATGCCCGATGATGGACTCAAACCGGTCGTGGTCAGCCGGTATCCGGATGCCTGCCGCCTGCAGGTCCAGCGAGGGCGCGGGTTTGCCGTTTGACATCGTTTTGACCACATCGTCCAGCACAGCGGCGAGATCGATATTTTCGGCCGACTGGACCTGCATGGAATCGCTGCGCAGATGCGCCAGCAGCCGGTTCATTTTCTGGACCGAATTATTGACCGTAGTGATCGCATCCTCCATGAACAGGGGGTTGTTCTTGTGTTTCCCGGCATTCGTCACCACCAGCGACAACTGCGCGATCAGGTTCTTGAGATCATGCATGACAAAGGCGGAGAGGCGGCTGCAGACCTCGAACTGCCTGGCTTCGGCAAGCGCCCGGGAAGCCTCCAGCTGCGCCAGATGGACGGCCGCCTGCCGACCGGCGGTCTTGAGCAGGTCGGAGTCTTCCCAGTTAAAATCAAGCTGGGCGGGCGAGCGCGCCAGGATGATAAAACCGATGAGGTGCACATGTACGATCAACGGCACCACCAGCCACGCAGTCGGCATCTGCTCCAGCCATTCCGGTATCGCGATGTTGTTATAGAGTTCCGGATCGCATTCGTATTCGTCGAGATCGATCAGCCACTCGCGCGTCGCCATGAACCGAATCAGCGGGTGGTCCATGCGGACGACTGCCCTCTCCGACACCTCCATCTGCCAGCTGGTTACCGGTGCATACTGGTCCATCTGGCGCATCCACAGACCGCCCCCCGGGCTGTCGATGATCTCTGCCAGCGAGTAGATAGCCCGTTCACGCAGCCGCTCATCCGGCTGTCCCGAGGACAGGGTATGGATAAATCTCAACCATTCGTCACGATAGTCGTACTTGTAGTGAAAAAAATGCTTGTTGATAAGCACCCGTAGATTGGCTCGCACCCGCCCGGAGAACAACAAAACCAGCAGCACCAGGGTGGCGCCGAACATGAAAATGACCTGGACTACATTGCTCCATTCACCGTCATAACGGCGGATGTAATACCCTCCCAGGCCGATGGCCAGCAGATACAGGCCGGTACCCAGCAGGGCCGATGTGTGAAACACCATGCGGCGGGAGACGAAGATATCGAGCGAAAGCCGGGGATCGCGCGCAACCGCGACCGCCAGCACCGGAACGGCCATGGCATTGACGAAGCCGCGCGTCTCCCAGAGGGAGGCGTCCAGATTCTGAAAAAGGAGTGCATTGGCGTACAGATAAAAATCGTAGGCAAAGATGACACCCAGACCGATGCACAGGTATTTGACGGCCCGGCGGGACTCCACGTGGGCATTGCGCATGATCTGCTCCACCATGACCAGCCCGGCAATCGCCAGCAGCAGAAATCCCGCATACAGCAGGTCAATACCCATAAAGTTGGTGGCATAGGGTCCTGCGAAAATACGGTAGACGACCATCATGATCATCAGTGCGGTGAAGCTGGCCACCATCGAGGCCACCTGGTGAAAATGGCGGGTAGCCAGCCTGGTGTCGGTCACCGCCGACAGCATCACGTAGCCGAGGAACAGCAGCCAGGCGAAGCTGCGCAGCGGCTCGATCAGATAGGAGAAAAAGGCCACATCTTCATAGACCGAGAATGCCGACATGCCGAGCCAGACCGTGCTGGCAATCGAGGCAAACTTGAGGGCATTTTTCCGCGACTGGCCCTGCTGTCCGGTCAGCAGCACCAGCGAAAGAACCAGGAACAGAAAGGCCCCGGTTGAGAAACTGATGACGCCAGTGTTAATCACGGGATCATGTTACCTGCTGAGCGAAAATCAGGTGAGAAGTGAAATGCTGATGAGTACAGCTGCAACTGGATCCCAGTCCGATAAATTCCCGAAGATGCAGCGATAACAGCCATTATTGCCCTGCTCTAAGCTCCAGACATCACTTCTCAGGTATCACACATTCCGCAACCGTCCCTGATCAAGTTCTCCGGTAACCTGCCCGTTCACATCTCACTCTTGACTCGTCACTTCTCACTTTATTCACTTCAACTCCGCCAGCGTCTTGCGGGCTTCATCAATGCCGGTATAGGTGTATTTTTCACCCACCGCCTTTGACAGGTAGTTCTTCGCAGCCTGCTTGTCTCCCTGCTTCAGGTAAGCCATGCCCAGGTGATAGTTGAATACCGGCACATCAGGCGCCTTCTCAACAACTCCGGTCAATACCGTTATCGCTTCACCGTACTCACCCAGCCGGTAGTGAACCCAACCCAGCGTGTCCAGCAGGGCGGGCTGATCCGATGCCTCCAGCTTGCCGGCCAGTTCCTTTGCCTTCTTCAGGCTCAGTTCGTCCTCCCGGTGATCCGCCAGCAAGGCGGCCAGGTTGTTTATTGCAAGGGCATTGCCCGGAGTCTTCTCCAGGAACTGCTCATACGTCGCAATGGCCTCATCATAACGTTTCTGCTTCTCGAGAATTTGCGTATAACCCATCATATAGCGGGAATTATCGGGCGAGCTGACCATGGCCTTCCGGAGGGTATCCGCCGCCTTGTCGAGGTCACCCTGTCTGGTATACAGACTGACCAGCGCCAGGGTCAGGCGTTCATCACCCGGTAACCTGGCCTGCCCGTCCCTGAGTGCCTGCTCGGCACCCGCCGCATTCCCCTGCTGCGCCCTGGCCTCTGCCAGCTGGGTATAAACGATGCTGCTGTCCGGGTTGATCTGCAACTGTTTACCGAATTCAGTCTCTGCCAGGGGATAGTCTTTTTTCGCCATATAGGCTACGCCCAGCAGATCATGCGCGGCCTTGTGCGCAGGATCATTTTCGAGCGTCGTATGGAGTCGTGCAATCGCCGCATCGGGATTACCCATGGTGATTTGGGTATTAACCAGCTCGGACAAGGCAAGGATGGAATCCGGTTCTCGCGCCAGGGCCCCTTCGAAGGCAGCCACCGCTTCGGCATATTTCTTTTGCTGCTCATACAAGCGTCCCTTGCCAAAGGACCCAAGCCCGGTCTCGGGGGACGCCTGTTCAAGCTTTGTCAGCACGTCCTCGAGTTCGGCCGAATGACCCTGCCGCGCCAGAATTTCCGCCTTCGCCCGTAGCGCCGGCACCGACGCGGGACTGGCCTTGAGAATCACTTCGATCTGTTCCATCGCGGCTTCCAGTGCCCCGGTACTGGCGAGGTACTGCGCCAGGCGCAGGCGGGTGTCCACATCCTCCGGCTTGACCTCAACGGCCCGGTTAAGCGTTTCCAGCGCCAGCTCTTTCTCGCCGTTGGCCTGGTGGGCCGCCGCCAGCAGGGTCAACACCTCAACCGAATCCGGCTGGTCCTTCAGCACCGCGCGGAAGGCCCCCACCGCACCCGGATAATCCTTATCCTGCAGCGCGATACGGCCCTGTAATGTCAGGGCCTGAGTGTCCTTCGGATTTTCCTTCAGCACCTCCGCGATCAGCGCCCCGGCCTCCTCCGGTTTGCCCTGCTGCAACTTGACCACAGCCAGTGCATCCCTCGCCTTCAAACCCTCGGACTCGATGCCCTGCTTCTCGATAATGCGCCGGTAAATGTCTTCCCCCTTGTCCGGCTGTTCCGACTGCAGAAACAGGCTGGCAAGGGTGAATTGCAGTTCAGTCAACTCGGGTTTGGCCGCAATCGCCGTTTCGAGTTCGGCAATCGCTTTCTCCTTGCTGACCTTCTGGGCAAAAAATTCAGCCAGCAACAGATAGCGTTGCGGATCCCCGGGATCCGCCACGATGGCGTCGCGCAACACCTTCTCGGCTTTATCCGCCTGATCCGTCTGCGCGTAATAGGAGGCCAGGGTCACGCGGTACTTCAATTCGTCCGGATGGCTGCTGACGATACCCGTCATAATTGCTTCGGCTTTGGCGTTATCCTTGCGCTGCAGGTAGGTCTTGGCAAGCCGCAGCTTCAATCCGACATCGTCGGCATTCGTCGTGACCGCCTCCTCGAGCAGACGAACGGCCTCATCCTCTTTATTCTGTTTTTCATAGATTGAGGCTATCAGGACGGACGCACCGGCATGGCCGGGGGTTGCC
>JBAVKA010000275.1:0-4896 GCA_049688075.1 Gammaproteobacteria bacterium
AGTGCAATTATCGCAATATCGATCCAGGCCATTACTGAAGATTCCTCGAAACTAATACGGGATAAACGACAAAGCCCGTTGACTTTAAATAGGAAATCCGCGAATTGGGTATTTTAGCAGACATGCGACGCCAACCGCCATGTGAAATCACGGCACCGGTCACTTGTTCTCCAGCACCATGGCGGCAAGCTTCTGCTCGCTGGCCAGTTTGTCACGCAGTCTTTCCGCCGCCGTGCGGTCATTCACCGGCCCGACCAGCACCCGGTGGATTGTTCCGCCCGCGCCCTTAACATCCTTCACCGATGCCTGGTAACCTGATTTCTTCAGGCGGTCCCGAAGACTCAGAGCATTGTCTTGCTGACTGAAACTGCCCACCTGGAGAATCCAGCCACCCGGGGTGCTGGCAGTCGCGGTCCTGGACGGTATACCGGGCGAGGTCGGTTTGGCGACGACGGGTTCGGCTGGTTTGGCGGGTACTTCGGCCTCAATGGTGACGGCTTCGGGTTGAGACATGGGGGGTTCGGTTACCGCCGATACCTCCTGCTCCGTGGTGGTGTCGGCAAGCGACTCGGCAGGCTCGGTCGACTCTTCCGGCACCTCCAGTTCCACCTCGGTCTGGTAGTCTATCGTCGGTGGCGGCGGCATGTCCTGGGTGCGTGGCGACAATTCATCATCCGGCCCTTCGAGTATCATGGGTATGAAGATAACGGCCAGCGCAATGATGACGATAGCGCCAATCAGTCGTTGTTTCAGCATCTGATCCATGGTCTCCTCGCGGTAATTATCCGTAATCCTGGCGTGCCGCTGTGACTATACCTTACCTGCCATCGCGGCTGCTACGGTAAAAAAGGAGCCGCATACGACGATTCTGTCGCCGGCCGAGGCGTTCTCGCCGGCCTTGCGACAGGCCGTGGGAACATCCGCGCATGGATGTACCCTGTTCGCGGGCAGCAGGCCACGCATCCGCTGGTTCAGTTCCTCGGCAGACAGGCCCCTCGGATTACCCAGACTGGCCGGATACCAGAGGTCCACTGCGGGTGACAGCACGGTCACGAACCCGCCGACATCCTTGTCATCGAGCATACCGAGGACGAGATGCGTTCGACCGGAACAGGGAGACAGCGTGAGCACCTCGGCCAGACGAGCGGCGCCATGGGGATTGTGGGAAACATCGAGGATCATTTCCACCGCTCCCGGGACAAACTGGCAGCGCCCCGGCAGCACAACATCCCGCAACCCGTTGCGGATCGCCGTTTCGCTAACCGGCAAACGCTCCTGCAAGAGTTCCAGCGCCATCAGCACACCGGCGGCATTGACAAGCTGCTGCGGTCCCCTCAGAGACGGCAGTGGCAAGTCAGTGTAACCGCCCGAGGGCCCGTTCCAGTCCCAGGAATCCTCGCGCGGCACATAGTCATACTGATCGCCGAGACCGTACCAGGGTGCACCGATCTGACGAGCCGCCTGCACCAGACCCGCCGGAGGTGAAACTTCGCAGCCGATCGCAGGACGCCCGTTGCGGAATATTCCGGCCTTTTCCCTGGCGATCGACTCGCGATCATCACCCAGCCACTGCACGTGATCGATTCCGATGGAGGTAACCATGGCGACATCCGGGTCAATGATATTGACGGCGTCCAGCCTTCCGCCCAGCCCCACCTCCAGCAGGGCGATATCGGGGGCCGCATCGCATAACAATCGCAAGGCCGCCAGGGTGCCAAACTCGAAATAGGAGAGTGTCATTTCCCCGCGCGCGTCATCCACCGCCTGGAATGCCGCGCACAGACTATCATCGCCAATGTCCCTGCCGTTGATGCGGATTCGCTCGTTGTAACGCAGCAGGTGGGGCGAGGTGTAGGCGCCAACCCGGTAACCGGCGGCTCGAAGAATAGCTTCGAGCATGGCCACACTGGATCCCTTGCCGTTGGTACCGCCCACGGTGATGACGGTACGGGCGGGAAGCAGCACGCCCATCCGGGTGGCGACAGCGGCCACTCTGTCTAGACCCAGATCAATTTTTTGGGGATGCAGCGTCTCCTGCCATTGCAGCCATTGCGACAGAGTCTGGAATCGCGCCATGCGGGTGGGCAACTGGTTTTCGAAAGATGTCAGCGAGCGGGAATCACGCCCTGCAGCCTGCCGGGTAAAATGCGCGGGCAGGGGAAATCACCCGGCGGGCAGATCCGTGCCGTGTCGCAGCAATCAGGCTTCGGCTTCGACTTCGGATTCGGCTTCCGATTCCACCGCTACCTCGGACACGTCCGGCTCCGGCTGGCCTGTCAGGATCCGCAGCAGACTCACGATTCTGGCGCGCATCTCACGCCGGTCGATGATCATGTCGATCGCGCCATGTTCGAGGAGAAACTCGCTGCGCTGAAATCCCTCGGGCAGGGTTTCCCGCACAGTCTGCTCGATTACACGCGGCCCCGCGAAGCCGATCAGCGCCTTCGGTTCGGCGATATTGACATCGCCCAGCATGGCGAAGCTGGCCGAAACCCCGCCCATGGTCGGGTCCGTCAGCACCGAGATGAAAGGAATGCCCGCCTCCGCCAGACGCGTCAATGCCGCACTGGTCTTCGCCATCTGCATCAGGGAAAACAGAGCCTCCTGCATGCGTGCGCCGCCGCTGGCCGAAAAACAGACAAACGGGATTTTATGCTCGAGACTGGCGTTGACGGCGCGCACGAAACGCTCACCCACGACCGCGCCCATGGAACCGCCCATGAAACGGAACTCGAAGGCGGCTGCCACCATCGGCACGCCCTCCACCGCACCGCGCATCGCCACCAGGGCATCCGTCTCGCCGGTCAGCTTCTGTGCCGCATTGAGGCGGTCACGGTATTTCCTGCTGTCCCTGAACTTGAGCATGTCAACCGGTTCGAGACCGGCGCCGATTTCCTCGGTGGTGCCGTCATCGAAGAACATCTCCAGGCGCCGCCGCGCCCAGATACGCATATGGTGGCTGCACTTCGGGCAGACGTCACAATTGCGCTCCAGTTCCGAGCGATACAGGACCGCCCCGCAACCGTCACACCGGATCCACAGCCCCTCAGGAACCGTTCGTCGGTTCCCGCCGACGGTGCGGATTTTGGATGGCATAAGTTTTCTGAACCAGCTCATAATCTGAATTGTACAATTTTCACAGAAGGTAATTTAATAGCCCGTGGGCTTATGCATTGCCAACCCTGCCGCTTACTGCCTGCTGGTCAATCGCCGCACGCATGGCAGCCAGGGTCTCCGAGAGCGCGGGGGCAATGGCCCCGGGTTGTTCAACGAGGGCGGCAATCTTGCCGACCAGTGCGCTACCGACCACAACCGCATCCGCGATCCGGGCGATTTGCGCGGCCGACTCGGGGTCGCGGATTCCAAACCCTACTCCCACGGGCAACCCGGTATATTTACGGATTTCCTCAAGTTTGTCGGCAACCGCATTCACATCCAGTCGATTCGCCCCGGTCACGCCTTTGAAGGAAACGTAGTAAACGAACCCGCTCGCCGAGCGGCACACCGTCTGGATGCGCGACGGACTACTGTTCGGGGCTAGCAGGAAGATGGCATCCATCCCCTGGCGGTGCAATGCCACCGTAAGCCCGTCACCCTCCTCGGGCGGCATATCCACGGTCAGCACACCATCAACGCCCGCTGCAGCGGCCGCCACTGCGAACGCTTCGTAGCCCCAAACCTCGATCGGATTAAGATAACCCATCAGCACGAGCGGTGTTGCATCGTCCTGCCCGCGGAATTCCCTGACCATATCCAGCACATTATGCAGACTCACGTGATGCACCAGCGCCCGCTCGCAGGCTGCCTGAATCACCGGTCCGTCCGCCATGGGGTCTGAGAACGGCACGCCGATCTCGAGGATATCCGCCCCCGCCTTCACCAGGGCGTGCAGCAAGGGCACGGTCACATCCGGACGGGGATCCCCCGCCGTCACATACGGAATGAGTGCCTTGCGTCGCTGCTCGCGCAATTGCCGGAAGCGGGTCTCGATGCGGCTCATACCCTGATCCCCTGCAGGTCCGCCACGGTGTTGATATCCTTGTCGCCGCGACCGGACAGGTTCACCACGATGGTGCCGTCAGGGTCCATGCCGGGCGCGAGATTCACGGCATAAGCCAGCGCATGGCTTGATTCCAGCGCAGGAATGATGCCTTCCGTGCGGGTCAGTTGATGGAAAGCCGCCAGGGCTTCCCGATCGGTGATGCTGTGATAGCGGGCTCGTCCGCTGTCCTTCAGCCAGGCATGTTCCGGGCCGACGCCGGGGTAATCGAGTCCGGCCGAGATGGAGTGCGTTTCGATAATCTGCCCATCCTGGTCCTCCATCAGGTAGGTTCGGTTGCCGTGCAGGACACCGGATCTGCCGGCGCACAGCGGGGCGGCATGGCGGCCTGTCTCGATGCCGTCACCGCCGGCTTCGACACCATGGAGAGCCACCTGTGTGTCGTTCAGGAATGGATAGAACAACCCGATGGCGTTGGAACCGCCGCCGACACAGGCCACCAGCGCATCGGGAAGCCGGCCAGTCTGTTCCAGCACCTGTGCACGGGCCTCGCGACCGATAATCGCCTGGAAATCCCTTACCATCACCGGATAGGGATGTGGCCCGGCTACCGTGCCGATGATGTAAAACGTGCTGTCGACATTGGTAACCCAGTCGCGCAGCGCCTCGTTGAGCGCATCCTTGAGGGTTTTCGAGCCTGATGTGACCGCCACCACCTCGGCGCCCAGCAAACGCATGCGATAGACATTGATTGCCTGGCGCCTGATGTCCTCGGCGCCCATGTAGACCACGCATTCCATGCCGAGCCGGGCCGCAACCGTTGCGGTGGCCACGCCATGCTGTCCCGCACCGGTCTCTGCGATGACGCGCTTCTTGCCCATGCGCTTCGCCAGCAG
>JBAVKA010000276.1:0-3004 GCA_049688075.1 Gammaproteobacteria bacterium
CGGTTGAGCCCGATGGCCTCCACCTTCAGGCGGACCTCCCCTTCGCCCGGTTCCGTCAGCGGCAGGTCCTCGATCCTGAGCACCCCGGCGTCCCCGGTTTCATGAAAGCGTACGATTTTCGGCATGGTATATCTCCTGTCAGGGTGCGGCGGCGATGTGCACGACGTGCAGGGCAACCCGCGCCGGTCGTCCTCTCGTCCCTTTGACTATAGTCGATCAGCAGATGTAGTCAGGTCGGTCTGAAAGTGGCAGTCTGATGATGGCGCCGTCCGTTGGGCTTCGCCGGGCTCTGTGCCGACCTGTGTATTGCATGCAGATATAGTTGCAGGCAGGAATGGGGCATGAAGCCCGACACGGGGCGCTTACATGCCAGGCCACCGGGACAGGGCACGCCAACGCGGCAGCTATCTGAAAATGACGTCCCTGAAATTCCAGACCACGAACGCCAGAAAGAGCGCGAAGGAAGCTGCGTTGATCAGCAGTCGCAGACGTTTCGAACGGGGCTGACCGTCGCCCGCCGCCGCCTGCGATGCGCTGAGACGGATTTTTCCGAAACGCGAACCGGCAGGTTCCGGGTCATTCGCCTGTCCGGACAGACCGAGCGCCCCGCGCAGCTGCTCGATGAGGGCATCAACGCGGCTTGCGCCGGTCAGGGCATCGCCCAGCGTGATGCGACGGCCATCGCGGGTACGGGCATGGATCCGGTAGTAGGCCTGCGACCGGTTGCCCTGCCGCGATTGCATACCGATGGATTTCCCGATGCCGGTGATGTCATCGGCCGCCGCATGGCGGGCAAACTGCAGACCGAGTATACCGCGCACGGCGGTCAACCCCTGCCGCCCGGCGGTGACGCGCAGGGAGTTGCCCGTCAGGTAGATCCCCCAAACCAGGATCAGCCCTCCGATCACGGAGCACAGCCAGAGCACCGGACCCGGAACACCCCGGTTACCCGCGGCAGCGTCGATCAGCCAGACGGGACCGGCGAAGACGCCGCCGGTGATGAGGGTAGTCAGGGCCATGCCGGGATGACGGAAATACGGGTAGTAGAGCTCGATGCCGGCGCCGGTCTCGCGGATGAGAACCTTGCCCGGCACTTCCAGCGTGTCGGCGTCTTCCGCGCGTCGCCGGACGGGCATGCGCGCGGTGTGCGGGCCGGCAGCCTTGAGCACCGGGATCTCCCAGCTGCGATCGAAGTCGGCACCCGGCAGGCTGCCGGTGATCTGCACCGTCCACTCGTAGCGATTGTTGCCCTCTGCGCTGCTCTCGGGCAGATCGGCCGGGGACTGGAACAGGAACCGCAGCCGGGTGCCACGCAGCCCGGGTTCCACCACCGCGGGCTGCTCGTCCTGCCATTTCGCGTCGCGCACCGTCTCGTTGCCGTCGCTGGTGCGCCGCGTATAGACATGCTGGCAGGTCAGCGTGATCCGGAAGCGATGCTTCGGGTTGTAGGGCAGCCGCAGCTCCAGCAACCCGCCCACGTCACCTCCGATGGCACCGGGAAACGGGTCCAGCTCCAGCAGGGTCACGCCGAAGCGCCGCCATGCCAGCGTCTGGCGGAGGGCCCACACCAGCAGGCCCAGTCCGACCAGGGGAAACAGCAGCGCAATCCAGATCATCTGGTTGCCCTTGGCCAGTTCTCCGGAAAAGGCAAACAGGACGGGGGAGGAAATCGCGTTCCAGAAAATCGCGAAGCCCCAGGCGAAACCGAGCGAGGCTTTGGCGTCGGAGCGGACACGATTGTCGCGCCAGTCCGCCCTGGCCTGCCAGGCGGGCAGACCGGGCGGCACCGGCGCCGGGCGGCGGTTGAGGAACCAGAGCACCACGGCGCCGAAACCGCCAAACACGATGACGAAGATCAACTTGAAACCCAGCAGCCCCCAGCGCAGGTCGCGGTCGAAGACGGATTCGGAGGGCTCGGCAGGATTCACCCATATCGCGGCATGCTTCCTGCCCTTGAGCCGTGACCAGGTATCGTGCTGCCAGTTACCGACATTATCGCTCCCGCCATCGGCGATGCCGACGCGGTTACCGGTGTAGCTACGCCCGTCATAGGCGTATCGAAACCGGGCGATGACCTTGTACGTGGAGGTATCGTCGGAATGATTCGACTTCAGATCGAGCGTCACGACCTCGGCCGGCACCGGTACCCAGTCCTGCATCCGCGCGGCGTCCCACAGGTTGGGAATCACCCCGAGCAGCAGAAAGCCGGCGCCGACGCCGAAAAAAAGCAGACCGAACAGCGTCCCGCCCCAGTAGGAAGCACGCGATATGTTCGGCGATGTTCCCGACTTGTGTTTCATGCTGTTACCAGCCCTGGATTGTCCTCGATCGAACCGACCTGTAATCAAGCTTTCGGCATCAAAACGGCACGCAGGGTGGCTTCTTTAGGAGTACAGGTAAAAGGCTATCCGGTCGTCGGGTATTCAGGGAACTCCGGGATGCCGTCACCTGAACATGACCACGCAGCCCGCGAGTCCTGGAATATCCGCGCCTGCGGCAGTATCGGAGGTTCGGCATCGAGCGTGCCGGCGGGAATGACCACCGCGTCCAGTTCGGGCACCACCCTGGGCATCGGGCTGCCGCAGTGCGAGCAAAAACAGTTATAGAACCGCTCAGCCTCCGGCACCTTGTAACGCCGCAGCAGGTCCTCACCCGCCAGCCAGGTGAGACTGGCTACCGGCGTCACCAGCAGGTTGCTGGCATGCCCGGTACCCGTCGTCTTGCGGCAACGCTGGCAATGGCAATGATAGAACCGCTGAGCCGCGCCGCTGATTTTGTAGCGCACGGAACCACACAGGCAACTTCCGGTCACGTTCACATCTGTCATGGATGACTCCTCCAGGCTCGGGGATCGCTCATGCGGCCGGCTGATCCATCAGGTAACTGGAGGCAATCACGAGTCCGCTGCCTCCGGCCCCTTTCCGGCGGCGCCCTCCTCGCGATCTTCCGCCTTCTTGACACGAATCCTGCTGCCGCCGACATCCCGGGCATTAAGCCCCTTGAT
>JBAVKA010000277.1:0-1966 GCA_049688075.1 Gammaproteobacteria bacterium
TGTGTGAAAAGTCGGTAAGACATATAATCACGATTTCCCGCAGAGGAGTCGCCGATAAGCGGATTCATTGAAGGCGAGGATCACCGCGCCAGTCCTCGACCCTACCGTCATAACTGCCTGAGCGGTAAAAAAGGTACTGAAAACGCACCTCCATACTATGTATGGGTAGGTACCTCAGGCCCCACCCCGTCGGGGCCCTTTCCTCCACTGCAGCACCCACGCTGCGATCTCATGCCTGCAACACCCTTCGTATTCACTTGCCAGCAGGAATTCCCCCGTAGTTCAAAACCATCATAACGCACTGTAATTATCGATTTTATTTCTTTGCAAAAAAGTCTCCCTGCCCTGGGAGAAAACCATCAGAACAATATCACCCTTTCATCAGGATTAATTACGAGCTTTGCGCTGGAATTGACCTGCAACACAAAACGGCCCGCTCGTGCTGCAGAACTGCCCGGCGGGATAAATCAGCCAAAACGTATAGCGAGGTAAAGTCGAAATGAAGAAAGAGATTGAGTCATCAAAACTGTCGCTCCGTCAACACCCGTTTACGGGCATTCGGATTGTTTTATGTTTCATATTGCTTATTGGGGCCATTCCACCCAGTTTCGCTCACGATGGTGACAATAGGTCTAAGGATAAGTTTTACCTGTCGTTGGGTGATTCACTCTCGGTTGGCGTCCAGCCTGATGCTGCCGGCGTTAATCAGCGTACCGACGATGGTTACCCGGATCAACTCTTCAACATCCTTTCGGAGGAAGAAAAAAATCTTCGGCTTGTCAAGCTGGGTTGCGAGAACCGCGAAACGACGGAAAATATGATTTCCGGTGGGGGATGCTTCTATGAGAAAGGATCACAGCTGGCTCAGGCGGTCAAATTCCTCCGGAAACATCGCGATGACGTGGCACTCATAACGATCGACATCGGCGTCAATGACGTCATTTTCTCCGGGTGCATCATCGAAACAGATGGCATTGTGACGGGCGTCGATGTTGGTTGTATTCTTGATCCTGATGGTGGGCCGTTTGCGCAGGTTGCTGCCAACCTGCCAATTATCCTGAGTACGTTGCAACAGGCCGCTGGTGACGACACACCAATCGTCGCGCTGAACTATTACAACACTTTTCTGGCTTCCTGGCTGACTGGAACGGATGGGCAGGTGCTTGCCGAGCAATCTGCACTGCTGGCGAGTATTTTGAATAATGATGTTCTTGGCCAGACCTACGCTGCGTTCTCCATACCGGTCGCGGATGTTGCCGGCGCATTCGATTCGGACAATTTCACGGATGTGGTGCCATTTCCAACGCCGGGCAGTCCGTACATGATTCCACAGAACGTAGCACTGATCTGCCTCTGGACCTATATGTGCGTTCCAGAGCCAGTCGGTCCGAATATTCACGCGAATCCGACAGGATACGGTGTTATCGCGGCCACGATCGAGCAGGTATTGCCGGCGGACGGTAACGACCATTATCGAAATGATCATAAGCATAATGATCATAAGCATGATGACCGGCACCACGACAGACACGACAATTGAAGGGGCTTCATGGGTGACGGACGACACCTCAATGACGAAGACCTAGATCACCGGAAAATAATTAGCCGGGCTAAAGATGGCTAGGACGTCAATTCTAGTACGGCGGCCTTCGTTTTTAAGGGCCGCCGTTTTTATTTGTCGTTGAAGGGTTCGACCCATGCTGGAAGTACAGCACCTTAGATTACCTGTCTCGAAGGCTATGCGGAATGAACATTCACATCCCTGCAGGATACGGTTATGACACAGCACATCACCTTTCGGAAAATCATTAACCTTCTGCTAATCATCAACCTCATCGGCTGCACGTCCCTGCAAACCATCGATGCACCACCCGACAAGCTGCACGAACAGATCAGGCATGCAAACCTCGTAAAGGTCGGTGACAAGGTCAGGATCATCACTGAAGACCAAAAAGAGCATCAATTT
>JBAVKA010000278.1:0-14895 GCA_049688075.1 Gammaproteobacteria bacterium
GTGCAGCAACTCGCGCAGCAGGACGCCGAGGTCGAGCCGCACCTGTTCGACCGCCTGCTCGACGCCGCACGCAGCGGACTGGCCCTTTACGTCCAGGGCGGCGATCTGCAACTGCCGGCCCGGTACCGGCTGGCGTTTCGCGAGCTCGGGCTGGCGATCGGCCTGCACGCCGTGGAACATATGCAGGCCGTCGCACCGGCTCAGCGTGCGCAACTCGAGGCGCTCGCGCAGTACGTTCCGCTGGCCGGCGACATCGAGGCGTTCTGGCTCGACCCAACGCAGCAGAGCTCGACCACCTGGATCGAGCACCAGGACATCAACACGGTGATGCTGGCGACCAGCCTGGTGCCGGACGGCTACCTCGACCTCCGCTAGTCAGAACCAAATTGGGGTCAGAGCACCGTGTGCTGATAGCTCGGGACTGATGGTGCTCTGATCCCATGTCCCATCAGGGACCGGGTTTGGTACGCAGGGAATGACGAGCTCGTATATCAGACACGAGCGATGCGATTGCCTGTCACCTCGCGGTGCTTCCGGATAGCCGGCGAATCGCCGGGTGACGAAGTACCTGAAAACCGATACCCTCGCTTGACAGACTCACGCATGAGCCTGAACCCTGCTTCACAAGCAGCCACTTTCAGATGCGCCTGGGGACTCGGGAGCGAAACCTCCATGATGAGCTTGCTGTTTATACTGTTTCTGGCAGTCATAATTCTGCCACTCGCAAACAGGGAAAAGCTCTCGATCATCCTGTTCTGCGAATGGATTCGATTTGATGCACTGTATACAGGCAAAATAATGCGCTTTTCTTATCGATTGATCCTGGGCGCGAGTATGCGCTTAGCGTGAAAAAATATGGAGATAGACGCGACACAATCTAACGCGTCGGGGTCGAAATGCATGCCGTCGGTGGTTCCGGGGCTGACCACCTGATTGAGGTCGAAGCAGTGCGCGCCCAACAGCCGGTACCCGGGGCGGGTGACGCGGGCCAATCGGCGCAGGGGAGGTCAGCATTCCACGACGAAGGGGCGGTGGTTCCGTCGGATCACAAGACGGTTTATATTGCCTGTACGCGCCGAGGAAACGGCGCAGACTCGGGGTCTCGGTCCGTGCAGCAGTCTGCACCCCGGCCCCACGAAAACGGGATCCTGCCCATGAACCGAACGCAGCGCATCACTCTCGTCACCACCGGCCTTGGCCTGTTCATGATCCTTCTCGACGCGCTCATCGTGAACGTGGCGCTGCCCGACATTCAGCGCGACTTCGCAGTTGGGGAGGCCGGTTTGCAATGGGCGGTGGCTGGCTACAGCCTCGGTATGGCGGTCTTCATCATGTCGGCGGCGACACTCGCCGACCTCTACGGCCGCCGCCGCTGGTATCTGGTGGGAATCACCCTGTTCACGCTGGGGTCCATCGCCTGCGGATTGGCGCCCACGATTGAAATGCTCAACATTGCCCGCGGTGTGCAGGGGTTGGGCGCGGCGACGGTCAACGTGACATCGCTCGCACTGGTCAGCGCTGCCTTCCCGGAGGCAAAGCAAAAGGCGCGTGCGATCGGGATCTGGACCGCCATCGCGAACGTCGGCACGGCTGTCGGCCCCACGCTCGGCGGCCTGCTCTCGGAGCAGTGGGGTTGGCGCAGCATCTTCTACGTCAACGTGCCCGTGGGCGTGCTGGTCTTGCTCCTGACCCTGGGCTTTGTGAAGGAGTCGCGCAACGAGCGGGCACGTCACTTCGACCTGCCGGGGCAGGTGCTGTTCGTCCTCACCGTCGGCGCCCTGGTGTATGCGGTCATCGAAGGTCCCCATGCCGGCTGGACATCGCCGCAGATCGTCACGCTGCTCTCGACGGCTGCCGTCGGCGGCTTCCTCTTTTTGTGGATCGAGCGCGGATCATCGGATCCCATGATGGATCTGACGCTGTTCCGCGACACCTCCTATGCCACGTCCATTGGGACCATCTGCACGGTGTTCTTCGCCGTCTACGGGATGCTGCTGCTCACCACGCAGTTCCTGCAGAACGTTCGCGGCTATTCCCCTGAGGTGACCGGCCTCTTGATCCTGCCGTTCAGCGCGGGCATAACCATCGTATCACCGCTGGTTGGGCACCTGGTCGGCCGGATCGGCGCACGGACTCCTATCCTTGTGGGACTCGGAGCGCTGATGCTGGGTCTGCTGACGCTGATTGCCAGCGGGCACCGGAGCTCGACGCTGGTCATGATCGGCCTGGGTCTGTGCGGCATCGGGGCCGCGCTGTGCCTGACGCCGATTACGACCATCGCCATGACCTCGGTCCCCGCGGAGCGCGCGGGCATGGCATCCGGCATCATGAGCGCGCAGCGGGCGATCGGCTCGACGGTCGGATTCGCCGTCATGGGCTCGGTGCTCGCCGCCTGGCTGTCGGCCACGCTTGAGCCCGATCTGGCGTCCGTGGTGCCGAACCCGGCCGAGCGACGCACCATTGCCGAGACCATCATCACCAGTGCCAATCCCCGTGCGCACGTCGCCGAGATCGTGCCCCGGCGGTCCATCGTTCACCGCGACCCGGCGCAGGCGGCCGCCATCGTCGAGCTGGCGGAGAACGATTTCGTCCAGGGAATCCGCGTGGCGCTCCTCGTTGCGACCGTATCGCTCGCGCTGGCATTTCTGGCGGGCTGGCGCTGGTTCCCACGCGGCATCGGCGCCATGGTCAGCGACGCCGAGCGCGAGGCGGAGAGGGTCACTGGTTCCGATCGATGATCGGTCTACAACAAAAAGGGGCCGGATACATTTTCCGGAATGGGGGAATTGTATCCGGCCCCATTACGGACTGGGATTGGGATGCGCCTCGTGGATCACCTGTATCCCCTCCAGCACCTCGGGGGACAGCTCCAGATCGATGCTGGCGATGTTGCTGCGCAGCTGCTCCATGGTCGTGGCACCGATGATGGTACTGGTGAGAAACGGACGGCTGTTCGCAAAGGCCAGCGCCATCTGCGCGCAGTCCAGGCCGTGGGCGCGCGCCAGTTCGGCGTACTCCGCGGTGGCCTTTTCGGCGGCTGGAGCGCTGTAGCGCGTGTAGTCCGGGTACCGGGTCAGCCGCGCCCCCGGCGGGCGAGCCCCTTTCAGGTATTTGCCGGACAGCACGCCGAAGCCCAGCGGGGAATAGGCCAGCAGGCCGCAGTGTTCGCGCCATGACACCTCGGCGGCGCCGACTTCATAGGAGCGGTTCAGCAGGCTATAGGGGTTCTGCACCGTGACCACGCGCGGCAGGTCCCGATGTTCGGCGGCCTGCAGGAAGCGCATGATGCCCCACGGGGTCTCGTTGGACAGGCCGACGTGGCGAATCTTGCCGGCCTGCACGAAGTCCTGCAGCACTGCCAGCGTCCCGGCAACGGGGGTTAATTCATCCTCGTCCCCGGGGTCGAACCCGCGCTTGCCGAAGAAATTCGTGTTTCTCTCCGGCCAGTGCAGCTGATACAGGTCGATGCAGTCGACCTGCAGACGCCGCAGGCTGCCATCCAGCGCCGCCTGCAGATATCCCCGGTTGAAACGCGTCCGGCCCGCGCGGATGTGGTCGATCCAGCCCACCCCGGGGCCGGCGATTTTGCTGGCAAGCACGACCCGTTCGCGGTTGCCGGTCTTCTTCAGCCACTCGCCGATGATCACCTCGGTCTGTCCGTAGGTGTTCGGGCGCGGCGGTATCGGGTACAGCTCCGCCGTATCGAAGAAATTCACGCCCTGCGCGAACGCGTAGTCCATCTGCCTGAAAGCCTCGGCGCGGGTGTTCTGCTCCCCCCAGGTCATGGTACCCAGGCAGATAACGCTGACCTCGAGTCCGGTGTTGCCGAGTTTGCGGTAGTGCATTTTCATATCAACAGCCACAAGCCCCAGGCAATAAAGACAAGGCCGCCGGCAAGATCGAGGTATTCGCCCGCCGGCAACAGCTTTTCCAGCAGCACCAGCGCGGCGATGCCCGTGATCCAGTACAGGTTCATGACGCCGCCGTAGAACAGCAGGCCCATCATCACCCAGCAACACCCGACGCACAGGGCACCGTGACGCAGCCCCATGGACAGCGCGCCGCGGTAGCCGGGCCGCCAGTATCGCATGACGAAATCCATCGGACCACGACAGTGCCGCAGACACGCGTGCTTCCAGGGCGTCAACTGGTACAGGCCTGCCAGCACCAGCAACAGGCCGCCCAGCAATACGCTTGCGCTGCTCATCTGCACCGACAACAGACCCGCCTGGTCCAGCAGCCAGTGGACGCCCGTGGCCAGCAGGCTGAACAGTCCCCATGCGATGAGATAGCCCGATGCAAAGATCGTGGTGGGCACGTAGGGGGAACCCGCCGCGCGGCTCTTGCGGCTGACCAGGCCAAACAGCAGGATCATCGGCGCGGCACTGGGGAGCATCATGGCCGCCATCATGACCCACCACATCAGGAAAACCAGGATGGCGTAGCCCGCCGACCAGGGCATGGGCATGCTCATGTCCATCGCACCCATGTCCATGCCTGCCCCGGCAAGCAGGTAGCACCAGGCCATGAACGTCACCAGCAACAGTCCGGCCGCGACGATCCGGCGGTCACGGCGTACCAGCCGTTCGATCAACTCACCGTGTCCGCCGGATGACGGCACCGCAACGGTCACGGGCGCCGCCGGTCAACTCACCGGACCGGCCGGCGTCATGTGGATCATGGCAATGTGTCCGTGGCCATCGGCCCAGTCCAGCGGAATCGGGCCATCGGCGTGTGTATGACTGCTGACGAACTCGGCCTCGCGGTATTCAAATCCGTCCGGAAGGAGCACCCTCGCGCGGTGACGTACCCCGGTGACGGGATTGGCGATCGGCGAGGCGTTGGCGTCGATATAGCCCGGCACCGAGAAGCGGCCGGTCCAGCGGGTTTCGTCGAGTTCGAAGGTGATCGGCGCCCGGACCGGCTCATGCATCTTGCTCAGGGTGGCTGCAAACACATTGAATACCGTGGCGCCGGGTTCGGAGGTCTCCCCCGACAGGATGCCGAGCAGGGCCGCCTGCTGGTTCGCATCGGCACGTTCGTCCAGAATGACCAGCGCCTCGCCGTTGCCCTCGTGTATCGCGCCGGGCCAGGCGAACATCGCGGACCAGAGCAGGCCGTCCAGCCGGGTGTCCCCGTAATGACCCTCATCGATGCGCATGGCCACGCCGGCACGGCAGTGTCCATGGGTTGGAATCGAGTTGAACTGGCAGGGACAACCCCAGTTGCAGTTGCAGGTAGAGATTTCCGGGCCGCGAATCTTCCAGTCTGGGTATGTCATGTTGATCCCCCCTCTCGGACATGGACACTTCCTGAAGTATAGCCGTGGAAACAAAAAGGGGGCTGGATACATGTTCTGAGCTGCATCCGTGACTCTGGCTGATAGCCGCGTCACGACCCTTGCGGGAAGGTAACATGCCTGAAGCAAGGATGGCACCCAGTGCACCGCCCTGCCCGTCTGCACCTGCCGGGAATCCCCCGGAACATCACCAGGCGTGGCAACAACCGCCGGGCAGGCTTCCATGTGGATTCAGACTGAAAAACATGTATCCGGCTCCTTTATTTCTGACACCATTTAACCTAGTCTGAAACCTGCCATGTCCGTCAAGACGTTCACGCTGTCCGACACACTGTATCGTTACCTGCTGGACGTTTCGCTGCGGGACGACCCGTTGCGAGAGCGGTTGTGTCAGGAGACCGCCCGCGACGAAATGGCACGGATGCAGATAGCACCGGAACAGGGGCAGCTGATGGCGCTGCTGGTGAAACTGATCGGTGCGCACAAGGCGCTGGAAATCGGCGTGTATACCGGCTACAGCGCCCTGTGTGTTGCCAGTGCACTGCCCGCAGACGGCAGGCTGGTCGCCTGCGATATCGACGAAACCTGGACGGCGGTGGCGCAACGCTACTGGAAGGAGGCCGGGCTGAGCGAGCGGATCGAGCTGCGACTGGCGCCGGCGCTGGAAACGCTGGATGCCCTGATAGCTAACGGTGAGTCCGGCAGCTTCGACTTCGCATTCATCGACGCCGACAAGGAAAACTACGGTGGCTACTACGAGCGCGCGCTGACGCTGCTGCGCCCCGGCGGCCTGATTGCCGTGGACAACACCCTCTGGGACGGTCAGGTTGCCGATCCGGCCTGCCAGGATGCAGACACCCGCGCCATCCGCGCGTTCAACGAGGCGCTGCACCGGGATACCCGCGTGGACATCAGCCTGATTCCCATCGCCGACGGGCTGACCCTCGCAATGAAGCGGGTTTAGATCAAAAGGGTCAGACTCCCTGGATCAGACGCACTGCTGACGAATCAATCGAGTTTGGCCCCGGTTTATTGCTGAGTATCTTTTGATGTAGTCTCACCTGGATGCGCAAACGCACCCGCCGCAGATATGACCGCATTGCGCTCGCCGCATTACTCGCGGTGGCGGCCTTGTGGTCCTGCTCCACCAGCCCGCCGCGCAATCTCAACGACAGCTGCGAGATCTTCGACGACAAGGACGGCTGGTACAAGGATGCCAAACGCGCCTACGAACACTGGGGCGTGCCGATCCATGTACAGCTCGCCATCATCTACCAGGAATCGAAGTTCGTGGATGACGCGAAGCCGCCGCGCGACTATCTGCTGTGGGTCATCCCCTGGGGACGGGTGTCATCCGCCTACGGCTATGCCCAGGCCAGGGACAGCACCTGGGACTGGTACCGGGAGAAATCCGGCAATCGCTACGCGGACCGCGACGACTTTGCCGACGCCGTGGACTTCGTCGCCTGGTATGGCAACATGAGCCACCGCATGCTCGGAATCTCCCGGTCGGACGCCTACAGCCAGTACCTGGCCTACCACGAGGGACAGGGAGGCTACAAGCGCAAGACCTATGAAAAGAAGCCCTGGCTCATCAAAGTCGCGCACCAGGTGGACGCCCGCGCCAGGCGCTACCACGCCCAGCTGGCGCAGTGCGAAGACGAACTCAACAGCGGCTGGAGCCTGTGGCCGTTTTAAGGGAGTGCGGCTCGCTGCTCCTGAGTATGAAAGGGATCAGACTCGATTGCCTTGACGTTATCCTGTCGAATCAATGGAGTCTGAACCTGTTGATTTCTTCACCGTAGAAATTGGGCTCTGTCCCCTGTTACCCGGTTTTCAACTGGTCCCTGGCACGCTTGGAATGCGGTGCGTTATCTTGTAGGGTCGTCTGCTGGTCCGCTGGTACCGACCCCGAACAGCCGATCACCCAACGGTTCCGGAGAATGCCGCAATGAACTGGAAAACTGCCTACCGTTCCTTCTACTACGAGGAGGCGCCGGAACCCGAAGTCCCGTCGCTGCCACCGGCCGAGACCGCGCTGCTGTGCATCGATGTGCAGAACTACGGCCTGGCGCCGAAGCCGACCGATGCCGAAAACGCGCGCTGGGCGCCGTTCTATGCCCGCATGCGCGAGACTGTGATTCCGAACCTGCGTGCCTTGCAGGACAAGTTTCGCAACAACGGCCTGGATGTCGTCCATGCGCGCATCGCCGGCCTGCTCGATGACGGGCGTGATCGCTCGCTGAGCCAGAAAATGCCGGGCTGGAACAATCTGCTGATGCCGAAAGACAGCGAGGAATCGCAGATTATCCCCGAGCTTGCGCCGGCGCCGGGCGAGATCGTTGTCACCAAGACCACCGACAGTGCGCTGACCGGCACCAATCTGCGACTGGTGCTCGGCAATATGGGCATCCGTAATGTGATCGTGACCGGCATCTATACCGATCAGTGCGTCTCATCGACCGTGCGGAGTCTGGCCGACGAGAACTTCAACGTCATCGTCGTCGAGGACTGTTGCGCCGCCGGCACCGATGAGCTCCACCAGAGGGAGCTCGAAATCATCAATATGATTTACTGTCATGTGCTCAGCCTCGATGAACTATCGGCCATCATGAGGCTGGGCGAGTCCACATCGTGGCGATCGCCGCGAGCCAATGACCCTGTTTCGCCTTGACTGAAAAGAACCTGACCCTTCGCGCCATCGCCAGCGGTATGCTGATCGGCGCCCTGCTGACGCCCTGCAACATCTATTCGGGACTGAAGATCGGCTGGTCGTTCAACATCTCGATCATCGCGTTGCTGCTGGCTACCGGCTGCTGGACGCTGCTGGCACGGGTGCGTATCAGCGATCACCTGGGCGCGGGCGAGGCCAACATCGCGCAAACGGCGGCATCGTCGTCGGCCAATATCATTTCCGGCGGCCTGGTCGCACCGATACCGGCGCTGGCGATGATCACAGGCAGTAATATGCCGCTGACGCAACTCGTCATATGGGTATTCGCGGTCAGTTTTCTGGGTATCTGGGTTGCGTGGTACCTGCGCGCATCGCTGCTCCTGCGTGCGGATCTGCCGTTTCCCACGGGGCGCGCGACCGCCGAAACGTTGCTGGAGATCTTCGAACAGGGCCGTGAAGCGGCACTGAAGCTGCGCGTGCTGTTGAGCTCGGCCGCGATAGCCGGCATTCTGAAATGGCTCGACACCGGCACGTACACGCTGCCGCGAGCGGGCCTTGGCTTCGTGCTCCCTGCCGTGGGCAAGCTCTCGGGATTCGCCGGCATCAGTGCGAAGAACCTCACCTTTGTAATCGATCCGTCGCTGCTTCTGGCAGGTTTCGGCGCGATCATCGGGTTTCGCGCCGGCCTGTCGTTGCTGCTCGGCGGTATCCTGTCATGGGGCCTTCTGGGGCCCTGGGGTTTGTTCCAGGGCTTCATCGAGCCCGGCGCGAACGACCTGGATGCGAACTGGTTCGCGACCATGATCGAATGGTTGTTATGGCCGGGTGTTTCACTGATGGTTGGATCGGCGCTGACCCGCTTCGTGCTGCAGGGCGTGTCGTACCGCCTGACGGCTTCGAAGCCGGACGGCCTTTCCGGTGGCGACAGCGACGGCGCGACGGTCACCCGCCTGCTCGGGCTTTCATTCGCCAGCGCCCTGGTCGTGATCGCGCAGGTGATGATTTTCGACATTCACTGGTTCATCGCCACGCTCGCGGTTCCGATTGCCTTTCTGCTCGCGACGGTTGCCTCGCGTGTCGTCGGCGAGACGGGTATCCCCCCGATCGGTGCGATCGGCAAGGTGTCGCAGCTCACGACCGGAGTCATTGCGCCGGGTGAAACCACCGCGAACCTGATCGGCGCAAACGTCGCGGGGGGTGCGGCCGGACAAAGCGCGGACCTGCTGAACGATCTGAAAGTGGGCCATCTGATCGGCACGCCGCCGCGTGCACAGATCGTGGCGCAATGCTTCGGTGTACTGACCGGCAGCGTGATCGGCAGCATCGTCTATTTGCGCCTGATCCCGGACCCGGCCACGATGCTGGTAACCGAGCAATGGCCGGCGCCTGCGGTGGCGACCTGGAAAGTGGTCGCCGAGACCCTCCACAACGGACTCGGTGCGATTCACGTCAGCGCCCTGCTGGCGGTGGCGATCGGCGGTGGCGCGGGTATTGCCGGCGCCTGGCTGCAACATCGCCGTGCGCCGTGGTGGTTGCCCAACATACCGGCCTTCGGCCTCGCGATGGTGATTCCGGCGTCGATTTCGATCACGATGTTTTTCGGCAGTCTCGTCGGCAAGCTCCTCGAGCGCTATCGACCGAGCCTTGCGCAGCGATTCCTGATCGCCGCCGCATCCGGGCTGATCGCCGGAGAGAGCCTGAGCGGCGTCGCGCGCGCCTTGCTCGGCATGGTGCAATAGGGAAAAGGGGACAGACCACGTTTATGTGACAAGAAATCATGGTCTGTCTCCTATTATTATTAGTGACAACCGGTAATAAGTCTCAATTGTCACCGACCCCTTTAATTCCTGATTTCCGAAGGCACTGACGGCGCATGCGAAAGCTGCTAGAGACACTGATACAGGGCATCGACTGGATACGGCAACACCTGGGGTTCGCCCTGCTGATCAGGATTGGATTGCCGGTCATCGTCCTGGGGTTGCCCATATTGGCTGTTATCGCCAGCTCAGACGACGAGGTAAGCTACTCGGTCAATACCTCTTTCTCCCTGTGCAACAGCTTCGGTAAACCGCTCAAGGGCGTGACCCCGGACAACTGTGCCACGTGGTTTGATTTCAAGCTGGCGAATACCGGTGTTAATCCCCAGTCGTTGGTGGAATTCAGCGTCCCGGCCGGAACAGCGACGTTGTCAGACGTGCACATACTTCACCTCGTCGCCAGCAATGAAAAGATACCGAAGATCGAGGTGCAAGCCACGGACCTGCCGGGTGAATACCGCATCAGGGAGTTACCACCCAACGTCCTGTTTACAGCCAGGCTGAGCACATCCGGACTGGAGCAGGCCAGACGTCTGAAGGAGGGACAGGGCGTGGAGGTTCGTGCCAACGGGCGGGTTATCAATGTCGACCCGCATGCGGCGACAGTTATACGGTTACTGTATGCCCTCTTCACGGTGCTGGGGTTTTAACATCGGGGACAGACCACGATTTCCGTTAATCCTTAGCTGGCCTGCCCGCCTTGCCCGGTGTGACGCGACGCCGCAGCATGGCCTCGATTCCCGCGCTGAACCGCGCGTCTCCGAGCACATAGGGAATGCCCGCCACGGCCAGGCGCGCGCGTCGCGGCATCGGTGACCTCCTTGTCCATAGGCGACCCGGACTGCCACCGGCAGACTGGCGCGCATAGACAGGGAGTTCAGTCAGACAAATGACCGAGAAATCGTGGTCTGTCCCCTATCGCATACGGGCCAGCCGGATCACCGTGTCAGCTGCAGCCTTTCGATAAAACCTGGCAATAAACCGTGCCATTCTGGTCAAGACGTAATGAAACCCTCCTGGCGTAAACAGCGGGAATAGCCGGTCCCACAGCCTGTCTCTCAGCTTTGCATGGAAATTATAGGTCCGCACAAGCGGCCTAAAATTGCGAACTTGTCCAGTTGCCACTTCTTCAATAATGGCGTTGGCTACGGTTCTCAGTCCTCGCTCCTCGCGGAACAAGCTCATGGTCTCCGATGGCAAATCTGTTCCCAATAGCTCACTGACTAAGAGCAGGCTGTAGGATCCCATGCGACGAATACCTAACGCACTGCACTCTCTGGAGATCCAGCTCCAGTCAAGATCGCGGTGTCGCAAAACCAATTCCGCTATATCACTAATCTTTATGAGCTTAAGCTCACCTTCCCAGCTGTCTTTGGCAGCCTGGATAAATAGCATGATGACAGTATCCTCCGGGCTTAAACTGCGAACATCGGATCCAGTTTTCCCAGTCATGATCGAGCGTTCCCATAAATCAGAGAAACGGAGCCTCAGGGGATAAATGTATGGGATAAGCCGCCTGTGAAGATCAATATGAACGGTTCTTTCGTTATTTGTGACAGTATTTGTGAAGTCCGCTTCCCAGGTCAGATCTTTGAGCAAACTATACCCTGCGCCTAACAGAACCTGCTTTGCTCTCGAATATTCCTCCTCTGCTACTAAAAGATCGAGATCCCATGCACGTCGAAGCCCAATATCACCGTACGCCAAAGTTGCAAGCATGGGTCCCTTGTAGGGAATAAGTGCGATACCTTCACTTTGGAATTGTCTGTGAAGCTGCGATAACTGCTGCGAATAATATTCTGCCCGTCGTTTATTACTGGTGAAATCCTTACGCAAATCCTGAAGGACGTGCTCTGGCACTAATTCCGGGGCCAATGTCGCCAGGTTTCGGTAAAGTAGGGGTTCAGTGCCGTGCCTGATACTCACGGCTTTCAACCAGCTCCAGTCTATCTTCTGCTTCAGCAATGTCCTTACGGTATTAACCGCCGCTTCTGTGAAGCTTGTCCTCGCCGTCTCAATTATGAGCCGCATCTCTGGACGCGACGCAGACACGATTCTTTCTCTTGACAAGTGGCTATTCATTTCTAAGGATAAACACCTTTTTCTCGCATGGTCAACGAGCAAATAGGGGACAGACCATGATTTCCGCTAATCCTTTACCGGCCTGCCCGCCTTGCCCGGCGTGACGCGACGCCGCAGCATGACCTCGATTACCGCGCTGAACCGCGCGTCTCCGAGCACAGAATTACCGTTGGTTGCCTGCCTGATCTCATCGATCAAGGCCGGCTCCAGGTGCGCACGGAACAAATCCCGGTAGTGCCTGCAACGCGTCTCCCTTGTCTGACCCAGCGCCCTGTAGAGCGGATGTGGATCGAGCAACACATTATTCATGCCCTGCCCGTTTGAACGGTAGCTTGACCAGGCGTACCCGGCAGGATGCTCCACCATGCCGGCCCGGACGGGACTCAGTTCGATATACCGGTAACAGGCCAGCACATACGTTTCCTTCTGCGCAAGGCAGGAACGGAACCGACCTTCCCACAAGGTCCCGGGGCGCCGCCAGGTACGATTGATGTACTGAACATAGCGCTGCCCCGGGCGCTTCATCATCAGGCCGGCACTGTCAGCACGCTCTGGCGTGACCAGCAGGTGCACATGGTTCGTCATCAGGCAATAGGCATGGATCCGACAGCCGAACTTCCCGGCCTGCTGACCCAGGTCCTGCATGTAACGCTGGTAATCTGCTGCGGTGAAAAAACAGGCCTGCCGGTTATTGCCCCGTTGAATGATATGCCAGGGAATGCCCGCCACGGCCAGGCGCGCGCGTCGCGGCATCGGTGACCTCCTTGTCCATAGGCGACCCGGACTGCCACCGGTAGTCTGGCGCGCATAGACAGGGAGTTCAGTCAGACAAATGACTGAGAAATCGTGGTCTGTCCCCTGTAATTAAATTTCCGTCAAGCTTTCAAGCGGAACTCACGAACCTCTGTAACGTTTTTGTGCCAGGACGATATATTCATATAGGCGTCAAACAGGCCCGTCGGGATGCCGTCGAGTATGCCACTGGTGAGCCAGTCCACGATCCAGTAGAGCTTGAGGTCTGCGACAGTCAGTGCATTGCCAACGATAAAACCGGTGCTGCCATTACTTATGATCAGTCGCTCGAGGTACGTCGCCCACTCCAGCAAGGTTTTCTCGGCCAGTTCCTTGCGCATGGCCATCTTTTTCTGCACATCATTCTCATGAAGACTCGGCCCCATGAGCTGATTGATATCTTCACCGACATCCAGCGCTTCATCTACTTTCAATGCCTGGAAAAGATCGTCGACAGGATACAAGCTGGCTAAACGCCCGACAAACCTCAGGATCGCGTTACTCTGCGCTGAACAGTACTTTCCGGTGGTTGTTTCCACATCCAGCACCGGCAGCCCGCCAAACGGAAATTCGCCCGAGGCCCGGCGCTCACGGAATTGCTCCGGCGGAACGAAGTCATCTTCAAATGCCACCTTGCCGATATTCAAAGCATCGCGAATGGCACCGGCCCGGCCAGGAAAGGGAAAATAACGCAAGCGTAATGATGTGATGTTTTGCATTTTACATTCTCATTCAGGCTGTGCCTGAGATTTCAGGGTAAGAGAAAAAACTTTATACCGCGAGTTTTTACTCTGATCCAACTATACGGATAGTAGTTCAGTGTGGTGATGTCGCTGACATCCTTACAGGGTCCGTCGACCTGGCTCAACCGGTGGATTGGGCCATTGTGAAAAGGATGTCAGAGCACATTTACGCATTTCCGGCTTATATTTGAGAAAATGTGCTCTGACACCTTTTAATTCGGGCGATAGGCCCATTGTCTCATTGACGGTGTTACACCCAGGGGAAGATACACCTCGTGCGGCTGCAGCGTACAAGGTCAGGGACAGACCACGATTCGCACTGGTCTTTTGCCCACAACCGGTGTCAGTCAAACAAAAGGCCGGATGATCGTAGCCTGTCCCCTTTGATTTATATATAAGAATATGATAATATACTTCGCATCCATTACTTGCCATAGTGAGATATCAAGATGCTAAAGAGAACCGTGGTTATATTGGCTGCCGCAGCGTTCTTTTGGGGGACAGTACCGACCCAGACCGCCCAGGCACGGGATGATATCTGGGACCTGATGAATCCCTCGTGGTGGGCCGACAAGATGTTCGATAACGATCACGATGACTGGCGGCACTACCGGCACCAGGCTTACAGTCCCTACTGGGGCAGTCCCTATGGGCAGCAGCCTCGAGTAATCGTGATACAGCCGCCGGAAACGGAGGCACAAACCCCCGAGACCAGGCCGCCGGAGTAATCGTGAAACCGGGGACAGACCACGATTTCCGCTATTTTTTTCCGGCCTTCCCGCCTTGCCCGGTGTGACACGACGTTGCAACATGGCTTCGATCTCTGCGCTGAATCGGGCATCCCCAAGTACATAATTCCCGTTGGTCGCCCGCCGGATTTCATCGATCAGTTCCGGTTCCAGGTGCTCACGGAACAACTCACGATACTGTCTAGAGCGTTCCCCGTTGGATTGGCCCAGCGCCCTGTAGAGCGGATGCTGACAAATGTCCGGATAAAGGTGGTCTTTCCCCTATTGTCTATCTTGTATTATATGAACAATGTATCCAAACCAATTTATCTGGCTGGCCGTTCTGCTTGTCGCGATCGGGCTGACGGCATGCAGTAACGACGCACAAAACGACAGTGAGCCCGTCACCGGTTTTCCCTGGCAGATCGAACGGCTGTCAAATGGAACCACGCGCGTATTCGGCATAGTGCCCGGGCAAACGACGCTGGGCGTGGCGATGGCTCAACTGGGCGACGACAACGAGCTGGCGATTATCGCCCCACCGGGCGAAACCGGTTCCCTGGAGGTGTACTACAGCCACTATACTGCCGGCCTGATCGAGGGCAAGCTTATTCTGGTGGCGGATATCGAGCCGGAAACCCTGGCTTCCATGCAAATACGCGCCCGTCGCAAAGGTGGCACACACAAGCTGCTCATGGACGAAGGTGACCTGCCAACAGCCCGACGTGCTGCCGTCCGGGCGATCACCTTCATGCCGACC